>CAIOIX010000100.1 GCA_903858445.1 uncultured beta proteobacterium
TACCAAGAGGAGTGCGACCAACTGCGCCGTGAGCTAATCGCCATAGTCAAGTCGCACCCGAATGTAATGGCATCCCAAGCAGTCGGCATCCTTGAAATCTTAAAGTACGACTTAATCGAAAAGCTAACCGATTTCAAGATTAACTATGAAAAGGGACACGCCGAACTCAAGACCGACTTTAATAAATGCCGGGACGAACGAAAGGACTGCCTGACCCGAATGAATGAAATTGTTCAGGCTCTTTGTATTCAACAAGGGCGATGGAATGGCCAGCGTACCCGGTTTGACACACAACAACACCGATTGGACGATCAGCAAGACCGGCTTGATATTCAACAAGACCGGCTTGATTGCATAAGTAAGGAGTAAAATAATTTTCTTGACATTCTGATAATTTTCTGAGATACTTTTCATTAATTTAGGTCATGCGGGTTGGCTGCCCCTTGCCCCGGTATCCGTAGAATATCGGGGGCATGACCAATAAAATCCTTCTACGGGGGTGAGATTATGGAAAGATTAATCGGGAGCGCAATCCCTCAGGATCGGCGCTTTTTTAGTTTTAAGGAGAAATGAGAAGGCGAGATAGAGGGCCTTCTAAAAAACTTCCACCTTTTGTCCCTATTCTAAAAGACATGATAAAAAGTCCAGCTTTTATACAACTTACTAACGCCTCAAGGACTGCCTACCTTCTTTTGAAAGCCCAATGCAAACACTACGATGATCTTGAAGTAAAATTCCCTTATTCTCATGCAATGCCCTATATGGATAAACATACTTTTTCAAGGTCAATTTCTCAACTTGTAGAGCTTGGGTTTATCGAGAAGTCTTTTGTTGGTGGTATGTTTAGGAGAACTAATATCTATAAGTTTATAGATACATGGGAAGGGATAAAGTCTAAGACAGGGGACATGGCTAATTCTATAAGGGGTGTAGATATGCACACCGTCAGAAATAGATAAAATTGGCAAACAAGTGGGGAAATCCACACCACATAAATTTAAAAAAATGTTTTGACGGTGTGGAAAAGCGCACCACTCACAGTGCGGATATTAACACCTGAAAATGACAAGGAGGGTTTAAATGACTAGTCCATTTTCTAAACTATCAGATGAACAATTATTGGGGTTGACGATCGATCGGGAGGCCCGTGGTGAGAGTTACGCCGGCAGGGTGGCCATTGGTTCGGTTGTTCTTAATCGTGTGGATTGGGGGCAAGCCCATAAGCGGTGGGGGGCTTTATATGGTAATTCGATACAATCCGTTATCCTTGCGTTGGAGCAGTTCTCCTGGACCATAGACGATCCCCTAGACCTTAATCACGCCGGGGCGGTAGAGATAGCCACTGATTTTGATGCAGCATTAAAAAAACCCGAGTATCAATGGCTGGAATCTAACCTTGAAATAGCGCAAGGACTAATCCTAAAGACAATCAAAAGAAACGTCTCGGCCCTTTATTACCATGAGGTTGACGCTCATCCGGCTTGGGCCAAAGGAGGAACGCCTTCGCAAATAATTGGAAAACATTATTTTTATAATAGTGTCTAAAAATCCAGAGGGGAGGGGATTAAAAGATGTCAAATTCAGAAATCTTTAAACTTATCTATTTTTAATAGTATTACAGAGTAAATCACGCCAAAACCGCCTCTAATTGCTTCTAACCGCCCCAAATCCGGCTTGACCAATCTTTTTTTATAGTTTAAAAAGGTAGCCATGAAAGTATTAATTGCTTGCGAATTTAGCGGAATAGTCCGAGAAGCCTTTAAGTCCAAGGGGCACGATGTTTGGAGTTGTGATTTATTGCCGAACCATGCCGCGCCGTATGCGGTCTGCAAACCCGTCATGGTAAATGGATTGAGTGCGCTGACGTACCCGTTGA
>CAIOIX010000101.1 GCA_903858445.1 uncultured beta proteobacterium
ATCTCATCCATTGCGGAAAGATGGACAAATCCTGGAGCACGAATCTTCATGCGATACGGTTTGTTGGCACCATCAGAAATCAAATAGATGCCAAACTCACCCTTAGGATGCTCAACTGCTGAGTAAGCCTCGCCATCAGGAACGTGAATACCTTCAGTAAATAATTTGAAGTGGTGAATCAACTCTTCCATATTGGTTTTCATATCCACGCGTTTTGGTGGAGTAACCTTATGGTTATCACTCATCGCAGGGCCTGGATTTTCTTTGAGCCATTTAACGCACTGCTTGATGATGCGATTAGATTGACGCATTTCTTCCATGCGCACTAAATAACGATCATAGGAGTCGCCATTCACGCCAACAGGAATATCAAAATCAAGGCGATCATAGACTTCGTATGGCTGCTTCTTACGCAAATCCCACTCGATACCAGAACCACGCAACATTGGGCCAGTAAAGCCAAGCTGTAATGCACGCTCTGGGGTCACGATGCCGATATTGACTAAACGTTGCTTCCAAATGCGGTTATCAGTCAAGAGATTGCAATACTCGTCAACATTGGCGTCAAAGCCATTAGTAAACTGCTCAATGAAATCAAGCAATGTGCCACTACGGTTTTCATTCAAACGCTTTACTGCAGAAGCACTGCGAATCTTAGATTTATCGTATTGAGCCATTTGATCGGGCAGATCTCGATATACGCCACCTGGACGGTAGTAAGCAGCGTGCATACGCGCACCAGATACAGCCTCATACATATCAAAAATATCTTCACGATCACGGAAGGCGTACAAGAATACCGCCATTGCACCTACATCAAGGCCATGGCAGCCGATCCACAAGAGGTGATTCAGTAAACGTGTGAGCTCATCAAACATTACGCGGATGTATTGCGCACGTAGTGGCACATCGACTTGCAGCAACTTTTCAATTGCCATCACGTAAGCATGCTCATTGGACATCATCGACACATAGTCCAAACGATCCATATAGGGAACGTTTTGAATCCAAGTACGAGTCTCTGCTAATTTTTCTGTCGCGCGATGCAATAAACCAATATGCGGGTCAGCGCGCTGAATGACTTCTCCATCAAGCTCCAATACTAAGCGCAATACGCCATGCGCTGCTGGATGTTGAGGACCAAAATTGAGGGTGTAGTTCTTAATATCTGCCATGACTTATACCGGATCTCCGTACTGCTCTTCCCTGATGATGCGTGGCGTAATTTCGCGCGCTTCAATAGTGACAGGTTGATATACGACACGCTTGAGCTCTGGGTCATAAATCATTTCGACATTGCCAGAGATGGGGAAATCTTTTCTGAATGGATGACCAACAAAACCATAGTCAGTCAAGATGCGACGTAAATCGTCGTGACCATCAAATAAGATGCCATAGAGATCGAATGCTTCGCGCTCGAACCAGTTAGCACTATTCCAAATAGGCGTCATGGAAGCAAGGACTGGATAGCTATCATCTGGCGCAAAGGCACGCATACGCAGACGCCAGTTATGGGCCAGTGACAATAAATGAGAGACTGCAGCGAAACGTTGACCAGACCAAGCACCATCTCGGAAACCTTGGTAATCAACGCCACAAATATCAATAAGTTGCTCGAACGCCAAAGCGGGGTCATCGCGCAAAAGTAATGCTGCCTCGTAATAAGTATCAGCATTGAGCGTAACGGTCACTTCACCTAATGCGATTTCAATAGACTGAACTCGCTTACCTAAAACGCGCTCAAGATTTGCTGCAAGTTGATTTAAGCGATCTGACATTTCAAGCCTTCCGCGCAATCGTGCTGGTGCGAGTAATCTTCGACTGCAACTGAATGATGCCGTAAATCAAAGCTTCGGCAGTTGGAGGGCAACCAGGAACATAAATATCCACCGGCACAATACGGTCGCAACCGCGTACTACTGAATAAGAGTTATGGTAGTAACCACCACCGTTGGCACATGAGCCCATGGAGATAACCCAACGTGGCTCAGGCATCTGGTCATAGACCTTACGCAGGGCTGGAGCCATCTTATTGGTCAATGTGCCGGCAACAATCATCAAATCTGATTGGCGTGGGGATGGACGGAACACAACCCCGAAGCGATCTAAGTCATAACGGGATGCGCCAGCGTGCATCATTTCAACAGCGCAACAAGCTAAACCGAAGGTCATTGGCCACAAAGAACCATTGCGCGTCCAGTTAATCAGATGATCCGCAGTCGTTGTAATAAATCCTTCTTTAAGTACGCCCTCTAATGCCATATCTATCACTCCCAGTCGAGAGCGCCCTTTTTCCAGATATATACGAAACCTACGATGAATTCCAAGAGGAAAATCACCATAGAAGCGTAGCCAAACCAACCAATATCGCGCAGAGCCACACCCCATGGGAACAGGAATGCAGTTTCTAAATCAAAAAGGATGAAGAGAATGGCAATTAAGTAGTAGCGCACATCGAACTTCATGCGCGCGTCTTCAAAGGCTTCAAAACCACACTCATATGGAGAGAGTTTTTCAGCATCCGGTCTCGAAGGAGCCAGAATTTTTCCGAGGAACATGGGGACTAATCCCACCCCAATACCTACAAGGATAAAAAGCAAAACAGGAAAGTAATTAGCGAGAGTCAAAATAGTCCTGTGTTAATTGTCTGAAGCGCTTTATTAATAAGTCAAATTATCAATGATTCCTACAGCCCACAAATTGATCTAAAACAAATTACTACTCAATTACTCCTACTGAGGATTACCTCATTTTGGTGCCGACGGCGAGACTCGAACTCGCACAGCCTAAGCCACCACCCCCTCAAGATGGCGTGTCTACCAATTTCACCACGTCGGCATTTTTAAAACACGTTAATTCTACTGCATTGCACCACTACACAACCCCAAAAATCGGGGCTAAAAATATCTAAAAACCCACTTTTTTACTTAGGAACCGCAGGTTTTGTTGGATCTTGCGCTGGAATAACTGGTGCAACCACTGGCGCAACTGTTCCGGACAAAACGCCAGGGTTTACTTCCTTCTGATTACCAAGCCAAGTAATCCCAAGGGTGCAAATAAAAAATATAGCCGCAAAAATTGCGGTTGTGCGGGATAAAAAGTTGGCTGAACCGCTGGCACCAAAAAGACTGCCCGATGAGCCTGAACCAAATGCGGCGCCCATATCAGCACCCTTACCCTGCTGGAGCAATACCAGCAAAATGACCGCCAAAGCAGAAATAATCTGCGCTACGATCAACAAAGTCTTAAACCATTCCATGACTTATCTCCAAGTAAAAATATCTATGACTGACAAATGGCCAAGAAATCCTGCGGGTTCAATGAAGCGCCCCCAATCAATCCACCATCAATATCAGGCATTGCGAACAATTCAACGGCATTGTCTGGCTTGACACTCCCGCCATACAAAATTCCCACATGGGAAGCCACATCTTCATCAAATTCAGCCAACTGCAAACGAATTGCACGGTGCATATCCTGCGCAAGCTGAGCGCTGGCAACCTTGCCGGTACCAATAGCCCAAACAGGCTCATAAGCAATCAAACAATCTGCCAAGCGGTCTTGCAACACTGCAACCTGCTTTGCAATTTGACCTCGGACAACTTCAACAGCCCTGCCTGAATTACGCTCATCGGCAGACTCACCAATGCATATCACCGGAGTCATGCCTTGATCAAGAACCTGCAAAGCCTTTTCAGCAATTAATCCATCGGTTTCATGATGCATATGGCGACGCTCAGAATGACCTACGATCACATAATTACAACCCAGCTCTCTCAGCATTGAAGCAGAAGCCTCGCCTGTAAAAGCACCAGAAGCATGAGCTGAAACATCCTGTGCACCTAAACTCATAAATGCCAAAGAGCATTTTTGAATCAATGCATTACATTGCGCCAAATATGGGGCTGGAGCACAAACGGCAAACTTACGTCCGGCGGGCATGCCTTGCTCCATACCCTTGCATACCACCTTGATCCAGTCTTCATTATTAGCGAGACTGCCATTCATTTTCCAATTGCCAATGACGATGAGTGGGCGCATAACTAATTAACCAGGGCTCTTAGGAGGTCAAAACAATCTTACCAACGTGCTCTGATGACTCCATCAAAGCATGCGCAGCAGCAGCCTGATCCATTGGGAAGGTTTGATAAATCACTGGCTTTAGCTTACCTGCATCTAGCAGTGGCCAAATCCGTGAGTGCAATTGCTGGGCAATCTGTTTCTTAAACGATACTGGACGAGGGCGTAAGGTTGAACCTGTAATAGTTAAACGGCGACGCAGAATTTGATTGGTACTTACTTCTGCCTTGGATCCACCTTGGATTGCAATAATCACAATGCGGCCATCGTCAGCCAAGCAATCAATCTCACGCTGAACGTAAGCACCGGTTACCATGTCAAGAATGACATTCACGCCCTTACCGTCAGTAGCCTTTTTAACCTCTTCAACAAAATCTTGCGTCTTGTAGTTGATCGCTAAGTCGGCACCGAGCTGCAAACAAGCCTTGCATTTCTCATCAGTACCAGCAGTCACGAAGACCTGGTGACCCATGGCTTTAGCAATCAGAATGGCTGTTACACCGATACCGCTTGAACCACCCTGCACTAATAAAGTTTCACCGTCAGATAGTTCGCCGCGCATGAACACATTGCTCCACACCGTGAAAAATGTTTCAGGCAAAGCAGCAGCCTCTTGATCAGTAAATCCCTTTGGATAAGGTAAGCACTGGGCAATCGGGGCCGTACACAAATCTGCGTACCCACCACCTTGCACCAAAGCGCAAACTTTATCACCTAGCTTGAGACCAAATGCATTGTCAGCATGCGACAGGTCGCCACCAATAATTTCACCTGCCACTTCAAGTCCGGGAATATCAGACGCGCCAACAGGTACCGGGTAAAAGCCCTTGCGTTGTAAAACGTCAGGGCGATTAATACCAGCGGCCAACACACGAATCAATATCTCGCCAGTACCAGCAGCAGGAACCGCTGGATCTGGACGAGTGGACGACACCAACATCTCTGGCGCACCAAATTCTTTGATCTCAATAACGCGCATAAAAAATCTCGCTTAATTACTTAAGCAGTTTCACCAGCAGATGGAGCAACTTCGGGAGCAACTTCAGCAAGCGCTTCAGCAGCAGCTAAAGGAGCAAGCGTGCCACCCTCATCAGCCTTTGCAGCCTTGAGCGACAAGCGCAAACGACCGCGTTCATCAGCAGCTAACAACTTCACGCGAACGACTTGGCCTTCTTGCAGGTAATCTTTTACTTCTTTAACACGCTCATTAGAAATTTCAGAGATGTGCAAGAGGCCGTCTTTACCTGGAAGAATATTTACCAAAGCACCGAACTCAAGCAATTTAACGACTGGACCTTCGTAGATCTTGCCCACTTCAGCTTCAGCAGTAATACCTTCGATGCGCGCTTTAGCTTCAGCCATGCCTTCAGCACTAGTAGAAGCAATCGTTACAGTACCGTCATCTTTAATGTCGATGCTGCATCCAGTTTCCTTGGTTAAAGCCTGAATAGTTGCGCCGCCTTTACCAATCACTTCACGAATCTTGTCTGGGTGAATCTTGAAAGACACCATGCGTGGGGCATGAGCTGATAACTCAGTGCGAACGGAACCCATAGCTTCTTGCATTTTGCTCAAGATATGCAAGCGGCCTTCTTTAGCTTGAGCCAAAGCAACTTGCATAATTTCTTTAGTAATGCCCTGGACCTTAATATCCATTTGCAAAGCAGTAATACCGTTAGCAGTACCAGCTACTTTAAAGTCCATGTCGCCCAAGTGATCTTCATCACCCAAGATATCAGTCAACACAGCAAAACGATTACCGTCTAGGATCAAGCCCATTGCTACACCAGCAACGTGTGCCTTAACCGGAACGCCCGCATCCATCATTGCCAAACAACCACCGCAAACAGACGCCATGGATGAAGAGCCATTGGACTCAGTGATTTCTGAAACCACACGAATGCTATATGCAAAATCTTCTGCGCTTGGCAATACTGGAATCAAAGCGCGCTTAGCTAAACGACCGTGACCAATTTCACGACGCTTTGGGCTACCAACGCGACCAGTTTCGCCAGTGGCAAAGGGAGGCATGTTGTAGTGAAACATGAAGCGATCGCGGTATTCACCTTCAAGCGCATCAATGATTTGCTCATCACGTGCTGTACCTAAAGTTGCTACGACGAGAGCTTGTGTTTCACCACGGGTAAACAATGCAGAACCGTGTGTACGTGGCAATACTCCATTACGAATTTCAATCGGACGAACAGTGCGTGTATCACGACCATCAATACGTGGCTCGCCATTCAAAATCTGGCTACGCACAATCTTCGCTTCGATTTCAAACAAGATGTCGTTAACAGCAACTG
>CAIOIX010000102.1 GCA_903858445.1 uncultured beta proteobacterium
CCGGCGCCAATACTGGCAGCCACCTCAGCAACAGTAACTGGGCGTTCAAAGGGACGTTCTGAGCCGTCAGGCAATCGAATTATTGGCATACTTATGACCACTTAAAAAATAAAAAAGCCGCATAACGGCTGAATGGATTAAGGACAGGCATTGTGTCATAAGTGCCTAATATCAACAAGGTATTAGGCACTTATAAGTGGGTACAATGGCTTACTTTTTAGATTTTGAGGGATGATTGGAGCCTGTATTGACTTGATTTCCAATAAAGCCGCCAAGGGCTGCCCCACCTACTGTGCCAAATCCGCTGCCTCCAGTCAAAATTGCACCACCGAGCGCACCTACACCAGCTCCAGTGATCGTATTTTTATCGTGCGCCGATAAATTAGCACAACCAACCAACACTAAAGTTCCCATGCCTATGACTGCAGTCATAGCTAAATTTTTTATCAATGCAATCTCGCTTTATACAAACATTTTAAGTTTACTAAAGTAAAAAAACCTTTAAAAATCAACCCAGTCTTTTACACTCTATTGAGTATCCGTTTATGGAACGAAATTTCCATTTGGAAGCCCGACGCCTGTGCAGTTATCCCAACCCGTGCTCGCGGTTAGTGAATATAGCGATCCGCACCAGCCACTTTGAACGTCAGTAAAGGTGGCTTTGTTGTTATACAACTTGGTTAATGCTGCCGCTGAACTTAATGGAAAAGATGTAGATTTGTTATTCACAATCCCTGCGAAAGCTGGAGAAGACCAGCTTGTTCCACCGACCACGTACCAGCCAGAGGCCTTTGTGCTCGAATTAGTATAGTACACCCATGCCCCCGTCAGAGGGTCAGCTGCCAATGAGACATCTGGCACTTCTCGGTTAGTGGTCGAGGGATTAATTGTCTGATAACCAGGTTTTGCAAAATAAGCACTCACCCCGCCGCCACCTAAATTCCATGCCACTTCAGTAGCCTGAGAACCTACAGGAGCGATTAATTGACCAGTCGCCGGATCCTTTCTGACTGTCGTTCCCCCGACGCATACGACATTAGGAGAAACGCATGGCCAACTGGTGCCAGCCCCGTCGCCGCTAGAAGCAAAATAAACAATAGGCTTTGCATTGCCTGGATTGAATGGGTTTGCAGCAAAATGATTTTCATAAGTCGCGGTTGTTTCAGCAGAAAACTCTGCCCCACCCCAACTCATATTGACTTGTCCGCCCACCCCAGCTGCAAGCTGCTGCGTTGCTACATCAATTGCCTGCAACAAGTCGACATTTGAGTTCGTTTTGGCCTCGACTAAAATAAGCTGCGCCCCTGGCGACATCGCATGCGCCCATTGTAAATCAAGCGCGCCTTCAATTTCCCAATTGGCAGGGCTATTAGCTGGCGCTGTTTTTGAACCATTCGCATAGACCACTTTTAGATTTGGGGTGGGTAAGCCAAACTGCGTAGAAAAAGCCGTTAAATCCTTTAATGCGTTTGGATAGTGATAGGCCAACACCACAGCGATGGCGCCTGAACCGCCTGAAGGAATATTAACGGCATCTTTCGCTGCGCAGCCAGGCACTGCCGTTGTTAAACCATAACGACACGCCAACGAACCCGGTGTGTCGTAACCAATACTAGCGCCCGCTGTAGAAGGAGGCCCAATCATAGGGCTAGTTGAGATTTCATCATTCAAGCGTGCATATCCACCTGGGGGGATGAGCACTTTAAAATGCGTACGCGCAAAAAAGCCGGCGTCTCCTCGATAATGCCGCCGATGTCACTGGAAGAAATACTGGAAGTAACTCATCTGCACAGCCTGGCTGATCAAGATTACGAGCAACTAGTGCTTGAAAGGCCTTTCCG
>CAIOIX010000103.1 GCA_903858445.1 uncultured beta proteobacterium
CTTGGCCAAGTCCTTAGAGCTTGATGTTGAGCACATCACCAAGAAGATTAAGTTACTAGATGGAATATGCCCAGAAGCCATTGGACTCTTAAAAGACAGGACCTTCTCAGCGAACTTGAGCCCTGTTTTACGCAAACTCAAGCCCACTCGGCAAATTGAGTGCGTGGAATTGATGATTGCGACCAATAATCTAACCGTACCGTATGCGCAGGCACTTTTGGCAGCAAGCTCGAACAACATGCTAGTTCAAGAAAATAGCGCCAAAAAAATTACTGGGGTGACACCAGAGCAGATGGTCAAGATGGAGAAAGAGATGGCCAATCTAGAGGGCCAGTACAAATTAATAGAGCAATCTTATGGAGAGGATGTCCTGAATCTGGTATTGGCTAAGGGCTATTTGGCGAAGCTGCTTGAAAACGAGACGGTTATTCGCTTTCTGTCACAGAACCACCCGGACTTCTTAAGGGAGTTCTCCAATATTGCAGAGGCTACTGCATTAGATAAGTAGCCTTTGATTATTGAGCGCGTAGTTTAATTAAAAAATTGAGATCTAAATCCGATGATGGCTGTAAGCCTTTTTCTTTGAGATATGCCTTTGTTGCCAGCCTTGTCTTTGGGCCGACCACTCCGTCTGCAGAACCTGCTTTGTAACCCTTTTGATTGAGTAATGTTTGCACTTCGCTAATTTCTGGAGAGGTCAGCGCACGATTTGGGGCTGGAGCAACAGTAGGAGACGCCGGAGGCTGAATGACTGTCTTTTGATTTAAAGAAGTCAAATACCAGATAAAAATAGCTCCAACTAATAGACCGAATGCAATTTTCCAAGGGTTAACTGTAGAGGTGGGATGTGTGCCGACATTATTTTCGACGCTCGTACTTGAATCAATTTGCTCGGCTGTCGCGTCGGTTGATTCATTTAACTTTTTCCAGCTTGTGGTGTCTTGATAGGAGAGTCCGCTACCGGGAATGCCGACAGAGCTACGGATTCCTTTTGAGCCAATACTCAAGCCAAACCCCTTGGGCCCCACGCCAACCCCAATACCAGTTTTGCTGATATTCAAGCGCAGCAACCCGCCAAGTGAAAAGACTTTACGAAAGCGTAAGCCCATGAGCGGCCTTAAGCTTTTAGCTTCAAATAACTCACTACCGCGTTCCAGTCCGGAAACTCCGGTGTGGCGAAATGAATATGTTCGCCCTTAAAGCGATCAACTCCATTTTTAAGGCGATCATCTACCAAGAAGTCTCCGTCATTGAGGTTTTTATGATGACTCAGAATAAGGCGTTTATAGGCTGGCTTGCCCAAGTATTCTTTTACCCAGAGCAATTTATCGGACCAAGCGCTTGGGTTGCCCCAAGGTGCGGTAGAAAGAATGTAGGTATCAAATAAAGTGGATAACTCTTCGTAGGCAGCAATTGCCCCTGGTATCGGATCCATTAAAGAAAAGATCCCAGGAACTTCATCTAAGCGGCCATCAAATTCATCTTGGATATGCTCTGGCGTTCTTTGAATTCCACTTGGGAAATCCAC
>CAIOIX010000104.1 GCA_903858445.1 uncultured beta proteobacterium
CAGGTCTTGCTGTTGCAGAATATTTGCGTATTTGTGGCTGGAAGGTTTCTTGGTTGGGTAATAAAAATGGCATGGAATATCGCTTAGTCAAGGCATGTGATTTCCCGTTTGAAGCTGTGGAGTTTGGCGGCTTGCGTGGTAAGGGCTTAAAAGCCAAGCTGATGTTGCCAATCAATTTAGCTCGCGCATGTATTCAAAGCTGGAAAATCATGCGGCGCATTAAGCCTAGCGTGGTGTTGGGTATGGGTGGATACATCACCTTCCCAGGCGGCCTTGTCACAAAATTATTGAAGCGCCCATTAGTGCTGCATGAATCAAATTCAGTTGCTGGTAGCGCCAATCGTGCATTAGAAAAGATTGCCATGCGTACCTTGACGGGTTTCCCGAATACGATGGCACATGCTGAGTGGGTTGGCAATCCTATTCGTGAGGAGTTCGATCGGATAGCTACACCAGCTCAGAGGTATGAAAAGCGACAAGGTAATTTATCGATCCTGGTAGTAGGCGGGAGTTTAGGTGCTGCTGCCTTAAATGAAAATATCCCCGCTGCCCTCGCATTGATTCCAAAAGAGTCTCGTCCAAGCGTGATTCATCAGGCCGGTGATAAGCATTTAGCAGATCTCCAAAAACGTTACGCGGAATTGGGCGTAGATGCCGATGTTCGTCCTTTTATTGACGATATGCCTAGCGCCTATGCACAGGCCGATTTGGTTATTTGCCGCTCAGGCGCTATGACCGTATCTGAGCTAGCGGCATGTGGCGTGGCTTCTTGCTTAATTCCATTTCCTCATGCAATTGATGATCATCAAACAGCCAATGCTAAGTTTTTATCTGAAGCTGAGGCGGCTATTTTGTTGCCTCAGCGATATCTCAACGCACAAGACTTAGCGTTGATGATTGAGAACTTTAGTCGTGACGATTTGAAAGCGATGGCTGAACGTGCGCATGCCCTAGCTAAACCAAATGCAACTCAACGAGTCGCTGAGGTATGTGCAGATTGTGCGGGGGTTGGTCAATGAAGCATATTGTTCAGCAAATTCATTTTGTAGGTATTGGTGGTGCTGGTATGAGTGGCATTGCCGAGGTATTACTTAATTTAGGCTACCAAGTTTCTGGCTCTGATTTAGCGGAAGGTATCGCGACAAAGCGCCTGAAGGAATTGGGTGCAGTCATTCATATTGGGCATGACCCCAAAAATATCGGTACAGCAGAGGCGGTGGTAATCTCCACGGCCGTTGCTGGAAATAATCCTGAAGTCTTGGCTGCAAGGGCTGCAAAAATTCCCGTCATTCAGCGAGCAGTGATGCTGGGTGAGTTGATGCGTTTGAAGCAAGGCATTGCGATTGCCGGTACGCATGGTAAGACAACGACCACTAGTTTAGTGGCCTCGGTATTGGCTGAGGGTGGCCTAGATCCAACCTTTGTGATTGGTGGAAAGCTCAATTCAGCTGGCGCAAATGCTCGCTTAGGACA
Organism: uncultured beta proteobacterium; assembly: GCA_903858445.1. Taxonomy (GTDB): domain Bacteria; phylum Pseudomonadota; class Gammaproteobacteria; order Burkholderiales; family Burkholderiaceae; genus Polynucleobacter. The sequence continues at coordinate 1,474 of CAIOIX010000104.1, forward strand.
GGGTGACTTCATTGTGGTTGAGGCCGATGAGTCAGATGCTTCTTTTTTGCAGTTGTTCCCAGCAATGGAAGTGGTTACCAATATTGACGCTGATCATATGGATACCTACCAGCATGATATGGCGCGGCTGAAGCAGGCTTTTGTTCAATTTATTCAACGTATGCCGTTTTACGGTGTGGCAGTGTTGTGTGTTGACGATGCCAATGTTCGTGACATCATTCCTTTTGTCTCTCAGCCAATTTTGCGTTATGGCATATCTGAAGATGCTGATATTCGGGCAAGCAATGTGAAGGCTGTTGGAACCCGTATGCATTTCACGGTAGATCGTCGCACTGTACGTAGACATGGCAACAAGCCAGGCCCACTTCAAATTGAGTTGAATTTACCAGGCCTGCATAACGTGTGCAATGCGCTGGCTGCTATCGGTATTGCGACCGAATTGGGTGTTGGCGACCAAGCAATTATGAAGGCCTTATCCGAGTTTGGTGGAGTGGGTCGCCGCTTCCAGCGCTATGGAGATATTCCCCTATCTGCAGGTGGAAGCTATACCTTAATTGATGATTATGGTCATCATCCCGTTGAAATGGCTGCCACCTTGGCTGCTGCTCGCGGCGCTTATCCCGACCGTCGCCTTGTGTTGGCATTTCAACCTCACCGCTTCACTAGAACCAGAGATTGCTTCGGCGAATTTGTCCAGGTCTTAAAAAACTTTGATGCACTTGTCCTGACGGAGGTATATCCAGCTGGTGAGGCGAAGATTCCAGGCGCTGATGGCAAGAGCTTGCTTGCAGCGGCAATCATGGAGGATAAAGATATCAAGTCTTTATTGAGATCTTCCGACGTTGCTTTTGCGACCAGCGTTGCTGAGATGCCTGAAAAGTTGAGCGAGCTTTTGAGGGACGGGGACGTCTTAATTACTATGGGCGCCGGTTCTATATCGACACTACCTCACACCCTAGTTGAGGTGAAAAATGCCTAAGCTAATGACTTCTTGGGGTGAGCGAGTAAAGGCCGATCTAGCCAAGTTAGATATTCAAGCGCTCGGTCGCGTAGGTGTTTTATTGGGCGGTCGCTCTGGTGAACGTGAGATTTCTTTGATGTCGGGTAGCGGTGTATTGGAAGCGCTACTTAAAAAAGGAGTAGAGGTACAGGCATTTGATCCAGGACTACGTTGTCCAACTGAGCTGGCTAAAGAGAAGTTCGATCGTATCTTTATTTCTTTACATGGTCGTTATGGCGAAGATGGCACGATTCAAGGATTATTAGAGTTGCTGAATCTACCTTATACCGGTAGCGGTGTATTGGCCTCGGCCCTATCAATAGATAAAATTGCCACTAAGCAAATTTGGTTGAGTAATGGATTGTCTACTCCTGAATTTGAAGAGCTCACACCAAATAGTGATTGGGCAGCAGTGGTGAAGCATTTGGGCTTACCGCTCATAGTGAAGCCTGCCAATGAAGGTTCTTCGCTTGGTTTAACTAAAGTGAAATCGGTTGATGAGTTGCCTGCTGCCTATCAACTTGCCGCTGGCTTGGATAAGAAAGTCATTGCCGAGACCTGCATTATTGGCGATGAGTTGACTTGTCCCCTAGTAGGTGAGGGTGTAAGTGCAGAAGCATTACCAGTGATCAAAATTATTCCACCGCAAGCAAACTACGATTTCCATAACAAGTATTTCTCGGATGAGACAAAGTACTTATGTCCAACGGGACTGACCCCTGAGGTCAATCATGCTGTTCAGGAATTGGCGCTAGCAGCTTATCGTGCATTGGGATGCAGAACCTGGGGTCGCGCTGATGTGATGTTGGATCAGAAAACTGGCAAGCCCTATCTCCTTGAGATGAATACTTCACCAGGGATGACCTCGCACTCCTTAGTGCCCATGGCTGCAAAAGCTGCTGGTGTTGAGTATGCCGATTTAGTGCTTTGGCTATTGAGTCAAACCCTTGTAAAAACGGTGGGCGCATAGCATGCATACGATCAGCGCTATCTTGAACTGGTTTGGCGAGTCTTGTGCCTTTGTGATCGGACCGCTATGGAATCATGCAGACCGCATGGAAAAAGTAAGCCGTCTTTTGATACGCTGTTTTGCAATCATGATGCTGATTGGCGTTTTAGTTTGGTTAAGCCAGCGGCCTGTATTTACTTTGCGCCAGGTGGTTATTGAGCCTGTTGCAGGTCAAACCTTAAAACATATTAATAAGCCTATGGTGAAGCAGCAGGTTTTAGAAACCGTGCAGGGCAATTTCTTTAGCGTCAGACTAGAAGATGTAAAGCGTGGTTTTGAGTCAATGCCCTGGGTTCGCCATGCAAATGTGCGGCGTGTTTGGCCCAATGGCTTGGTAGTTAGCATTGAGGAGCAAAAAGCATTTGCTACCTGGGATGGTGCGGATAGCCAAAAGCTGATGAATAAACACGGGGAAATTTTTAATGGCCGCGTGGCAGACGTCCCAGATGAAACTAAGTTAGTGGATTTCAATGGACCAGACGATGCCGGTAAAGAGGTGATGCGTCTATATGAAAAGGCTAATGCTTGGTTTAAGCCGTGGGATGCAGAGGTGCAAAGCTTAACTCTGTCAGATCGATATGCATGGCATGTAAAGCTATCTAATGGCATGAAGTTGGAATTCGGTCGTGATGAAGAGAGCTCCGATAAAACGCTCACCGAAGAGCGCGTATCTCGCCTTTTCAAATATTGGCCACAGGTTCAAGAAAAGTGGGCTAACCGAGTTGATGCTGTTGACTTGCGTTATGCCAATGGTTTTGCAGTTCATCTCGCCTCTGCAAGTATTAAGAAGAATGAAGTAGATGATAAAAAAAGTGAGCGTAAGCAATGAGTAAAGACAACCGCGATTTATTAGTGGGATTAGATATTGGTACTTCTAAGGTGGTTGCCTTAGTTGCTGAGTTGGCACCAGATGGTCAATTTAATGTAGTGGGCGTTGGTCAGACTGCATCCAAGGGATTAAAGAAAGGTGTTGTTGTCAATATTGAGGCAACCGTACAGTCCATTCAGAAGGCTCTTGAAGAAGCTGAAGTAATGGCTGATCGCCAGATCGCTCAGGTATTTACTGGTATTGCGGGTAATCATATTGTGAGCTTTAACTCCAGTGGCATGGTTGCGATCCGCGATAAAGAAGTGAGTGCTGGCGACGTTGAGCGCGTGTTAGAAACTGCTAAGGCAATTAACATTCCTACCGATCAGCAAATTTTGCATATCTTGGTTCAGGAATTCATCATCGATGGCCAAGAGGACGTCCGTGAGCCAATTGGTATGAGTGGTTTGCGTCTTGAGGTGAAGGTGCATATTGTTACTGGCGCGGTTAGTGCAGCACAAAATATTGTGAAATGCGTGCGTCGTTGTGGCTTAGAGGTAAACGATTTAATTTTGCAGCCACTAGCGTCTAGCTTGGCTGTATTAACTGAAGATGAAAAAGAGCTTGGCGTTGTCTTGGTCGATATTGGTGGTGGGACGACTGATATTGCAATTTATTGCCAAGGATCTATACGTCATACCGCAGTCATTCCCATTGCTGGCGATCAAATTACCAATGACATCGCAATGGCATTGCGTACGCCAACGATTGATGCAGAAGATTTAAAAATTCAGTACGGTATAGCGCGTCAAGACATGGCAGATCCAGCGGCCATGATTGATGTGCCTGGTGTTGGTGATCGCGAGCCACGTCCAATGTCAAAGCAGGCCTTATCTGCAGTAATCGAGCCGCGTATTGAGGAACTCTTCTCTCTAGTGAGGGGTGTTGTTCGTGACTCTGGATACGAAGATATGGTTTCTTCAGGAATTGTTTTAACGGGTGGAACAGCCTTGATGCCGGGAATGGTTGAGCTAGCAGAACAAGTGTTTTTGCGCCCTGCGCGAATTGGTACTCCAGAGTATCGCGGTCATTTGCATGAAGTGTTACGTAGTCCAAGATTTTCAACCAGCATTGGTCTGTTAATGGAAGGTCAGGCGCAGTTATTGCGTGGTCGTCGCGTATCTCAGTCTGGTTCTTTGCAGAGCATGATATCGCGCATGAAGGAATGGTTTGCAGGAAATTTTTAAGTAGTTTTCGTCGTCGTCAACGTAGTTCGTTTTTACCTAGGAGGGTATATGGAATTTGAAATGTTAGATCAAGAAACAGCCGGGAAAACCATCATTAAAGTGGTTGGAGTCGGTGGGGCTGGTGGCAACGCTGTCCAGCACATGATCAAACGCGGAGTAAGTGGCGTAGAGTTTATTTGCATGAACACCGATGCTGGCGCTTTACAGCGTTCTGAGGCATCTGTGAATTTGCAACTGGGCTCTAGCGGACTTGGCGCTGGGGCTAAGCCAGAAATCGGTGCAGCCTCCGCAGAAGAAGCGCGTGCTCGTATTGCTGATGCATTGCAAGGCGCGCACATGGTGTTTATTACTGCTGGTATGGGTGGCGGTACTGGAACTGGGGCGGCACCAATCGTTGCGCAAGTTGCAAAAGAAATGGGTATTTTGACGGTTGGTGTTATCAGTAAGCCATTTGATTTTGAGGGCGTGAAGCGCTTGAAGGTTGCTGAAAATGGTGCCGCTGAATTAGAGAGTTATGTTGATTCACTCATTGTTGTTCTGAATGAAAAACTGTTTGAAGTGATGGGTGAAGATGCTGAATTTGATAAAGCCTTTGCTTGCGCTGATGATGTTTTGCATAATGCCGTCTCTGGAATTGCAGAAATTATTAATGTTCAGGGTTTGATTAACGTCGACTTTGAGGATGTAAAGACTGTCATGGGTGAGCAGGGCAAGGCCATGATGGGTACTGCAACTGTATCGGGTATGGATCGTGCGCGCTTGGCTGCTGAAGCTGCTGTTGCATCTCCATTGCTCGAAGGCGTAGATCTTTCTGGAGCACGTGGTGTGTTGGTAAACATTACTGCAAGTCGCTCATTGAAATTGTCAGAAACTCGCGAAGTGATGGCTGCAATCCGTGGCTATGCTGCTGATGATGCAACTGTGATCTTTGGTACTGTTTATGACGAGAGCTTGGGCGATGCTTTACGCGTTACTGTGGTCGCAACGGGTTTGAACAGCCCACAATCACGCCAAAATAGTCAGCCAGAGGTTGTTTGGAGACAAGCAACAGGTACTCATGATGCAATGCCAACAATGGCCGATCTCAACAGCTTTGCGCCAGGAAGTGCATCTGCTGCTATGAGTAAAGTGGGACTGGACTCAGCATTGAGCGCTAGCGCAGGATTGGCTTTGACTGGCTCAGGAAGTATGCCTTCATTAGCTCAGCCAGCAACAAGCGGCGTTGATTACAGTCAATATGATTTGCCAAGGGTATTCCGCAGTTCACGTGAAGCTACACCTGCCCCTACATTAGGTGCAGATAGCTCCCCACACGCGAAAACCATGTTGGACAAAGGGGCTGATTATTACGAAATACCAGCCTTTTTACGTAAGCAAGCAGACTAATACACTGCTCAATACAATAGCTAGTTCCAAAATGCCAGCGCGGCGCCCCTCCGGACGACGAATCCCGCGCTAGCGTTGGCATACTTACTAATAACTATTTCATTGGAGATCCCATGATTGCAGTCGGACAAAAATTACCAAACGCTACTCTCTATGAGTTTTATGACGAGGCGACTGAAGGGTGCGCAATCGGACCAAATGCTTTTGAAGTTGAAAAAGAAGTTGCCGGTAAAAAAATTGTGATCTTTGCATTGCCTGGTGCCTTTACACCAACTTGCTCTGCAAAGCATGTAC
>CAIOIX010000105.1 GCA_903858445.1 uncultured beta proteobacterium
GGAATATCGAACTTGCGGAGAATGTCCACAGCTTCGTATTTAGTCTTGTCTTTGAGCCACTCTTCAATCGTTGCGAAGATATCAAAAATCTTGTCTTGACGAGCTTCTGCAGTCATATAAGCTGGATCAGTTGCCCATTCTGGCTTACCAATGGCTTTAGTGATCGGCTCCCAAGCATGACCTTGAATCGTAAAGTAAATATAAGCATTTGGATCGGTTTCCCAGCCCTTACACTTCAACACCCAGCCTGGCTGACCGCCACCACCAGCGTTACCGCCGCGTGGAACTACATCAGTAAATGAGCCGTGTGGGTACTGTGGATATTCTTCGAGGTAGCCAATTTTGTCCAAACGTTGTTGATCGCGCAATTTCACGCGGCACAAGTTCAATACAGCATCTTGCATTGAGCAAGAAACCTTTTGACCCTTGCCAGTTTTTTGACGCTGCATCAATGCAGTCAAAATACCGATTGCCAAATGCATACCTGTGTTGCTATCGCCCAAAGCAGCGGCAGAAACAGTAGGGGGACCATCCCAGAAACCTGTTGTTGAAGCAGCGCCACCAGCACACTGCGCAACGTTTTCATACACTTTCAAGTCTTCGTATGAGTGGCCATCGCTAAAGCCTTTTACGGAAGCCATGATCATTTTTGGATTCAGTTCTTGAATACGCGCCCAACTAAAGCCCATCCGATCTAACGCGCCAGGGCCAAAGTTCTCAACCATCACATCAGAAGCTTTAATCATTTTTTCCAGAACTTCTTTACCTTCTTGAGTCTTGGTATCGAGTGTCAAAGAACGCTTATTACCATTCAACATTGTGAAGTACAAAGCATCGGCACCTGGAATGTCGCGCAATTGGCTACGGGTTACGTCGCCAGAGCCTGGACGCTCAACTTTGATCACGTCAGCTCCGTACCAAGCCAATAACTGAGTACATGCAGGACCAGCTTGCACGTGCGTGAAATCGATAATGCGAATACCGTCTAATGGTTTAGTCATGTTTGATTCTCCTTAAATGATTACTTAATGTAGTTCTTCAATGTTACGTATCTGTTACTGATTTATTTACTAAATCTATACTTTCTTAGTGGCGCCAGCAGTTGGATTCAAGTTTGTCAAACGTCCACTCTCTGTTCCGGCTGTTTCATCAATCACAGCGTTAATCAAAGCTGGTTTACCAGCTGCAATTGCCTCTGTTAATGCCGCCTCTAATTCTGCTGGAGTAGTGACGTAGTAACCAACACCACCAAACGCTTCAATCATCTTGTCGTAGCGAGCGTCTTTAACAAACACGGTTGGAGCAACATCTACACCACCTGTTGGGTTTTTATCCGTACCACGATAAACACCGTTGTTATTAAATACAACTGTTGTAATTGGCAGGTTGTAACGACACACTGTTTCGAGCTCCATACCGCTAAAGCCAAATGCGCTATCGCCTTCAACAGCAATAGTTGGCAAGCCGCTAGTGACGGCAGCGCCAATGGAATAGCCCATGCCAATACCCATAATGCCCCAAGTGCCTGAGTCAAAACGTTTACGTGGCTTGTACATATCCACAATCGCACGGCAATAGTCGAGCGTGTTCGCACCTTCGTTTACCAAATTCACATCAGGGTTCTTTTTGATGACATCACGAATCACGCGCAATGCACCATGAAAGTTCATGGGCGTAGATTCTTTGGCAAGCGTTTCTGCCATCTTAGCCATGTTCTTGTCTTTTTTCTCATTAATGGCATTGATCCACTCAGCGCTTGGCTGAGGAACAGCAGAAATACCTTTTAAGAGCTCACCAACACATGAACCAATATCGCCAATTAATGGTGCATCGATTTGTACGTTGCTATCAACTTCATTTGCTTGAATATCGATTTGGATAAATTTCTTAGGCTCTTTGCCCCATGTCTTACCCTTACCATGGGCAAGCAACCAATTCAAACGAGCGCCAACCAATAACACCGCATCAGCCTCAGCCAATACAAATGAACGTGCTGCAGAAGCGGATTGTGGGTGGTTATCAGGCAATAGACCTTTAGCCATCGACATTGGCAAATAAGGTATGCCAGATTTTTCGATTAAGGCACGAATATCAGCATCCGCCTGAGCATAAGCTGCGCCTTTGCCCAAGAGGATCAAGGGACGCTTAGCGCCCTTCAATACATTCAATGCACGCTCCACAGCATCAGGTGCTGGAATTTGACGTGGCACTGGATCGATTACCTTAAAGATGGTTTTCTTAGCTTCTTCAGCTGGCATGGTTTGAGCAAGTAACTGTGCCGGCAAATCCAAATACACCCCGCCTGGGCGACCAGATACCGCTGCGCGAATTGCGCGAGCAAAACCAATGCCGATATCTTCAATGTGATTAATACGATATGCAGCTTTGCAGTATGGCTTAGCTGCATTGAGCTGATCCATCTCTTCGTAATCGCCTTGTTGCAAGTCTACGATTTCACGCTCGCTTGAGCCGCTGATCAAAATCATTGGGAAGCAGTTCACAGTGGCATTGGCAAGTGCTGTTAAACCGTTTAAGAAACCAGGTGCAGATACCGTCATACAAATGCCAGGCTTCTGTGTCATGTAACCAGCAATCGCTGCAGCGTTACCGGCATGTTGCTCATGACGGAAGCCAATGAAACGCAATCCCTCAGCTTGAGCTAAGCGACATAAATCGGTAATTGGAATCCCAACCAGACCGAAAATCGTATTGAGATCATTGGCCTTAAGGGCATCGATGACGAGATGGAATCCATCAGTTAATTGTGTATTTTGATTGTCTGTTGTCATATAAGTTGTTGTTTTCAGTTATTTATTGCATAACGAGGCCATCAGCGACCCGCTTAGGCAGAGATGAATCTTAGGCTTGGGGGTGGGGTTCATCATTGACTGCGGTCAATTTCCCCTGAAATCCAGTAAATCCAAGGGTTTGCGCTTATATAAAGAGCTCTTTATGCTTGGTTTTGAGGCGACTCAAAGTCTCTGGGGAGAGATTTAAATAGGCTGCCAACTCTTTTTTGGGGAGAAGCTCGAATAAATCCTCATATTTACGTAGAAAACGCTCTACCCGACCAGGGGCATCAAGCATATGCAAGGTAATGGTGTGCGCCATGATTTCACTCATCAGGCGCATGACCTCAAACTCAAAGCTCTCTTTTAGAGACTTATGCTGATCCAAGAACTCAGCCCATTTCTTCATAGGCATCCGCGCCACGCGAGCCTTGGTAACTGAAGCAATACTGTAAGGGGCGGCTGTTTTTAAACGCCAAGCAGCGTAGCTAGTTTCAATGTCTTTTTCAATGGCAAAACGCAGGATCATCTCTTTAGCATCCGCACTGGAGACAATGCGCTTTAAGATGCCGTCCAAAACAAAGTACTGCTCCATTTGATGGTCACCCTGATGTAGCAAAATATCGCTTTTTTTCAGGTCTGAGATCTCTAAATGGCGCTCTAATTCGCTCATGCTTTCCTGATCCAGGCTTTTTAGTAC
>CAIOIX010000106.1 GCA_903858445.1 uncultured beta proteobacterium
ACCAATGAGTATAGCAGCGAGTATACATATTCTGGAGCTGGAATGAACTATCGATTAAATCAAAAGAAATATAATTTCTCAACAGGATTTTCTTTACAAGATGCGTATTTGAATGGAGAAAACACATCTGCTAATACGAAAATAAAACACGATTTTAAAGACATCTTGCCAAGCGCAAATTTTGTTTATAATTTTTCACAAACTGAAAATTTCAGATTTAATTATCGTACTTCAACAACACAGCCTTCTTTAACGCAATTGCAACCAGTATTAGATCAAAGCAATATCAATAATCAAACTATTGGTAACCCTGATTTAAAAAGAAGCTATACGAATAACAATGCGCTATCTTTTAAGTGGAGAGTATAAGAATCTTAAGGATTTAGCTAAAATAAATTATCAAGGTTTAATAGATATAATAAATAATTATGCAGATAAATTTAACATAGCTTGCTTGACCCCAAAGGTCGTTATGAGATTGGTGCCGATATTTACCCAATCGATCCGCTGAAATTTAAAGACTCCAAAAAATATTCAGACCGCTTAAAAGAGGCCAGCGATGCCTCTGGTGAATCTGAGGCTTTAGTGGTGCTTGGTGGAAAAATTGAACTTATTCCAGTAGTGGCTGCTTGCTTTGAGTTTCAGTACATGGGTGGTTCAATGGGTTCAGTTGTGGGTGAGCGTTTTGTCCGTGGCGTTCAAGAAGCCATTGATCAGAAGTGTGCCTTCATTTGCGTTACGGCAACCGGTGGCGCGCGCATGCAAGAGAGTTTGCTCTCTTTGTTCCAGATGGCTAAAACCAATTCTATGCTGACCTTACTGTCAAAAAAAGGTTTGCCCTATATCAGCGTCCTGACTGATCCAACGATGGGCGGCATTTCTGCTAGCTTTGCGTTTATGGGTGATGTTGTTATGGCTGAGCCAAAGGCCTTAATTGGTTTTGCAGGCCCACGCGTTATTGAGCAAACTGTTCGCGAAAAATTACCGGAAGGCTTTCAGCGTTCCGAGTTTTTAATGCAAAAGGGTGGCATTGATATGATTATCGATCGTCGCCAGATGCGTGCTGAAATCGCTCGTTTGCTAGCCTTGTTGCAAAAACTACCAGAGCCGTCTGCGGCAGTCGGCGTAGCTGTTTAACGCTCTTGAGTACCGCTCACCAAGCCCCCATCCTTTTTTCTAGCCTCGAGGCTTGGCTAAGTTATTTAGAAACTGCCCATCCCGTTGGTATTGATATGGGTCTTGAACGTATTGGTCGTGTGAAGGCTGCGCTTGGGCTGCACTTTGATTGCCCCGTAATCACTGTTGCCGGCACAAATGGCAAAGGCTCAACTTGTGCGTATTTAGAAAGCATCTTGATATCTTCTGGCTATCGAATCGGATGCCATATGTCACCCCATCTTTTAAAATTCAATGAACGCGCTAAGTTGAATGGAGAAGAGGTCAGTGATGCGCTTTTGATTGAGCATTTCACTGCGGTAGAAAATGCCCGCGTAAGTTTAGTTGACGCACCAACATTAACGTATTTTGAATTCACAACTTTGGCCATCATGCACTTGTTTGCGAAGGCGCATTTAGATGCGGTGATTTTAGAGGTGGGTATGGGTGGTCGTTTAGACGCAGTAAACATCGTCGATGCAGACTGCGCCATTGTTACCAGCATTGATATTGACCATGCAGACTTCTTGGGTGGTACACGTGAAGCAATCGCCTTAGAAAAGGCTGGAATATTTCGCCCCGGAAAAATTGCTGTTTGCGGGGATCCAGTGCCACCGCAATCTTTAATTGATTATGCTGAAAAATTAGGCTGCGACCTTTGGCTTCAAGGTCGTGACTACAACTTTCAAGGTGATAAGCAACAGTGGGGCTGGGCAGGGCGCAAAAAGCGCTTTAGCGGCCTCGGCTATCCAGCCTTAAGAGGAGCCAACCAAATACTAAATGCTTCTGCGGTGATTGCTGCTTTGATGGCATTGCATCAACGCTTGCCCGTTAGCGCTCAAGATATTCGTAATGGCTTTGCAATGGTTGAGTTGCCGGGGCGTTTTCAGGTTTTGCCTGGCCAACCGCTTGTCGTTTTGGATGTAGCTCACAATCCTCATGCCGCATCTACCTTGGCCCAAAGTCTTGATCGTATGGGATATCACCCTTATACCTATGCTATTTTTGGCGCAATGGCTGACAAAGACATTGAGGGAGTGATTAAACCCATGTTAAAGCTGGTCGATTTTTGGTTTTGTACTGATTTACCGACCCCACGGGCGGCGAGCGCAAAAAATTTGGCAGACCAGCTTGTAAAACTTGGAGTGGCTGTAAAAAATGGGGAAGATGGAGGAATCGAGACCTTTTCCACCCCAGCTGCAGCGTATCAAAAAGCCCTCTCAAAAGCGGGTGAGGGTGATAGAATTGTGACCTTCGGATCTTTCTATACTGTTGCAGGCGTAATGGCATATAGAACCAACCAGGCGCATTGATTAATGATTCGTTTACCGAAGCTGTTTAAGCGTAACTCTCAGTCTGACGTCCTTGAAAGAGGCTCAGCAGGGTTAAAACGCACCAGCAAAAGAATTGCCCCCCGTTCACTACAGCGCTCATTTGAGACTCAGGATGAGGCACTTACAGAGGATCCAGAGCAACAACGCGCTAGGCATCGCCTGATTGGCGCAGCGGTACTGGTGCTCATAGCAGTTGTCGGCTTACCCAGAATCCTCGATAACAAGCCAAAAGCCGTTAGCAATGACATTGCGGTCAATATCGTAACCAGTTTGCCTATTCCAGTTACAAGCAATCCAGCACCAGAAATTAAACCTGCAGAGAAGGCAGAGCCTGCCGCAGTCTTAGATACAACTCCAAAAGAAAAAGAAGTCGTACTTGCTAAGCCAGTGCCTGCTGCTACCCCCATAATTGAGGTTAAAGCTGTTGCCGCGACTAGCAAAACCGCGGGATTAGGTTTGGTAGCTGGTGAAGAGGTTGTAGCGGGTACCACAAAACCCAAAGTCGATGCACCATCTAAACCTGCCGTTACTAGCACCAGCAAGTTTGTTCTACAGATTGGTGCATTTGCCTCTGAAGAACGCGCAAAAGGCTGGATCGCTAAGATGAAGGATCAAAAGATTCCTAACTATGTTTTAAATAAAAATGGCACTGATGGCTCGAAGTTGTACGTCCTCAGAGCCGGTCCATTCCCTGATAAAGAATCTGCTGAAGCGGCAGAAAAAAAGATTAAGGCAATGGGCTTGACGCCTCGCCTAGTTGAGACAGGCGCACCTTAATGGATTACCTGTCCACCCTCAATTTAACTACGGTGGATTACTTCACCCTAGTTGTGCTTTTAGTATCCGCATTAGTCGGCATTTCTCGTGGCTTGTTTAAAGAGGTTCTGGCTCTAGCTTCATGGTTCATCGCGTCTTGGGTTGCTTATCACTACACCAATTATCTTTCGACTGAATGGTTATCAACCTTTCACATGGATGAGCTCCTTAGTTTGGGAGTGAGCTTTTTAATTCTGTTTGTGCTGACTTTAATTGCCTGTGGATTATTGGGTGGGGTGGTGCAAAAAATTCTTCTTTCTGCTGGCCTGAGTTTGACCGATCGATTTTTGGGTTTGGTATTTGGTGTGTTGAGGGGTGGTCTCATTATTGTTGTTCTGGCTACTTTGGCCGCTTTAACGCCGATACCCCAAAGTGTTGCCTGGCAAAAAGCTATTACGCGTCCAGCAGTAGATATGGCTACTGGATTAATTAAAAGTTGGCTACCGCCTGATTGGGCAAAGCAATTGGGTGATGCAATGCCAAAAATTTCACCCACAGTTACACCTTCATTAACAATAGGAATCTAGGTCTATGTGCGGCATCGTTGGAACAGTTTCCCATTCCCCAGTTAACCAATTGCTCTATGACGCCTTGTTGCTCTTGCAGCATCGCGGACAAGACGCTGCAGGTATTGCCACTATGCACGGCAATTCATTTACGATGCATAAAGCCAATGGCTTAGTACGTGATGTATTCAGAACGCGCAATATGCGCAGTCTTCATGGCAATGCTGGTATTGGTCAGGTGCGTTACCCAACTGCAGGCTCTGCCAGCAGTGAGGAAGAGGCTCAACCTTTTTATGTCAGCGCACCTTACGGAATTATTTTGGCGCATAACGGCAATCTGACCAATGCACCAAGTTTGCGTGTCGAAATGGCTTATCGAGATCGCCGTCACATTAACACCAGCTCTGATACTGAAGTGCTCTTAAACGTGCTGGCTGATGAACTACAAAAAGAAACCAATAGCGCCGCTTTAGATGAGAGCGCGATGTTTAATGCTGTTACTGGCGTGACCAAGCGCGTGAAAGGGTCCTACGCAGTTGTGTCACTAATTGCTGGTTATGGCTTGCTGGCATTCCGTGATCCGTTCGGAATTCGCCCTTTATGCATTGGTCGTATCGATACTTCAAAAGGTCCAGAGTGGATGGTGGCTTCAGAGTCTGTTGCACTCGAGGGTCTTGGGTTTACATTCGTTCGTGATGTGAATCCTGGCGAAGCTATTTACATTGATCTCGATGGTAATTTCTCCTCTCGCCAATGCGTGGCTGATGCCGTATTAACGCCTTGTATTTTTGAGTACGTTTACATGGCACGCCCTGATTCCACCATTGATGGCGTCACGGTATACAACGTTCGTATGCGCATGGGTGATTACCTTGCCGAAAAGATTCGTAAAGAAACCATTCCCGGAGAAATTGATGTTGTCATGCCAATCCCAGATTCCAGCCGCCCAGCTGCGATGCAGGTTGCTAAGCGCTTGGGTGTTGACTATCGCGAAGGTTTCTTCAAGAACCGTTACATCGGTCGTACCTTCATCATGCCCGGCCAAGCCGTGCGCAGAAAATCTGTACGTCAAAAATTGAATGCAATGCATGTCGAATTCAAAGATAAGACGGTATTGATTGTTGATGATTCAATTGTCCGTGGCACGACTTCATTTGAGATTGTACAAATGGCTCGTGAGTCAGGCGCTAAAAAAGTCATCTTTGCATCGGCTGCACCTCCTGTGCGCTTCCCCAATGTCTACGGGATTGACATGCCAACCCGTAGTGAGCTCGTAGCTTATGGCCGTACTGATGAAGAAATTAACAAGATGATTGGCGCTGACCAGTTGATCTACCAAAGCGTTGAAGATATGAAACGGGCTGTTAGTGACATCAACCCGAATATTCAGCACTTTGAAGCTTCATGCTTTGATGGTCACTATATTACTGGCGATATTAATGATTCCTATTTAGACGCGTTAGAGGCGGCTCGCAATACTACTGAGGCGCAAGCCGATCGCCAACGTGACTCTAGTGACTTTGCCCGCTCACAACTGCACTTGCACTTGGCTACTGAAGACTAAAAAGCGACAGCGGGTTCGTCTCATAGAGGCAAATCCGCAATTCGGTGTCAAAATAGCGTTATGACTAGTAAAACTAAACGCCAAAAACCAGACTTTTCTAAGCTTGCACTCGAAACTTTAGCAGTTCGCGCAGGTACACGACGTACCTCAGAGTACCAAGAGCACTCAGAGGCAATGTTCCTCACCTCCAGCTTCTGTTTCGATAGTGCAGAGCTTGCAGCTGATGGTTTTGCCCATGCTGATAAAGGGTTTATTTATTCTCGCTTTACCAATCCAACTGTTAGCATGTTTCAAGATCGCTTGGCTGCCTTAGAGGGTGGTGAAGCATGCATTGCCACATCATCTGGCATGGCTGCTATTTTGACATTGGCAATGGCTCACTTGCAGGCTGGCGATCACGTAGTTTGTTCACGTTCTGTTTTCGGGGCCACGATTCAGTTGTTCTCAAACATTATGGGCAAATTTGGAGTAACAACGACATACGCTGATTTGGCTGATACCCAGTCTTGGCAGGCAGCGCTACAACCCAATACAAAACTCTTTTACCTTGAGACGCCTTCAAACCCATTAACTGAAGTCGCTGATATCAAGGCGATTTCTAAGATTGCCAAGAAAGCGAAAGCATTGTTTGCTGTCGATAACTGCTTCTGCACTCCTGCGTTACAAAAACCATTGGCCTTAGGCGCCGATGTTGTGATTCACTCTGCAACCAAATACTTGGATGGTCAGGGTAGGGTTGTAGGTGGTGCAATTGTTGGTAGCAATGATTTTATTATGGGCAAAGTATTCCCTTATGTCCGTACTGCTGGCCCAACACTTTCAGCTTTCAATGCCTGGGTATTTTTAAAAGGTCTTGAAACCCTTGAATTACGCATGAAGCAACAAAGCCAGAATGCCTTAGATCTAGCTCTATGGTTAGAAAAACAACCCGGCGTAGAGCGCGTTTACCATCCTGGATTAAAGTCACATCCGCAGCATGCCTTAGCCAAGCGTCAACAAAAGGCTGGTGGTGCCATTTTGTCTTTTACATTGAAGGGCGGTAAAAAAGCTGCTTTTAAGCTCATTAATCAAACAAAGTTGTGCTCTATTACTGCTAACCTTGGAGATACTAGAACAACTATTACCCATCCAGCGACGACAACGCACTGTCGCGTAACACCTGAAGCCCGCAAGGCTGCTGGTATTACTGATGGCTTGGTGCGCATCGCTGTAGGTCTTGAGAATGTAATTGATTTGAAGAATGATCTTATTGGTGGCTTGAAGAAGTAAATGAAGGATGCGCTATGAGCTTTGCAAGTCAAACTCAGTTTTGGAATGAACGTTTCGATAAAGAAGAATTCATCTTTGGCAAAGAGCCGAATGAATATCTTGTCAAACAAGCCAAACAATATCTAAACCAAGGTAATGCAGTTTTATGTATTGCGGATGGCGAAGGACGTAATGGTGTTTGGTTGGCCAAACAAGGTATGCGGGTTGATGCTTTTGATGTCTCCAATATTGCATTGGCTAAAGCAAAGCAATTTGCTAAAGATAATTCTGTCGAAGTAAGTTACACACTTTGTGATGCAGATGGGTGGAACTGGCAAGCAAACTCTTACGATGCCATTATTGCTATATTTATCCAGTTTGCTGACCCATCAATGCGCGAGCGTATCTTCAACCAAGTGCAGTTAGCATTAAAGCCAGGCGGAATTTTTATTCTTCAAGGCTACACCCCAAAGCAGTTGGATTACAAAACTGGTGGCCCATCCGCGATTGAACATCTTTACACTGAGGAGATGATTCGCGGACTATCTAGTGAGCTTGAGATTCTAGATTTAGCTTGCTATGAAAAACCATTATCTGAAGGTACCAGACATAGCGGTATGTCTGCATTGCTCGGGCTAGTTGCACAAAAGCCAAGCTAAATTAAAACCAAACCAGTTGAATCAAAGATTAGTTGCGAAAGTGTCGAGGATCGTTGATAGGGCGCAGTGGCATGATGTGAATCTTGTTTTCATCCAACTCAAGATATGTTGCTCTACCAATATCAAGCGATAGGCGCCTTACTTCTGCCGCCGAAGCCTCCCAAGTAATGCGGTGATTGGTGTCCTTGATGTGCAATTGGATGACGGCAATCTGTCCTAATGCGCTGATGCTTTCAACTATTGCTGCAATTCTTGTATTGCTGGAATCTTGGTGAAGACTCAGACCCTCTGGAGGTATGACCCACGCGACCGGCGTGCTCGGTGGAATCTTACCTTTATCGACTACATTAAATTGCTTGTTTGATCCATCCCAGGTGAGATTGCCTGCGTTAAAGATGCCTTCAAACATATTGCTGATACCAACCAATTCTGCAACCCTAGAGTTCCGTGGTTTTTGAAACAGCACCTGTGGCGATGCCGTTTGCAGGCCAATACCTTCATCAATTACAGTGATGCGATCGGCCAACAAATCCGCCTCGCGTAAATCATGGGTCACTAAAAGAATCGGGATGTTCAAATCCTTCCGTAGCTCAGCCAAGGTTTTGTAAAGGCTTTGACGCGTAGGTGCATCGACCGCTGAAAATGGCTCATCCAAGAGCAGGATCTTTGGTTGTCTTGCAAGAGCCCTTGCTAAGGCAACGCGCTGTTGTTGTCCACCAGACAATTGATTTGGCATTCTGGCAACCAAGTCGGCAATACCCATCCGCCCTAACCACTTAAGGGCCATTGTTTTTTGTTGTGCACTATTTAATCCAAAATTTTGTAGTGGTATACAGACGTTCTCAATTGCTGTTAAATGAGGAAAGAGAGCGTACTGCTGAAATAAAAATCCGCAAGAGCGCTTTGCTGGTGATAAAGCAACACTCACACCGCGCAATTCATCGCTCTCAAGCCAAATTTCTTTATCACATTCAATCAATCCTGATTTTGGATTACGTAAGCCAGCAATCGTTCGTAATACACTGGTTTTGCCGCTACCTGATGGGCCCACAAGAGCATGTAGTTCTCCAGGTAGGCACTCTAAGCTCACTTGAAGAGGCATTGGAAGATCTTGTACGATTTTGACTTTAAGCATCAGCGAGCCCTCGGCTTTCTAACGCCAAGCACACCATATGACAGTGCAATAGCAACTAAAGAGATGGCCAGCAGCAATAGAGAGAGCAAGCCTGCTCCAGCAGTATCAAAACTTTGCACCTTGTCATAAATAGCAATCGAGACTGTTTTGGTTTCACCGGGAATAGCACCGCCAACCATGAGCACGACTCCAAATTCCCCAAGAGTATGAGCAAAGGTGAGAACAGCTGCACTAGTAATGCCACGCCAAGCTAGAGGCAGTTCAATGAGTCGAAATGTTTGCCAGGCTGACAGTCCGCTAACTTGCGCAGCTTCACGTATCTCTGGATTAATGGATTCAAATGCGCGTTGTATCGGTTGAATAGCAAATGGTAAGTTGACTATCAAGGATGCAATTAGAATGCCTGTGAATGAGAACACCAGAGGTATGCCAAAAATACTGCCTCCCCCAAACCCCACTAAGAAGTAATAACCAAGAACAGTCGGTGGCAATACTAGG
>CAIOIX010000107.1 GCA_903858445.1 uncultured beta proteobacterium
CATTGCGCTCTTAGTATTGATGCCTGAGGGCTATGCGGCCGTGCGAGCGGCCAGAGCCAATCGCCTACAAAGCAGTTTGAACTTGGCGCTAGGTTCAGCGCTAGCGAGTATTGGACTAACCATCCCAACGGTGGCCGCCATTGCCATCTTTTTTAATTTACCTTTAAGCCTCGGTATTAGCAGTCTCAATATGACGCTCATGTACCTGTCCTTCTTCATTGGCGCACTCACACTAGCAATAGGCCGCACCACCATGCTGCAAGGCGTGGTGCACCTCATCATTTTCTTTGAGTATTTGTTCTTAAGCCTAGTCCCTTAACCTAAGAAGATCTTTAATTGTGATTCTCACTCCTGGAAAAATCGTTCTTTTTAGTAGCTACTTATTGATTGGCACTTACCTTGCATTTATATTCCCCTGGAAAAGATTAAGTGTTTTGTTTCAGGGCGCATCTATCGATTCAAACCCTCCAAACATATCAAATTACCGTTCATTGCATTGGCTGGCAGGCGTTCTTGGAATAGCAGCTCTCACCCTGATCCCATGGTGGTACGTGGCCATGAGCCTGCTCATTAGCGCAAGCATTCATTACAAAAATCGCATCACCAAAAAATATATTGGCAGCAGTATTTTTATAGGTCTGATTTTTGCGTCTTTTCTGCCATGGTGGCTTCATAACAGCAAAAATAGACTACAAATTAGCATCTCACAGACACTGATTTTTTTAGCCATTACTACTTCTGTTTACTTGCTCTTTACCAAAGCCCAGAAGCTCAATGCCCTCAGTGGAAAACTTTGGGCCTCTAGATTAATAGATACCTCTTTTATCGCCGCCTTACTTGCCGTTTATGCAATGTCTATTAGCGTTAGCATATCAACTGCTGACTTTGCCCAATGGCACCACTGGGGGGCTTATATCGGTCCTGCTGAATTAATCTTTAATGGGGTATATCCGCTTTACGACATCCCCATGCAGTACGGCTTAGGACCAAGCCTAGCCATTGCTAGCGGGTGTCAATGGGGTTGTTGGAACTCTCTGTTTTGGGTCGTTACGATTTGCAATCTCCTTTTTGCCTTTGTATTGGCAAGAATCGCACTCTATCTATACCAACCTAGGAACTGGGTTGATAGGGCTCTGGTGTTGCTAGTGATATTGCTTCTTTGTGTTTTTTGGCTCAGCCACCCCATATCACTTCAAGGACCAAATGCTTTTCCATCAGGCAACAGCTTGCGCTTTTTGCCCGGTCTACTCATGCTGTATTTATTACTCCAGAATAATCATCAATCTAAGAATGTCGCCTATACATATAAGCTCTTTCAATTCCAGACGATCTCAATCTTTTCCCTGTGGATTCTTTCTTTTGCCTGGTCTCCAGAGGCTGGCATACACACCACTTGCCTATTGGTACCGTATTTTTTCTGGCACGCGCTCGCACAGAAAAATAAAACTGAATATCTTCCATGTGCCATTGCCACCATATGCAAGCTAGCAGGCCTATTAGTAGCGGGTGTGGCAATCTTGTCAGGGCTGTTTTATGCTTCTCTGGGGGTATGGCCAAAAGTCAGCATGTATCTGACATATATTATTAATCCGATTAACCCCAGCCCTGTAAACCCCAATGGCTCAATCTGGGTCATTATCTTAATTACGTATCTAATCTGGAGTTGGAGTCAGAAATACTCAGAGAACAACTCAGACGCCAATCTTGCGCAGCCATTACTCAGCAATGCGTGGCTAGTTTCACTCCTGTGTTTTGCCAATTTCAGTTATTGCCTAGGAAGAAGTTCAGATGGCAATTTAATCGCCATGTTGCCTTACTTTTTGCTGGCAGTACTGATTGTGCAGCGCTGGTCAACACCCGGGGCCAATAAAACATTGAGCTCAATTCTTTTGGCAAGCATTATTGGCTGGGCGGCCATCCCAACTCATATCAATAACTATGCCATTGCATTTTCAAGAGATGATCTAATTAGTATTGACGCCTCCAGAATTGCCGATGCCTTTGATAGGGGCAACCCGCAATCAGTCTTTTTTATTAAATTTGATAAGCCTGTGGAGCGCCAAAAATTAGAATCCGCTCAGAGCGCTATTACTTACTTGCGGGCCCACTTTAATGAGTCAATTGAAACCTTCGATCGCTACAGCCTCATAGAGGCTAAAGACCCCAACCCACCTTGGAATGCGTTGTTTGGTCCAGCCAATTTCCCAGAGATTCCCTCAGCCTTACGCAGAGAATATCTGCTCAATGTTGCCAAAAGGCTGAATCGATCTGGCTGGGTTTTATTTGATAAAGATTACAAAGAAATGCAGCGTTTCTTAGAAGACTATGATTCGGTCTACCAAAGAACACAAACTATCGACTTTGGCTACTACACTGCCATCCGATATTCTCCAAGGTAACTTGCTTTACTGTGTCTAAGTAGCATCTAATCAAAATTTATGCGTTCTTTCTCAACTACGATGGGTCTATTCTTGACATAGGAATGAATAGATCCGATATATTCACCCAGCAAGCCAATAAAAATAAACAAGAGGCTAAAGAGTAGGAATATCCCAATCACAATAGGCGCCATACCCATGGGAAATGAATCCCAATACAGTAGCTTCATGACAGTGTAAAAAACAGCAACCAGAAAACTCAAAAATCCAATCACTAAGCCGCAAATACTAGCCAAACGAATCGGTACTAGTGAGTGA
>CAIOIX010000108.1 GCA_903858445.1 uncultured beta proteobacterium
CAGCTGATAAACAATTAACGGGTAAATCCTCTCGCCCTCGTAAACCAAAGCGATGAAGCGCTAATAAGATCTCATCTTCAGTAACAGCTATCCCATCCAATGCAGTGGCAATGGAAAGATTTTCAAGCGCAGTGAGATCCTCCTTGAGAGAATCTCGGTGACCTAAAAAGAGAAGATTGCGATGGTACTCAGAAGGATCAGCAGAAATCAATTGCTCATTCCAAAAGATTTCGCCTGCAGCAGGCTTAGTTAAACCAGATAAGAGGCGCAAAAGGCTGGTTTTGCCAATGCCATTTTCACCACGAATATGCAGCCATTCACCTGCAGAAACTTGTAGATCCAAACCCTTAAAAAGGGTGCGCTCACCCCGAACGCAAGTTAATGCATTGGCACGGAGTAAGGATGGATTCAAAGACAAATTAGAGGAATCTGATAAATAGGCTGTCATAAATAGAAAATGGCCGGGATTGAACCATCCCAGCCATTGTCCAAGAGCCTTAACAGGCTGTCAAACGCTTAATTGCGCTTAATCCTCATCTGACTCTTCATACTCTTTCGGCAATTGGTGCGCAATTCCTTTATGGCAATCAATACAGGTCTTGCCAGCCTCTTTCGCCTTCATATGCTTCTTATAAGGCGTCTGTTTCTGCAATTCTGGGCTCATCGCATCAAAATCATGGCAATTACGGCATTCACGTGAGTTATTAGCCTTCATGCGAGCCCATTCGTGACCAGCCAATTCCATCCGCTTAGCTTCGAATTTCTCTTTAGTGTCAATAGAACCTGTGATCTTGCCCCAGACCTCAAATACAGCCTTAGACTTGCGGATCATCTTATGAGTCCAGTCTTTTGGCACATGGCAGTCAGAACACACAGCACGAACGCCACTACGATTGCTATAGTGAATGGTTTCTTTGTACTCTTGATACACGTTGTCACGCATTTCATGACAGGTAGTACAGAAAGCCAAAGTATTGGTTGCTTCCAATCCTGTATTAAATGCACCCCAGAACAAAATACCCGAAATAAAAGCAACGGAGAAAATGGCTAGGATGGAATACTTAGCGCTAGGCTTCTTGACGAAGGCCCAAAACCTGTTCAATGCACCCGGTTGTTTATTTACCATATTTAATCCGTTCTTTTATTTAAAATCGTTCCGAAAGTATCAATCAAAGCTATAGCTGTAGCCAACGGTAATGACGTTGACGTTATATCCACCAGCCGTTTGATTGGTAGGCATTACTGCTGTTGGCGTTACACCGTACTGAAGAGCTGTGTAGTAATAATCTGAACTAACTAAACGTTGGTACATATACTGCAAACCAACTTTTGATTTTTTATCGATTTGATATGTTCCGCCCAACTTAATTGCAACTAAATCATTACGGATTGCTGGTGGAGCACCAAATGCACCAGTTGCAGTGGTATAGGTTGTTCCGGAACTCAGAGCTCCAGGCGTGGTGTTGTAGAAGCTTTGACCAAGTGAGTAGGTTAAATCACCATTCAAATTAACCTTACCCGACATTAAGCCGCCATGCTTCACACCAAGACCAAAGGTAGTGTCATGCCCAGTTAAGTTGTTGTTCCAAGTACCCTGATTGGTAGCGCTACTCCAATAATAATTAGTAAGATTTCTTTGGCTATTCTGTTGAACAGCATAGGCCGTTACTGAGCCCAACTCAGCATATTGATAAGACCCATCCAAACCCAAGTTCCAAGTTGTGGAATTTTGCACGCCATAGGTTGAATCTGGGTAGCTGGCATAAGCATATTTACCATTAAGACCCAAAGATATTTCGTCTGTCGCTCTCCAATTTAAACGAGCCTTAGCCGCCTGTTGATTTCTCGATGCCTCAAAAAATGGCATGTAGCCGAGATAGTCTCCGCCATTTTGGCCAGGAACCATCCATGGAGCTATACCATCTGCTTTATTAACATTGGTACCAGAAAATGCAGCAATGGCGGTTTGATTAGTGGTAGTTCTACGATAATCAACACCATAACCCAACTTCAAGTCAACACTATCATTTGCCTTGATCTTATAGACTGCATCAAGTGCATTTGAACGACTTGAATTTGCGGTTAGACAATCTGCTCCAGCAGGATAAGTATTGCCAGGAGTACCACCCACACCAGTGGCA
>CAIOIX010000109.1 GCA_903858445.1 uncultured beta proteobacterium
TAACAATTTACAGAAAAACTAAATTTGCCTACTGCTATGAAAACGTAGCAGATTTGCCTGACTATATATCCGAAAAAATCTTCGATTGCCTCCTTGCGGGCTGCATCCCAGTTTATTGGGGGTCACAAACTATTTCAGAGCGCATACCCAATTCCTGCTTTATAGATCGTAGGAACTTTAAGGACACGGCTGAAGTTCATCGATTTCTACTAACTATTGACGAGCAGCGATATCAACTTTACCAAGACAATATCAAGGAATTTCTTCTCAGCAAAGATGCAATGAAATTTGATACGAGTTCTTATGCCGGCATTATTGTAGATAAGATTTGCTCTGATCTGAAGCTTTAAACTTTACTGACTTTTTTACACCCACAGCTTAAACTATTGGCTTAGCAAGCCATATTCAAATTTATGAATGCAAAAATACAATCCGCAATTGACCTTAATTTTTCCTCGGAGTGGGGATCA
Source organism: uncultured beta proteobacterium (assembly GCA_903858445.1). Classification (GTDB taxonomy): domain Bacteria; phylum Pseudomonadota; class Gammaproteobacteria; order Burkholderiales; family Burkholderiaceae; genus Polynucleobacter. The sequence continues at coordinate 471 of CAIOIX010000109.1, forward strand.
GCTGCTCATGCACAATAGTTCGCGATCTATCCTGAACTGCCCTAAGGGGATACTCAGTTATATAAAGCATGGATCGACGAAATTCGAGTTTGGCGTTCTTGACCGTTTTCTTTATCAATCTGATCATAATTAATATGCCTAGTTTTTAGACCCCATGAACTTATTTTGGAGTCTGCGTGAGCCCAGAATAAGGCGATCAGCAGGACTAAATTTCACTAAAGAACTTTGACCTACTATAACTGGCTGCAGAAAGGTTTCCCTAAATTGCTCAATGATGATGCTGGGGGAGAATTTTTCTGAGTAACAATCCCAATTTTGGGTTTGCGCCCATTGAGGATCAAATTTAGTGAGTAATTCTTTTAAGTCTGCTTCATTACTATACAAAAATGCTTTACTGCCCAATATTTCAATGTGATTTCGATGGCTCGAATGGGCATAGGTAAATATCGGCTTATTTCTAATTGAATACTCTCCGCAAGCAATTCCGAAGGACTCTCCAATTTCACGGGCATGAATCATGGCGTCTGAAGTATTAATAAATTTCACCTTGCGCAACATATCTGATGTTCCAGGCAGAAACTTGATTTGAGGATGGTCGGCAAATTTATCTATATTCATAAATATGAAGTAGAAGTTTTTATATGCTTCCACCAAATCCCAGACAACCTTCTTCACAAAGTCAATATTGAAGCTATCGTGACCACCATGAAATCCAAAGACTGTTGCTATTTCTGGAATTGATAATTCAGATCTCAGATTGAGATCAGTTTCGGGCATTCTAATCATATGCTCAACATAAGGGATCTTGGATCTAGAGCATGCCTGACTTAGCCATTTAGAAATAAAGGCATACACAAAACCATGTTGTTCAGATATTTTTTGAGGAAAAACAGCATGAACTAAATTGGGGCAAGATTCAATCATCTTCTCATCTTTATTACCAGCTTTGATGAGATATAAAGCGTCAATTTTTGCCGCTTCGGTCAAGTGATTTAAATCGGAGAAAACTGAGTATGGAATTACCTCAAAGTGCTTACGAAATTTATCTAGAACTTCTTGAGCACCTGGATCTGAGCCATCATAAAAAATAACAGACTCATTCCCAAGAAGAATTTGGTTATGGAATGCATAGTCAAAAATAGCGACATGAACCCCTCTAAACTGTAGGGATCCAGCAAAAAAACCAATCCTCATAGTTTGATATCCACTTCCATTACTATTTAGCCTTATAAAACCTGGAAACTACATAGATTGACGTCATCGCAGTAAAATGACCGCCATCAAAGCTCTCTAAACTATCTGGCTCATCTCCAAACCTAGTAATACACCCAGAATCATTACATAAAACATAAACAATAGAGAGATAGTTAACTCCATTCTTGATTGCAAGCGCCTTTAGCTGTGGCTCTATTTCTAAAAAATTTAGTTTCAGTCCAAATTGCATGCGATATGGAATATTCTCATCTTTAGTATCCAGATAATGAAGGTATAACTGCTTATATAGGCTTTCCTTCCATTGCGGAGCTGGGCCTACGATATCTATTTTGTGATATCCATTCTTTTTTAACTCATCGATTGAGCTTTGTATTTTTTTCCAATCATAATCAGTCCAGTTGGCGGCAAGCACCACTCGCTCGGGTCGATCTCTTTTAATGCGTTCTATCTGCTCTTTGTTCCCTTCTGCGCACTTCTGGAGCCAAGGGATCTCAATATTCATGATGGGGGGGCATCCCCGGCTGCTAATATTGAATACTTGATACTTCTCACCAAAAACTTTTTCATATCCATCAACCAAATGTTCTGCATAAGAGTCTCCCCAGATATAAATCCTGGGAGCCTTATTTTGGATTTCATCAATATCTCGAATTATTTCAGGCGGCTTCACATATTTTCCGCCTAATTTTTGCAAAGTTTGTGGAAGTCGGAATTGAATTTGATTTAATCTAAACGTAAGTCCATCTCTAACATAGGTGTTGCATCCAATAAACCCAATTGCAACCAAAAAGAACGCCAAAGTTAAAATTTTAATTTTATTAATTGGCCCACGACGAAAAAATTTCTCAACAAAATAGTAGGTGCATGCGGCCAATACTACTGAAGTCATTAATGCTATCAATTTAATGACGTCAGAAGGTTCCTGACCGCTAATAATGTGGAGAAAAGAGAGGATTGGCCAATGCCAAAGATATAAAGGAAAGCTGATTAGCCCAACCCAAACCACTGCAGGATGAGCTAAGCATATACGGTTTAGCCATGCATTTGAACCTGCAGAGATAATTGCTACCGTTCCGATTGTGGGGATCAACGCCCAATATCCAGGATACATCGAGCGCTCTGAGATAAAAAAAGCACCAAACACCAAAAGACTAAAACCGATCATTGATTGGGCGTCAAGCCATTTGCTGTGCAAAGTCAACTCAAATTCTTTTGATTTAGATATATATTGAGATTTGCAGGCAAGCAAACTGCCAATCATCAACTCCCAGAATCGGTTCTGCGGCAAATAAAAGAGTGAAGCGCTATCCCCAGAGTGATGAAGTGTATAAATATTAGCTAAAAATGAGCACCCAAGCATCAGAAAAAACACCGCGACTAAATTGAGGTTAAACCTCCAACACATCCAGAGCAGGATTGGCCATAACAGATAAAACTGCTCCTCGATTGCAAGGGACCATAGGTGCAACAGAGGCTTTGAAATTGATGCGGCATCGAAATAGCCACTTTCATTCCATAGAATGAAATTAGAACTAAAAGATGCGCCCCCGCCAATATGCTTGCCTAACTGCTTGTACTCATCAGCCAATAAATTAAACCATCCAAACAAAAAAGAAGCGGCTAACACCACTATTAACGCAGGGAAAATACGACGAATGCGATGGCAATAGAAATCAATAAGGCTAAATTGATTGTTTCTTAGCTTAATAACAAGAATACTTGTTATTAAGAAGCCTGAAATAACAAAGAATACATCCACTCCTATAAACCCACCGCCTAACTTTTTTGGAAATGCATGAAAAATCACCACCAAAATAATCGCAATAGCGCGCAAGCCATCTATATCCGCTCGATATGAATGGGGATTTCGGGAGATGATAGTCACAAGATCACATTAAGCACTTGCTCAATCCATTCAATTGTAGTGAATCTTCATTTTCAACACGAAGCATTCATCATCTCTCCCGCAAATAGCTATTGGCATACCTAAAATTTAACGAGGCGAGAAAGCACGTAGCAATATGCACAGAGTGCAATGCGCTCTATACGTTGCAAGAGCGATGGCAAGCCCTTTCGACGATACTGAAAACGATTATAAATTTCACAATTCGCACGATATGACGTTTTACCAACATGTAGGTTTAAGGCTTTAATCAGACCACTTCCTAGCATGAGCCGCAAAGGAAATGGCAAAGACTTGGGAGTATATTTTTCAGAAATTCCTAGCATCTTTAAGTACCCAACTTTTACCCCCAAGGAGGCCAAGCTAAATTTCTCGCGATGTTGTGAACTACTCTGTTCTGGATACATTCTATAGGTCACAAGTCGGTCTGGTAAGTTTTCAAATCGATAGCCAGCTGCAGCAATCCGTGTCCACAGGAGATAATCCTCGGCCACCGGAAAATTCTCATCATATTTAAATTTTTTGAATATCTCCGCCCTCGCTGTTACAGATGAGTTACACAATGTGCAATAGACACTCAATAAGGCTCGTATATCAAAGTCAAAAAAATTATCTTTTGATTTCTTAATGCTGCCCGTTTCTTGATTAAGGACTAGCTGCGCACTTCCACTGACATCACAATTGCCCGCCTCCAAAGAAAGTACTTGTTTTTTTAAACGAACTGGATCTGCAATATCATCAGCATCCATCAATGCAATATATTTACCTCTCGCCCTATCAATCATTTCATTTCGCGCCTTTACAACGCCAAAATTTTCATCTGATAGTACTTTAACAATTCGTGAATCATTGTAGGATTCAATGACTTTTCTTGTGCCATCACTTGAGCCATCATCAAAAATAATGAGCTCAAA
>CAIOIX010000110.1 GCA_903858445.1 uncultured beta proteobacterium
AGGGTCCAATGGTCAGGTTGGGAACATAGTGGTTATCCATCACATCAAAGTGAATCCAGTCGGCGCCAGCAGCAAGGACATTGCTTACTTCTTCACCCAGGCGGGCAAAGTCAGCCGACAAAATAGAGGGGGCGATAACAAATGGGGGTGATTTCTGGCTATCCATCCCTAGATTCTAGCTTGCAGTTGGCTCTTGGATGGAGCAGAATTCGAGCATGAATCCCCATGAAATCACGATAACGGTCAAAGCTCAGTACTTGCCAGAGCAATCTGAGCCCGATAACAGTCAATTTGCCTTCGCCTACACGGTCACCATTCGCAATAGCGGTACGGCTAGCGTTCAGCTCATTGGTCGCCATTGGTTCATTACCGATGGGGATAACGATGTGCAGGAGGTACGGGGCCTTGGGGTGGTTGGTCAACAGCCTCTATTGCGCTCTGGCGAGCATTTTGAGTACACCAGTTGGGCTACTTTGCCCACTCCAGCAGGCACTATGCGAGGGGAGTATTTCTGCGTGACTGAGGATGCCCAGTTTTTTCAGGCCCCTATCCCCGAATTTGCCCTAGTGATGCCTAGAACCCTTCATTAGGAGAGTCTTTAGGTCTGTACGGCTTATTTTTTGCCTGAACCAGTCCAAAGTACGATAAATAGCAGCAGACCTAAGGCAATTAATGCCTCAAAGACAAAGAGCAGCATTGGGTATTCATCGAGTAAATTGGCAATCATGATTCTTAACTTCCAAGTGGTGGCAAAGCGATTCGCTTACCCAAGTGTATTCGTTCTATTGATTGGGGCACTACTCGCAGCTTGCTCTACTCCACCCACGGGCAGGTCTAGCGCTCGATCTAGTAGCGCTTCTTCAACCGCATTTAATTCCCCCATTTCAAGTTTTTCTGCGGTTTCGTGGCAGGCTTTGCCGGGATGGCAGGAGGACGAGTTAAGCCAGGCTTGGCCGGCATGGCTTAAAAGCTGTGATGCTTTGCGTAAGCGTAGTAGTGAAGTCAATTGGCGCGAGGTATGCGCTCAGACAGGTAATGTTTCTCCAAAAGATGGACTGGCTATTCGCAGGTATTTTGAAGGTTACTTTCAGGCTTATGAGATTCGGAGTAGTTCTAGTGGGAGTGAAACAGGTTTAGTCACTGGCTATTACGAGCCCGTGATGAATGGCTCTCTAACGCGTACCACCACCTTCAGTGTGCCTTTGTATGCTTACCCAAATGCCTGGCGCAACGCTAAACCAAACCCTGCGCCCACTCGCGCTGAGCTCATGAGTTCGGGCGTTCTTAAGGGTCAGGAGCTAGCGTGGGTCCAAGACCCCGTTGCTGCTGCCTTTATGCAAATCCAAGGCTCAGGAAAAATTCGACTAGAGGATGGCCGAGTTTTACGTTTAGGCTTGCTGGTACGAATGATCAAGCTTTTAAATCTTTTGCCCAGTGGTTATTAGATCGCAAAGAGATCACCCGCAGCGAAGCAACGATGCAAGGTATTTCTCAATGGGCAAAACGCAACCCTAGTCGGGTAGAAGAAATGCTCAATGCCAACCCCCGTTTTGTTTTCTTTAAGGAGTTGCCAGGCAAGGTTAGTGCAGAGCTTGGGCCTAACGGAGCACTTGGCGTACCTCTAACCAGTGAAAGAAGTATTGCTATTGATCTGAAGTCTCTACCCGTAGGCGCGCCAGTATTTTTATCCACCACTAAGCCACTGAGCAATCAAGTGCTCCAGAAATTGGTTATGGCGCAAGATACTGGTAACGCCATTGTGGGAGCCGTCAGAGCTGATTACTATTGGGGTTCTGGCGATGCCGCAGCAGAAATGGCTGGCCGTATGAAGCAAAATGGCAAGATGTGGGTATTGCTGCCCCGGTAAGTAGGCTAATGCCGAGGTGAAAAGGGTTGAATAAATACTGAAAGGGTTTTATGAGCTACAACACGATTTTGACCAATGTAGATGGCAAAGTTGCCACGATCACTTTGCATCGCCCTCAAGTATTAAACGCTCTTAATGATGAGTTAATGGATGAGTTAGGTGCGGCACTGATGGGGTTTGATGCTGATGACAATATTGGCTGCATCATTATTACTGGAAGTGAAAAAGCTTTTGCTGCAGGCGCTGATGTTGCCAAAATGGCGAAATATAACTTCCAAGAAGTCTATCGTCATGACTACATCTCTCGCAACTGGGAGCAAATCAGAAAAGTTCGTAAACCGGTCATTGCAGCTGTTTCGGGCTATGCATTAGGCGGCGGCTGCGAGTTAGCCATGATGTGCGACATGATTATGGCTGCTGAGAATGCGAAATTTGGTCAACCAGAAATTAAGCTCGGGATTATTCCGGGTGCTGGCGGTACACAACGTTTGCCGCGCGCGGTCTCTAAGGCGAAGGCAATGGATTTGGCACTGACAGGGCGCATGATGGATGCGAATGAGGCTGAGCGTGCAGGTTTGGTGGCACGTATTTTTCCGCAAGCCGAGCTATTAAATGAAGTCTCTGCAATTGCCAAGGGTATCGCTGATATGCCATTGCTCACCGCCATGATGGTGAAAGAGAGTATTAATGCCTCTTATGAAACAACGCTCTCAGAAGGGATTCGTTTTGAGCGCCGTTTATTCCACGCTTGCTTTGGCACAAACGATCAAAAAGAGGGTATGGCTGCTTTTGTAGAAAAGCGCCCAGCCAAATTCACAAACTCTTAAGCTCACATTGCAGTGAGCGCTAGTTCTGCTCTAAGTAGCGTTGAGCTAGTTTGACCCAATAGCTCACGCCTACTGGGATGAGAGAATCATTAAAGTCGTACGAAGGATTATGGAGGTGGCATGGACCCATGCCATGCCCAACTGAGCGATGATCGCCATCACCATTGCCTAGGAATACATAGCAACCAGGTTTTTCAAGTAAGAAGAAAGCAAAATCTTCTGCTCCCATCGTAGGATCTATTGAAGTGTTGACATTTTGTTTGCCAACGAGCTCACTCATTACTTCGCTGGCAAATGCCACTTCGTTTGCATGATTAATGAGCGGTGGATAGTTTCTAAAAAAGGTAATTTCTGCTTGGCAATCAAATGCACTCGCCACGTTATGAGAGATTTCTCGCAGGCGTTGCTCAATCAGATCAAGCACCTCTATGGTGAAGGTGCGAACAGTGCCGCCGATAAATGCGCTATCTGGTATGACGTTACTGGTTTCACCTGCATGAAATTGCGTCACCGATAAAACAGCTGCATCAACTGGACTTTTATTGCGTGTAATGATGCTTTGCAAGGCCTGTACAACTTGTGCACCAGTAAGGACTGGATCGGCACTATTGTGAGGTAATGCTGCGTGACCACCTTTGCCGCGGATAATAATTTCAAAAGTATTACTTGAGGCCATCATTGGGCCAGAAGTAACACCGAAATGGCCCTCAGCAAGACCAGGCCAATTATGCAAACCAAAAACAGCATCGCAGGGAAACTGCTTAAAGAGTCCATCATTAATCATTTCTTTTGCGCCGGCCCCACCTTCTTCAGCTGGCTGGAAAATAAAAATGACAGTACCCTTAAAGTCCCTGTGATTGGATAAATATTGAGCGGCACCCAAGAGCATTGCAGTGTGACCATCGTGACCACAGGCATGCATTTTTCCGGGGTTTACAGAGCTATGTGCAAAATTATTTTGTTCTTGCAGGGGTAGTGCGTCCATGTCGGCACGTAAGCCAACCATTTTGCCTGGTCCAAGGTCTCCCTCAAGTCGCCCCACAACACCCGTCTTACCCATACCGCGGAAAACAGTAATGCCCCAGCTAGAAAGCGCTTCGGCAACAAGATCAGATGTACGATTCTCTTCAAAGCGCAATTCTGGGTGGGCATGAATATTGCGCCGGATTTCTTGAATTGCCGTTGCGGAATCGACGATTTCAGGTAGTAATCGCATTTGTTTATCTTATCTGAAACTACTTACTACCGCACTTATTTGCGCTAGGGCAGCTTTATGTGCTCCGCAGCAAACCGAAGCGCATCTAATGAATAAGGCCCATTTACTGGCTTTTGTAGCTTAGCTGGTAGCGGTGGAATGGTTCCCAAATAAGGTTCGCTGATGCGGCTCTTGAGGGTTTCAATGTTTTCTTGCAATAAAGGCATTTCATCAGAAAGGGTATTAGCAACCCAGCCCGCAAGGTGAAGATTACGTATTTTTAAGGCTTCATACGTCAGCAGTGCATGATTAATGCAGCCTAAACGCATACCTACCACCAGAATCACTGGTAACCCAAGCGCCATAGCGATATCACCCAAATCCTCGCGGTCATTAAGTGGCACTAGAAATCCGCCGGCACCCTCCACAACAACCGCATTAAATTTCTCAGAGATGTTCTGAAAGGCTTGCGTTATGACCCCAATGTTTAACTCAATTCCTTGCGCTTGTGCCACGAGATGGGGTGCGGCTGGATTACTTAAGATGTAAGGGCAAAGATCAATACTTCCCTGCTCTAAATTAGAGGCAATTCTCAGGGCTTCTAAATCTTCATTTAATTCACGTCCATCGGCGCTGGAGTAAGTACCCGCCACAACCGGTTTAAAGCCGACGGCATTTTTGCCAACTTCTTTCAGTTTGAGAATGAGGGCGGCACTGACCAAGGTTTTACCAACCTCGGTATCGGTGCCTGTAATAAAAAATCCAGTATGTTGATTAAATGTATTCAAGATCCGGATTCCATTTGTACTTGCCGCTCAATTTTTTGTAGCGCACTCATAAGTGCTTGTAAGTCCTCAATGCTGTGATTTGCAGAAAAAGTAATCCGTAGGCGAGCACTACCTATAGGAACCGTTGGCGGCCTAATTGCTGGAATCCAGTAACCCATTTCATCCAATAATTTGGCTACAGCTAAGGCATTCGCGTTACTGCCAAGGATGACGGGTTGAATGGGGGTGCACGAAATCACTTTCTCCCAAGCAGAAAATTGCATGGCGTTTTGCCAATGGGTAATTAATTGATTGAGTTGGTGACGACGAGATTTGCCTTCATCGCTCTCAATAATGGCAAGGCTTTTGAGCAAGGCATGCGCAATAGCGGGCGGGGTAGCAGTGCTGTAAATATAGGGGCGACCTTTTTGAATGAGCCATTCAATAAAGGGGGCTTGCGCACAAATAAAGGCGCCACTGACTCCCGCTGCCTTGCCTAGGGTTCCAACGTAAATAATACGTTCTGATGCAATATTAAATTGCTCCAGAATGCCATGTCCTTGCTCGCCTAAAACACCAAAACCATGGGCATCGTCAACTAGGAGCAAGGCATCATATTCTTCGGCGATCTGCACTAATGCCTTGATGGGCGCGATGTCGCCATCCATACTGAAAACACCATCAATGACAATTAGCTTCAGGGGCTTCGTATCTTTCTTGAGAGCCTCTATCAATGTATCTAATTGTTGATGATCAAATAGATTGACCGAGGCTTTAGACTGCGCACTTGCTAAGCGCACACCATCAATAATCGAGGCGTGATTGAGCTTGGCTGAGTAAATACTGGCCTCACCCGGTTTTGCAAGCTTGATTAAACCGGTGATGGCAGCAAGATTGGCAAGATAGCCGGTGCTAAAAAACAAAGCACGCGCCTGCGGAATATGCTCACTTTGAAAAGTAGCTAATTTTTTTTCTAGCAAGTCATGCGCAATATTGTGTCCACTGATCAGGTGTGATGAACCACTACCAACACCATACCGCCTTGCGCCTTCCGCTAGGGCTTCAATCAATTCCGGATGATTGGCCAAACCCAGGTAATCATTGCTACAAAAGGTATGCAGCTGGCGCTGATCGACTAGTGCTTCTATATCACAGGGTGATTCAGTGATACGAAGCTTACGTTTCAGTAATTGGGTTTCAAGTTCAATAATCTGTTCATTTGCCATACTCAAAGCACTGAATATTTTTTTCATGCAAGCACCTGATTCAGTGCGCGTTGCACTGCCTGTCCCATGTCCAGGATTTCGGCGGGGGAAAGAATATAAGGGGGCATTACATAGACCGTATTGCCAATGGGGCGAATTAATACGCCCTCGTCTAGACTAGTCGCAAACATCTCACGGGGAAATAAATGCGAGCTTTTGAGTGATTCATTTTTGACATCAAATGCCAAAATCATGCCTTGTTGGCGCCAGTGCTCAATGCGTAGGTCTGTTTTAGCCCAGGAAAATGCATCCGCTAACGCTTGTGCCTGAAGTAGGTTTTTTTCTAAAATATTTTCAGTTTCAAATATCTCTAGGCACGCTAATGCCGCTGCACATGCGAGTGGGTTGCCGGTATACGAGTGAGAATGCAAGAAGCCATGTTTGGTTTGATCACTATAAAAAGCGCGATAAATCTTTTCTGTAGTAAGGGACAGTGATAATGGAAGATACCCTCCACTAATACCTTTGGAAAGCGTCAGAAAATCTGGCCATATGCCAGCATGTTCACAGGCAAAAAATTTACCACTACGACCGCAACCAACAGCAATTTCATCAGCGATGAGGTGAATGTCATAGCGATCACAGAGCATCCTGACTTGACGAAGATATTCAGGTGAGTACATGGCCATCTGCCCCGCGCATTGCACCAGTGGCTCAACAATGATCGCGGCAATCTGCCCATGTTCTTTTTCAAAAAGCTTCTCAAGCGCTTTTGCAGCCTCTAGAGCAACGTCATCAGCACTTTGTCCAGGCTTGGCTTTGCGAGCGTCTGGAGAGGCTACGGTAAACACCTCTTGCAAGAGGGATCCGTAAGCTTCCCTAAAAATAGCGACATCGGTTACGGCTAACGCACCCATTGTTTCACCGTGATAACCATTTTCTAAACAAACAAACTTTTTCTTGCTCGGCTTGTTATTGAGCTGCCAAAAGTGGTGACTCATCTTTAAAGCAATTTCCACTGCGGATGCCCCATCTGAAGCGTAAAAGACATGCCCTAAGTGATGTTTGGTTAATTCCGACAACTTTTCAGAGAGTTGTACGACAGGAGGGTGAGTAAAGCCAGCAAGCATGACATGCTCAATTTTTTCTAATTGACTACAGATCGCTTGATTGATGCGTGGATTAGAGTGGCCGAATAAATTAGTCCACCAAGAGCTAATGCAATCCAATAAAGCATTGCCTTGGTCATCGTATAGCCAGGGCCCTTTGCCATGGGTAATGGCAATAAGGGGAAAAGATTCATGATGTTTCATCTGGGTGCAGGGGTGCCAAACCGCCTCCAAACTTCTTTCGACCCAGTGGTTTTGATTTACATCAGGAATAACCTTCTTTTTCATCATTGATATTTGACCACTAGTTTTTCCTAATTTAAGCTTCCATCTGTTATGTTTATGACTTGATTTGATTTATTTCTGGAATTTACCCATGCTGGCTGCACAAACTACTGAAAAACCACTCACTCATGTCAAATCTAAGGCAGATTTGCATAAAGAGGTAAATGCTTCTGGCGCTTGGACAATTAATCAAATTGAGGCTTTGTTTGCCTTGCCATTGAATGATTTGATGTTTAAGGCTCAAGAGACGCATCAGATCAGTTTCCCTGAGGGTGATGTTGAGTTGGCGACCTTGTTATCTATTAAGACAGGCGGCTGCCCTGAGGATTGTGCTTATTGCCCTCAGGCTGCTCGCTATGACACGGAAGTAAATGCCAGCAAGTTAATGGAATTAGACGAGGTGCTCGCGGCCGCTAAAGCCGCCAAGGCAGCTGGCTCCAACCGCTTTTGCATGGGTGCCGCTTGGCGCGAGCCCAAAGATCGCGATATTGAAAAAGTAACTGCCATGATTAAAGGTGTCAAAGCTCTAGGCTTGGAGACTTGCGCCACTTTAGGGATGCTGGAGGCTGACCAGGCCTTGGCTCTGCAGGAAGCTGGCTTAGATTTTTATAACCATAATCTGGATACCAGCGAAGATTTTTATCGTTCGGTCATTTCTACCCGGGGTTATCAAGAGCGTTTGGATACGATTTCGAATGTTCGAGCAGCAGGCATGTCAGTGTGCTGTGGTGGAATTGTGGGGATGGGTGAGTCTCGTGAGCAAAGGGCTGCTTTTTTAGCCCAGTTAGCCAATTTGAACCCTTATCCAGAATCAGTCCCCATCAATCATTTAGTGCCAGTGGCCGGCACCCCCTTGGCTGACCAAAAGCCAATGGATCCACTCGAATTTGTCAGGACAATTGCGATTGCACGCATTACGATGCCGCGTGCCAGAGTGCGTTTATCGGCTGGTCGACAGGAGCTCGGAAGGGCAGTTCAGGCCATGTGTTTTTTGGCGGGCGCCAACTCTATTTTTTATGGTGAGCAACTACTCACTACCGCTAATCCCGAGGCAGAAGAAGACCGTGCACTCTTGGCTGAACTAGGATTAAAGACAAAACAAAGCTGCAAATCTGAAGTTTTAATCTAGGCCTAGCAGTAGAAATGTCACTGATTGATCGCTTTATCGTTGAGTTTGACACTGCCCTTCGCTCGGTTGTTGGTGGCGCAAATCCCCATCGTCCAACCCCGGGTTCGCTAGTCCATGCTGAAGTGGCTTTGGACCCTAGTGAGCGTGAGCATGCTGCTGGATTAATGCGGGTCAATCACGTTGGTGAGGTTTGTGCTCAGGCGCTATACCAATCTCAAAAGTTATTTGCCAGAAATCCGGAAATTCAAATGATGTTGCATCGCTCTGGACAAGAGGAAATGGACCACCTGGCTTGGTGTGAAACACGCTTAGAAGAGTTTGGTTCTCACACGAGCTACCTTAATCCACTTTGGTATGCCGGATCCTTCGCTATTGGCATGGCTGCTGGCTTGGCGGGTGATAAGTGGAGTTTGGGATTTGTGGCTGAAACAGAGAAGCAAGTAGAAAATCATCTCGAAAGTCACTTGGAAAAGTTACCGCTAAATGACCATCGCTCCCGTGCCATTGTGGAGCAAATGAGGTTGGATGAAATTGAGCATGGACAAGCTGCTTTGCATGCTGGCGGAGTTTCTTTGCCGGAGCCTATTTCGCGGGTGATGAAGATGATGTCCAAGGTCATGACCAGCAGTGCCTACAAAATTTGATTTTTGCTTGCTGGCAGAGCGAACTAAAAATAAATATACTGTTTTTTAATACAGTATATTTAGTCATTATTCCCGAAAATAGCTAAGACCTATTCTTAAGTGTATTTTCCAAGCTCTTGTTTCAAGTAGTAATTTTGATATCACCATTTTATGAACACATGACGCTAAGTGTTTGTAATCACTAGAGAAATTCCTAAAAAAAGCCCCCAAAACACTTGACCCTCTTATCTTGATCCTCTAAAGTGGGAGGAAGTGTGAAAAAGTGGGGTAATTAGTGTTTCAAGGTGCATCAGCTCTCAATTTAGATGCAAAAGGCCGTATGTCTGTGCCTGCTAAGCATCGCGACGCCTTGTTGATTCAAGGTGAGGGCCGAATCACGCTCACAAAACACCCCGATGGCTGTCTTTTGCTGTTCCCTCGTCCGGAGTGGGAATCCTTCCGATCAAGAGTTGCACAGTTGCCGATGGATGCCCATTGGTGGCGTCGTATTTTCCTTGGGAATGCTGCGGAGCTTGATTTGGATGGGGCCGGAAGAATTCTGGTGAGCCCAGAGCTGCGTGCTGCAGCAGGTATTGAAAAGGAAGTGATCTTGCTGGGTATGGGCAGTCACTTGGAATTATGGGATTCAGCTATATACGCCGCAAAAGAACAGGCTGCCATTGCGCAAGGCATGCCTGAAGCACTCAAGCAATTTAATTTTTGATGACAGGGTGCCATGAACATAACTCATCGCCCAGTATTACTGGCCGAGGCGGTGACGGCGCTGATCAGTGGCCCGCTCATTCAAAACCCCGACCCAGTAAAAAATATCTTATTCATCGATGGGACATTTGGGCGCGGTGGTCATACGCAAGCCTTACTAAAGCGCTTGGATGCAAATGCACGCATGATTTCCTTCGACAAGGATTTAGATGCAATTGCAGCGGGCAAGGCAATCCAGGATCCACGCTTAACCATTGTGCACAACAGTTTTGCGCAAATGGATCAGTATGCGGAACCAGAATCGGTCGACGGTATTTTATTGGACCTAGGTATCAGCTCTCCGCAAGTGGACGAAGCGCATCGAGGTTTTTCTTTTCGGCGAGAAGGACCACTCGATATGCGGATGGATACCGATCATGGTTTGACGGCTGCAGAATGGTTGGAACAAGCGCCTCAGGAGGAAATCACACGCGTGATTAAGACTTACGGGGAAGAGCGTTTTGCATTTCAGATCGCCAAAGCCATTGTGGCCAAACGCGAGGCAGGCTTGTCACCAAAAACTACCCTGCAATTGGCAAGTCTAGTGGCGAGCGTTGTGCGCACGAGAGAAGCGGGGCAGGATCCAGCCACCAGAACATTTCAAGCTTTACGTATTTTTATTAATCGCGAACTCGAAGACTTAGAGTTAGGCCTTAAAGCTGCGTTGAAGTTATTGAAGCCTGGCGCAAGATTAGCAGTGATTAGCTTCCATTCTTTGGAAGATCGGATTGTGAAGCAATTTTTGCAATCCCATGCAAAGGTAGAAGTTCCTCGTGGGCTACCCGTACGCGAAAAAGATTTGCCACAAAGTGCTTTAGAAATTATTGGACGTGTAAAGCCAAGCAATGAAGAGGTAAATGAGAATCCACGAGCGCGTTCGGCGATTATGCGTGTCGCAGAAAAACGTTTGGGAGCGTATGCATGAATCGCGCAACTCTAACCTTATTGTCTTTATTGCTAATTTGCGCATTGTCGTTAGTGGCAGCGCAGCAGCGTGCCAGAAAATTATTTGTGTCATTAGAGCGTGCACAAATTGAAGAGTACAAATTAAATCAAGATTGGCTACGTTTGGAATATGAGCAGCGCAATTTATCCAAATCTGCGCGTATTCGCGATGTCGCTCGTAATCAATTACACATGTCACCTATTTCTCCTGAGCGTACCTTGTATCTAAAGGAGGCTAAGTGAGGCCAGTAGGTTTTTCCACTACGCCAAATTTAGTGTTGCGTCTGCCTATGTGGCGGTCGCGATTGATGTTATTCCTTTTATTTTTTGTATTTATGCTCCTTTTGATTCGCGCTTTCTGGATTCAGGGTCCAGGAAATGCTTTCTATGAAGCAAAAGCTGTGCGGGGTACTCAACGCGAACTAGAGCTACCAGCCAGTCGTGGAAAAATTTTGGATCGCAATGGTCAGGTGATTGCTACGAGTCTCGAAGCAAAGTCAGTTATTGCTTACAACGATACCGTTCCTGATGACCTATCAACTGAAAAGGTTCAGAAGCTCGCCAGCCTGTTGCAGATGAGTGAGCATGACTTACGCAAGAAATTGAAAGAAGAGCGTAAGCAGATTTTCTTGAAGCGTCAGGTTGATCCTGAGATTGCGCAGCAGATTAGGAAATTAGAAATTCCGGGCATTGGTTTAAATAATGAGTACCGTCGCTTCTATCCAGAGGGAGAGGCAATGGCACACGTTGTTGGCTTCACTAGTGTCGAGGATCGCGGTCAAGAAGGCATGGAGCTTTCGAGAGAAAAAGATTTGGCGGGACATCCGGGCCAGCGTCGTGTCGTGGTCGATCGCTTAGGGCGGGTAGTGGAAGATGTGGCGATTGAACAGTTTCCACAAAACGGCAAAGATCTTCAGCTTTCTATTGACAGCAAGATTCAGTATCTAGCCTATAACGCAGTGAAGGGCGCTGTTGAGCAGCACCATGCGAAAGCAGGTGGTGCAGTGGTCTTAGATACCCAAACTGGAGAAATTCTGGCCTTAGCTAACTACCCAAGTTACAACCCAAATGACCGCAGAAATTTAAGCGGTGAGCAATTACGTAATCGTGTGCTGACCGATACATTCGAGCCAGGATCAACCATTAAGCCCCTAACTATTTCTGTTGCATTGGAAAAGGGTGCGGTTGCGCCTAATACCAATATGGTCATTGGTGCCAAGTATTTAATTGGGCCTAAACCTATTACCGATACGCATCCTTACGGAAACTTAACAGTTGCTGAAGTGATTCAGAAATCAAGCAATATTGGTACTGCCAAAATTGCGATGAATTACCTCTCCCCCGAAGAGATGTGGGATATGTACACAGCAGTGGGCTTTGGACAGTCTCCCAAAATTGGATTTCCAGGTGCGGTAGCTGGAACGGTTCACCCATTTAAAAAGTGGATGCCTACAGATCAAGCCCGCATTGCTTTTGGTTACGGCATCTCTGCATCGCTATTTCAAGTTGCGCGGGCTTACACTATTTTTGCCCGCGATGGTGATTTAGTGCCGCTGACAATTGAGCGTAGCCCAGAATTTAAGCCGGGCACGAAAGTCATCTCAGCAAAGACCGCTAGCGAAATGCGCGCCATGCTGGAGACGGTCACTGAACCGGGTGGGACTGCTGTAAAAGCTCAGGCAGAGGGTTATCGTGTTGGTGGTAAAACCGGGACTGCTCACAAGTTGGTTGGAAAAGGTTACGGAAATTCTTACCGCGCCTACTTTGCTGGTATTGCTCCTATCAGTTCTCCGCGGATTGTTGTTGCGGTCATGATTGATGAGCCTACTGGTGGAAGTCACTATGGCGGTGATGTTGCAGCACCCGTGTTCTCGACCATTGTGAGTGAGACTTTACGAACGCTCAATGTGCTTCCTGACGCGAAAGTAAAGCAAATGGTACTGCAGGACCAGCCTAGTACCGATGTCCATGTGGCTGGAGCCCGCACTCAACCGGCGATATTAAAAAGATGAGTGTGGTGATGAATATAGAAACCACCCACTTAGTAAATCATTTGCATGGTTTGCTTGGTCCATTGGCAAAGGCGACTGCTGACAGTCGTCAAGTTCAAGCGGGAGATATTTTCTTTGCCTATCCAGTTGGTCATGGCAAAGCATTGCGCGATGGGCGTGAATATATTTCAGCTGCATTACAAAATGGCGCCGCCGCTGTTGTTTTTGATCCTGCAAATATGGCTAGCGAGTATCAGGATCACCCACAATTTTTTGCTGTTGAGAATTTGGCAAAGCAAGCTGGTCAGTTATGTTCAGAGTGGTATGGCTATCCGAGTAAGCAATTAAAAGTGATCGGTGTTACTGGCACCAATGGGAAAACGACTGTAACCCAGTGGCTTGCTCAGGCACTCGATCAACCCGGTAATCGTGCAGCTGTTTTAGGTACATTGGGCTCAGGTTTTCCGGGCTCCCTCATACAGACTGGCTACACCACGCCAGATGCGCCACGACTCCAGTCTCAGTTAAAAGAATTTTTAGATGCTGGCGCTAAGCATATTGCAATGGAAGTCTCCTCACATGCCTTGGAGCAAGATCGTGTTGCGGGTCTCGAGTTCAATTGTGCCGTGTTTACGAATTTAAGTCAGGATCATCTTGACTATCACGGTAGCATGGCTGATTACGCTCAGGCAAAATCTCAGCTGTTTAAGCAGGCTGGTTTAGAGCATGCCGTTGTGAATATAGACGATGCATTTGGTCGCGAGTTGCTTGTTCAATTATTGGCTCAAAATACGATCAAAGTATGGGCTTATGCACTGAGCAAGGATGCATTTGCTGGATTTGAAATGTTTGGTGATCGTCTGCACCGCATTTATGCAAAAGACACCACTTTAACTGGCACCGGTTACAGATCTCTATTTGTTCAGGATGGCACTGGACAATCAGTTGTTCAACTCTCAGTACTTGGCGAATTTAATTTAAGCAATTGCCTTGCTGTTTGGACGACTCTGTTGACGCAAGGTATGACATGTGAACAGGCTGGTAAGCGTTTAGGCTTATTACGACCAGTAGTGGGTCGCATGGAATTGATCTCATTGAAAAAAACACAAAAGGTCGATGGGCCAGTCGTCGTTGTCGACTATGCCCATACTCCCGATGCTTTGGAGAAAGCATTGCTAGCTTTGCGTCCGATTGCTGATGCGCGCAGTGGAAAAATTTGGTGTGTCTTCGGATGTGGTGGCGATCGTGATGTTGGTAAACGTCCTAAAATGGGTAAAGTTGCTCAGCAGTTTGCAGATCACATTGTGCTGACTAGTGATAATCCAAGGTCAGAGGATTCGGATGCCATTATTTCTATGATCCTAGCGGGTATGGATGCTAGTGGGAAGAATATTCAAACAGTTTCAGATCGAGCTGCTGCAATCATGGCTGCAGTCCGCCATGCTCAGGCGGCTGATGTTGTATTGAT
>CAIOIX010000111.1 GCA_903858445.1 uncultured beta proteobacterium
GCTAGGCACCCGAATATGAATCGATTGAAAGCCATTGAGTTGCGCCGTATTACCGAGTGCATCAATTAAAGATGTGGCAAGCGCTGGTGGCCATGACTCTACCGAAACCCACTGAGCAACACCCGCTTTAACCGATTCGATGACGTTATCAAAAAATGGTAAGCCTCCCCACAAGGGACCCGCATCAATTGGCGCAACATCAGCACCGCCAATCGCCGCAATCTCACCCACCTGCATCAGCTCTGGCGCTTTGGCTTTAACGGTCAACCAAGGCACACCATAAGGTGCTAGTTTCTTAGTAAGGGAATCGGTTAAGGGATGCTTTAAAACCCGTGCATTACGAGCCAATATGGCTGCCACCCTAAAGGCGTCCGAAGCAAATAGTTCATTGGCCTTATCTGAGCTCATCTCTGGTTTAGAAGCAATGCCAATACCAATAGTATGTTGTGCTTTTTTATCGGCAGCAATGGCAGAGTCATGCTCTAAATACTCCATTGAATACTGCTGCGCAAATTGTGCGAGCTGGACGGCTCGGTCAGCATCATCTAAATGGGTATTGGGGTATCCAAACCAGGCCAACATCCCACCATAAGGCAGTAATAAAAATTGCCCATCTAAAGCATCCACATAAATTTGTAAGACATCTCGCAAATCCGATAAATAGTCATTACGCCACTCTAGCTCTTCGGGAGTTGCTAAGGCGGTATCTGGTATAGAAATAACCACGGCAGATACCAAACGCCAGGAATGCCCCCCAAGACGCGAAAGAGATAACTTCCCTTTTTGAATAGCGGATTTAGAGTTCACCCCAAAATCATTGGGCCGCTCTTTCATCATCTGATGAGCAGTGATAACTGCTCTGGTTCGGTTGGTAACACCGAGCTTACGGAAGAGCACGAACAAATGTTGTTTGACTGTGCCGTAGCCTATCTTGAGATAGTCAGCAATTTCTTTATTACTTTTACCCTCAGCTAACAAGCTCACAATCTCTTGCTGCCTTCCAGACAGCGAGACTGGATCGGCGACCGACTTCCGGGAAGTACTTGGCGCTATATTTGGCGCCTTAGCCCCCTTCTTATCTGTCGGAGTATGAAGTGCGTTCATGATCAGTGTTTGTTTTTGTGCTGCGCTTAGGCTGATTGGATTAGCGCTCACGCATTCCTTGTGAGAAGGCCACATAGATTGGGCGCAAGAGATATTTCAGAACCGACTGACGGTCGGTAATGATGTCTGCTTGCACAGTCATCCCCGGCTCAATAGTCTTTGCTTTATCACCCACAAAGTTTTGCGGAATGCTCACAATCACTTTGAAGTAAGGGTTGGATTTTTCATCTAAAGAACTAAATGAGGAAACCATCACTACTTGTCCAGTAACGGTGCCGTAGCGCATGAAGTCATAGGTACCCAATTTGAGACGGGCATCCTCACCTTTTTTCACAAAACCAATATCGGTTGGCTGAACGCGCACTTCGGCATGCATTTTGCCATCGAGTGGCACCACGTTCATCAGCGTTGCACCTGGAGGAATCACTCCGCCGATGGTGCGAAATTTAAGGTCTTGAACTACGCCATCCACC
>CAIOIX010000112.1 GCA_903858445.1 uncultured beta proteobacterium
GCTAGGCACCCGAATATGAATCGATTGAAAGCCATTGAGTTGCGCCGTATTACCGAGTGCATCAATTAAAGATGTGGCAAGCGCTGGTGGCCATGACTCTACCGAAACCCACTGAGCAACACCCGCTTTAACCGATTCGATAACGTTATCAAAAAATGGTAAACCTCCCCACAAGGGACCCGCATCAATTGGCGCAACATCAGCACCGCCAATCGCTGCAATCTCACCCACCTGCATCAGCTCTGGCGCTTTGGCTTTAACGGTCAACCAAGGCACGCCATAAGGCGCTAGTTTCTTGGTAAGGGAATCAGTTAAGGGATGCTTTAAAACCCGTGCATTACGAGCCAATATGGCTGCCACCCTAAAAGCGTCCGAAGCAAATAGTTCATTGGTCTTATCTGAACTCATCTCTGGTTTAGAAGCAATGCCAATACCAATAGCATGTTGTGCTTTTTTATCGACAGCAATGGCAGAGTCATGCTCTAAATACCCCATCGAATACTGCTGCGCAAATTGTGCGAGCTGAACTGCTCGGTCAGCATCATCTAAATGGGTATTAGGATAACCAAACCACGCCAACATACCACCGTAAGGCAGTAGCAAAAATTGCCCATCTAAAGCATCCACATAAATTTGCAGGACATCTCGCAAATCTGATAAATATTCATTACGCCACTCTAGCTCTTCGGGAGTTGCTAAAGCGGTATCCGGTATGGAAATGACTACGGCTGATACCAAGCGCCAGGAATGTCCACCAAGACGCGCAAGAGATAGCTTTCCTTTTTGAATAGCCGATTTAGCGCTCGTCCCAAAATCATTCGGGCGCTCCTTCATCATCTGATTAGCAGTGATAACTGCTCTGGTTCGGTTGGTAACACCGAGCTTACGGAAGAGCACGAACAAATGTTGTTTGACTGTGCCGTAGCCTATCTTGAGATAGTCAGCAATTTCTTTATTGCTTTTACCTTCAGCCAGCAAGCTCACAATCTCTTGCTGGCGCCCAGAAAGCGACACTTGATCGACAGCCGACTTCCGGGAAGTGCTTGCCGCCGCACTTGGCACCTTAGCCCCCTTTTTTTCTGTCGGTGTATTTAGTGAATTCATGATCGGTATTTGTATTTGTTCAGTGCTTACGTTGCTTGTATTAGCGCTCACGCATTCCTTGTGAGAAGGCCACATAGATTGGGCGCAAGAGATATTTCAGAACTGACTGACGGTCAGTAATGATGTCTGCTTGCACAGTCATCCCCGGCTCAATAGTCTTTGCTTTATCGCCCACAAAGTTTTGCGGAATACTCACAATCACTTTGAAATAAGGGTTGGATTTTTCATCTAAAGAACTAAATGAGGAAACCATCACTACTTGTCCAGTAACGGTGCCGTAGCGCATAAAGTCATAGGTACCCAATTTGAGACGGGCATCCTCACCTTTTTTTACAAAACCAATATCGGTTGGCTGAACGCGCACTTCGGCATGCATTTTGCCATCGAGTGGCACCACGTTCATCAGCGTTGCACCTGGAGGAATCACTCCGCCGATGGTGCGAAATTTAAGGTCTTGAACTACGCCATCCACC
>CAIOIX010000113.1 GCA_903858445.1 uncultured beta proteobacterium
CCTTTATGTTCACGGTAAAAGGCGATTCGATGGTGGGTGCCGGAATTTGTGATGCAGATAAGGTCATTGTAGACAAGGCCTTAAAGCCAAAACATAAGGATATTGTGGTTGCCGTAGTTGATGGCGAGTACACCATTAAACGCCTCTATCAATTACGGGGCCGTATTGAGCTACAGCCCGAGAACCCTAGTTATGAACCCATTACCTTTAATGAGGACAGCGAGCTCCAGATTTGGGGTGTAGTGGTTGGCGTGGTGCGTAAGTACAGTCATTCAGGCAATAGAAATGGAAAAGCAGTATGACAGTCAAAATGACGGCGCACTCCCCAGTATCGGCAGGTCATCTTTTTGCCCTTGTAGATGTAAATAACTTTTATGTATCTTGTGAGCGGGTGTTTGCGCCAAAACTGGAGGAGGTGCCTATGGTGGTTCTCTCAAATAATGATGGTTGTGCAGTGGCGCGTAGCGCGGAAGTAAAGGCACTAGGGGTGAAGATGGGGACCCCTTGGTTCCAGATGCAAGACTTGGCTAAAAAGCATGGCATTGCAGCTTATTCGTCAAACTATACCTTGTATGGCGATATGAGCAGTCGGGTGGTGGAGGTGCTTAGAACATTTACCCCCAATCTAGAGATCTACAGTATCGACGAGAGCTTTCTAGCGATTGAGACAATACTTAAGCAGCATTCAGACTTAACCAGCTTAGGTCAAATCATCCGACAGAAAGTCAAAGATACGACAGGCTTGCCAGTCTGTGTAGGTATTGGTGCAAGTAAGACCTTGGCCAAGCTGGCTAATCACCTAGCTAAAAAGCATGCGCAATTTGCAGGTGTATGCGATGTGGACTCTATGTCTAAAGCACAGCTCTATCAATGGATGGCGGAGACGGCAGTTGGTGAGGTGTGGGGCATTGGTAAACAAATAGCCAAGAAGCTTAAGGCACTACACATCCACACTGTCTTTGATTTGCTACAAACATCCCCCCAATCTATGCGTCAACAATTTGGCGTGGTCATAGAGCGCCTTTGTTATGAGTTACGTGGGGTCTCCTGTCTGCAGTTGGAGGAAGTGGCCCCAGCTAAGCAGCAAATCGTTTCTTCTCGTAGCTTTGGAAAGCCTGTGAGCTTAATGGATGAGCTGGCCCAATCCGTAGCCACCCATATAGCTAGAGGCGCAGAAAAACTTAGAAGCCAGCACTCTGTAGCGGGGGCGGTCACGATCTTTATTCAGACTAATTCGTTTAAACCGCATGAGCCACAACATTATCAAAGTATTGTCATTCCGCTGAATGACCCAAGCGATAACACTCTCACTCTGACGACTGCAGCAATGAAAGGCTTAAAGCAAATTTACAAAGCAGGCTTTAAGTATAAAAAGGCAGGGGTGATGTTTAGTCTCCTAGCTGATAAGCCCACGGTTCAACAGTCCTTATTCGATGATATGGAAGTCAAGGGTAAATCTGCTGGGCTCATGAAAGCCTTGGACTCAATTAACAGTCGTTTTGGCAGTGCAGTCATCAGATCGGCGGCAACTGGA
>CAIOIX010000114.1 GCA_903858445.1 uncultured beta proteobacterium
CTTTTGTTAGGGGGCTGATGTTTATGGGAAAAGTATGCCAATAATTAGATATTAGTTGAACTCTAAAGAAAAAGCCCCAGAACTTTCATTCAAGGGCTGCGTATTACTGGTAGGTTGGGTGAAATAGGTTTCATTTGCCTAGTCTATAAGCAACAGGTGTGAGTTGCCATTTTCGAAATGATTTAATATGGGGGCAAGACTTTAGCTGCATTTATAAAAATGACTGAATTAAAAAAATGTATAACTAGGAGCGAGACAATTGATGAACAAGCCAATTTGGGAGGCATACGCACTACGCTATGCAACAGTTCAAAGACGTAGGATAGAAAACTTCATTGCTCATGATTCACATGATTTAGCAACCAATATGGATTACTTTGTTTGGTTCTTGAAGAGTGGGAATGAAACTATCCTAGTTGATACCGGGTTTAATCAGGATGCGGCCAATCTCAGGAAGCGCAATTATTTGAGATGCCCAATTGAATCTCTTAAGGCGTCAGGGATTCAGGCGCAAGATCTTAAAGACGTCATTATTACGCATGCTCACTATGACCATGCAGGAAATACTGCCTTGTTAAAGAAATCCCGCTTTCATATTCAAGAGCGTGAAATGTCCTATGCGACTGGGCCTGATATGAGGCACGCTTTTTGTCGTCACGCCTACGATCCTCATGATGTTTGTGAGTTGGTATATGCGAATTTTGAAGACCGCGTTGGTTTTCATGATGGCGCATATGAGCTGCGTCCGGGTATAGAAGTGCATTGGGTTGGAGGTCATACTCGTGGCCTACAGATTGTTCGGGTTCATACCAAGAGGGGTTGGATTGTGTTGGCCTCTGATGCGGCACATTATTTAGAAAACTTTACGAATCGCTCACCTTTCCCGATTGTTACCGACGTCAGTGATATGTTAAGGGGTTATGAACTCATTCAGTCATTAGCTGACTCTGACAAGCATGTTATCGCTGGCCATGATCCCTTAACGATGTCCCTATACAAAAGAGTAGGACGTGAAGATTTAGAAATTGTCTCCTTAGTCGATCCTTTGTAGTTTTGGAGCTCAAGCTAGCCTTACACGAAAGATCAGGAATGCCATTAAAGAACCATAGTCAATATATTGCGGATTTTGTTTTTCAGTCTGGCGGTAATGAATTATCTCCCGCAGTATTGCATGAGGCTAAGCGTTCATTAATGAATTATTTCGCAGTTGCTTTTGCTGCTGGAAAAGATGAGACGATTTCTAAAGCCATTTCAGTTTTTAGTCGTTTTAGCGCCAATACAGCCGCTTCTATTGTAGGCAGAAATATCAAGACGGATATGTTAAATGCCGCAGCATTAAACGCTATGGCTGCTAATGTCTTTGACTTTGATGATACGCATATTCCTACGATTATTCATCCAACTGCGCCGGTGGCATCGGCAATCTTGGCCTTATCTCAAACACAAAAAATAAATGGCGCTGCTTTTTTGCAGGCTTTAATTTTGGGTATGGAGGTCGAGTGTCGTATTGGTAATGCAATTTCGCCAATGCACTACAGCAGGGGCTGGCACATTACCTCTACTTGTGGCGTTTTTGGTTCAGCCATGGCAGCAGGAAAACTGTTGAACTTAAGTGCTCAGCAATTGAATTGGGCTCTTGGGGCAGCTAGCGCTCAGGCCTCAGGCTTAGTTGAGACTTTGGGAACGATGTCTAAGAGTATGAGCGTTGGGAATGCTGCGCGTAATGGTTTGTTGTCAGCAATATTGGCTGAGCAGGACTTTGCTGGCCCTGACTTTCCGCTGGATGGAGAGAGGGGTTTTCTGAGGGTCTTTAGTGAAAATCCAAAGCTAGAGAGCTTGGTTGATGGTCTTGGTTCACAGTGGGAAGTCTTAAACAACACCTATAAGCCCTATCCATGTGGAGTTGTGTTAAATCCAGTGATTCAAGCCTGTCTTGAATTGCATCATCAGTTTGCCACTATGGCAAGAGATGCTCACTCTCTTGAGTATATTGAGCTGACAGGTAACCCTTTACTGAAACAGCGTACAGATAGGCCTAGCATTCGGACCGGTAGGGAGTCTCAGGTGAGTGCTCAGCATGCTGTGGGTGTATGTCTTATCAGGGGTAAGGCTGGTTTACCAGAGTTTAGCGATGAAGCTGTCAATGATTTAGCTGTGAGGGCGGTAAGTAAGAAATTACGCTTTATCGATGATGCGTCAATGAGCGTCGATGCTGTGAAGGTTTGTTTCAAGATGCGAGATCAAGCAGTCGCTGTAGTTGAAATTGCCCATGCCAAAGGATCGCTTGCCGATCCTTTGAGTGATTCCGATCTTGAACAGAAATTACGTGAATTAGCCGCTTACGGTAAAGCTGGCTATCAGCCACAGGCGTTAATTGAACAAATTTGGACTATAGAGCAGATGGATGATGTTGGCCAATTAATGACATTGACAGCTTAATCAAGCTTGATATTAGATTCGCGCACTACTTTCCCCCATTTATCTACCTCAGCTTTGATATAGATCGTGAAGTCCTCTGGGCTTCCCCCAACAATTTCAAGGCCATCCTTTGAGAAGCGAGTGCGAATTTCTGGATCTTTCAATGCCTTTGCGATCTCTTGATTTAGTTTTTTAATGATTGCTGGCGGTGTTTTGGCTGGCGCCAAGATGCCGTGCCAAGCTACAGCCTCAAATCCTGGGTAGCCAGACTCTGCAATGCTGGGGACGTCGGGTAATAGACGTGAGCGGTTTTTACTGGTTACCGCAATTGCTCTAATGCGGTTATCAAGAACCATTGGGGTTGAAGAGCCTGCATCGCCAAATGTCATCGAGACGACTCCCGCAACAGCATCCATGAGGGCAGGGCCGGCACCTTTGTATGGCACATGAGTCATTTGAATTTTGCTAGCCTTCATAAAAAGCTCGGCAGCCAATTGCGCCGAACTGCCATTTCCGGCGGTACTAAAAGTAATTGCGCCAGGATGTGTTTTCGCAAATGCCACAAGTTCGACCAGATTTTTTTCTGGAAGATTGAGGTTGACAGCCAAAACATAGGGATAGCTGGTGAGTTGAATGATCGGAGAAAAATCTTTAATAGGGTCATAAGGAATTTTTGTGAACAATGCTGGGTTAATTGCATTTGGACCTGTTTGCCCTAGCAATAAGGTGTAACCATCCGGGGGAGCCTTAGCAACTGAATCCGAACCGATGATTCCTCCTGCGCTACCTTTGTTTTCAATAATGAAAGGCTGTCCAAGTTGCGTGGAGACCTTTTGGAAAACTGCTCTTGCGACGATATCAGCTCCACCGCCTGCCGCGAAAGGAACAATCACCTTTACTGGCCTACTTGGGTAGTCATCTGCAAGTGTGTTGTAGCTTGCAAGCGCTAGAAAAATGGTGATGATGGCGACAATATATTTGGACAATTGCATCTCGATTAGTGGATATAAATAGTAGGTAATAATGTTACGATAAAGCTCGATAACGATATCAAAAAGGCATTGCCAATGTTGAAAAAAAATTCGCTAGTAGGACTCATTCTAGTTTGCATTTCTACTATCTCATTCTTTTCAAATCAAGCCCTTGCTCAAAGCTATCCGAATCGACCAATTAGACTCATTATTCCCTTTGCTCCTGGCGGGGTAACCGATATCGGTGGGCGCTATATTGCGAACCAACTCTCTATTAAGCTTGGTCAGCAGGTAGTTGTTGAAAATAAGTCAGGCGCATCTGGCAATATCGGGGCAGCTTTTGTGGCTCAAGCTGAGCCTGATGGCTATACATTATTGCTGGGGTTTGATGGAACCCTAGTGATCAACCCCCACATTTTTGAAAAAATTTCTTTTGATACCTTGAAGGATTTTTCTGCTGTTGCCAAAATTGGCGATGCAGCCTTAATTTTGGTGGCAAATAATGACTTTCCTGGTAAGACGGTAGCCGATGTAATCGCTATCTCTAAAAAGGATCCGAATGGACTGTCTTATGCAACTTCTGGTACCGGGGTCACTCCCCATATTGCCGGTGAGCTATTAAAGCAAAAGACGGGCGCCAATCTAACCCCAATTCCATATAAGAGTGGTGGACAGGCGTTGATTGGCCTCATGAGTGGGGATGTGCCTTTGGCATTTACGGTATTGGCCGGGGCAAATCAGTATGTACAAACTGGACGCCTGAAGCCAATTGCGATCTCTGCTAAGGCGCGCGTACCATCTTTACCCAATGTACCCACCTTTATTGAAAGCGGTTACCCAGATATCCATGTGACTTCTTGGATTGGGGTATTAGCACCAGCTAAGACACCCAAGGCAGTTGTAAACAGCTTGAATGCCACTATAAATGAAATACTGCAAACCTCTGAGACCAAGGAGAAGCTAAATGCCATTGGCATAACGCCAACGCCCACTACTCCAGAAAAATTTGCAGACCAAATTAAATTGGATTTGAATTTATTTGGCCAGATTGTGAAGACAGCTGGAATTAAAGCAGAGTAAATCAGGGCCGATTTTAATATCTAAATCGGGCTCCACCATCTACAGAAATCACTTCGCCGCTAATGTATTTAGCTTTATCAGAGGCTAAAAATACTGCAAGATCTGCAATTTCACTTGCCTCACCCATACGTCCATATGGAAGATTTTTGAGCATTGCATCATAAGCATTGCGATCAATGTCTGTTTTCGGATTTAATAAGTTTTGCGTCCGTCCAGTGCGTGTCAGCCCTGGATTGATGCCAACAACTCGTACACAGTGGTCGACACTTTCAGACCCCAATGCCTTTGTAAAGGCAATCAAGGCTGCATTAGCTGCCGTCGTCCCAATCGACTTAGCGTTTAAGCGTTCGCCCGCTATGCCGATAATATTAATAATGACACCAGACTGTTTGCGATACATCTGAGTGCAGGCCGCCCTGCTAAGCATGATGGTTGACATTACTTTCCCATCCCAAGCATCTCGAAAGTTCTTGGGTTCAATTTCTAGTATGCCGCCGCGACCTATAGCACCTGCAGAATTGACCAATATATCCACTTCAGAAAACACGGGAATGAGTTTTTCAATGTCTTGTTCAAGCGAGAGATTTAGCGGATAAATATCTACCGAAATATTAAATTCGTTTATTAGTGCATCTTTGGCTTGCTCTAGTGATTTTGAGTCCCTAGCTACTAATTTGAGTGAGTAACCCTCCGATGCAAGTGCTTTAGCAATAGCGAATCCGATACCTTTTGATCCACCGGTTACCAGAGCAGTTTTTTTCTGAGTTTGCGTATTCATTGCATTCCTAATGATTAATGCGCTCTTTAAGTGCGTTTAGGGGTGCGAGTAAATAAGGCATTAATCCTTCTGGATTCTCCACCATCGGAAAGTGTCCGAAACCTTTGAGTTCGGTAAATGTCGCTCCCGGGATTTCATTAGCTACTTTTAAGGTGTCTGCTGGCGTTGCGGAGTAGTCATAGTCGCCGGTTAATAGCCAAAGAGGCGTTATTTGTGTGTTCACAGATCCTGTGTGATGGTGCGCATCAAAGTCATCGCTGTAAAAAGCCAGATCTCCGTCATATGTACTCGGCGCACCCTGTGAGTAAATCCAGGTTGCATAATCTTTACGAGATTTAGGGCTAGTGGGGCTCAGTAGAGATCCAACCCATGCTGCTGCAAGTCTAGCCCCATGAACCTTGGGGTGATTAAGGTATGGGGAGCGTCGACCGGGCGAGCGGTAGGGCATCTCGAGTAGCACGCCACCTATGACTCTGTTGGGATGCTTTGCCATTAATGCAAGTCCAATTGCTGAGCCCATTGAGCAACCCATCACAATCGCTTGTTTAATATTGGCGGCATCCATGTAATCAATAATCCAGCGAAGGTAGTCCGCTTCAGTGAGGCGCCAGTTCCAGTTTGCTGACCCCGGTGGGAGAGGGGATCTGCCATGACCAGGAATATCAAATGCATGCATCGACCACTCTGCTTGCAGTTGTTTGTCACTCATTAAGCCATGCCACTGTCTTGAATCTGCACCAGCTGTGTGGAGCATGAGAATGACTGGTTTATTCAGGGAACCAGCTTGCTCTTGATAGACCCAGTAGTCTTTTTTTGGGCCAACTTTTAAATAAGACCCTGAAATATTTTCTAGTCCATCCCAATTAATATTTTTTGATTCGGTTGGATGAAGTGTATTTCTGAAGGTCTCAAGCAAGCGCTCTAAAAAAGGGAGGGACTGGGCTATATGAATATCTTCACCCGTGAGTGTGAAATCAGGCACTTGCCTGCGAAGCGCTCCAATGGATTGATATCCAACAGGCGGATCTGAGGACCATACCTTTTTCCAGGTGGCCTCACTGGCTCTTAGGCTGATTATAGGAAGCTGAGGATGCGATGGCAGGATCTCAAATTGTTGAATGCCACCATTCGCATCTACCACCTCTAGGACGCACTGGAATTCGCAGTAACGTGCATCAGCCATTACCTCAGGAATATTGAGACATTTTTCTAAGGTGGATTGCATTAAATGAGGTGACATGATTTCAGTAAGAAAGATTAGATGCCAAGATAGGCTTCCCGAATACGGGGGTCATTGAACAATTCAGACGAAGCGCCTTCAAATGCAAGTGATCCAGATTGCAATACAAAAGAATAACTAGTCACTGATAGTGCTAGTTTGGTATTTTGCTCAATCAGGAGCATGGTTACGCCAGATGCGTGGATGGCTAGCAATGCGTCATGTAATTCCTGAACAATCTTTGGTGCAAGACCATGACTGGGCTCATCGAGCAATAGTAAGCGCGGCCTGCTCATTAAAGCCCGCCCAATCGCCACCATCTGTTGCTCTCCGCCCGAGAGTGTGCCTGCCCGTTGCTGCTGCCTTTGAGAGAGCCTTGGAAACATAGAGAATATTTTTTCTAAATCCTTCTGAATTCCGGTGGCATCTTGTCGATGAACATAGGCACCTAATAGCAAATTTTCGAGAACGGACATTTCTGGAAAGACGTGGCGGCCCTCCGGGACGTGTGCAATTCCCTTGCCAGGGATTTCATGAGCTGCTAGCCCTAGCAAGTTTTCATTGGCGAATAGGATTTCGCCGCTAGCAATGGGCATCAAGCCAGAAATAGCTTTCAGTAAGGTGCTTTTCCCAGCAGTATTGGCGCCGATAACCGAGACAAAACTGCCTTCCTCAACGTTAATATTGAGCCCGTGTAAAACAGGAGCCTCGGAATAAGAGGCTTTTAAGTTTTGAATTTTTAGCAAGCTCAATGCAGTTCTCCAGCAGTGGTATCCGTGCCAAGATAGGCAGTAATCACCTCTGGGTTAGAGCCTATCTCAAGAGGGGTGCCTTCTGCGATAACCTGTCCAAAGCTAAGAACTACGATGCGTTCGCATAGATTCATGATGGCTCTCATATGATGCTCGATCACAATAAAAGTAATTCCCTCTTTATCTCTGAGAGTCTTAATGAGTTTAAGAATGTGATCCATTTCCGTTTCATTTAATGCCGCCATGACCTCGTCCAATAAAACGATTTTAGGTTTAGTGCAAAGTGCGCGAGCCATTTCAACCAGTGCCTTTTCAGGAAAAGTGAGGTCAGCCGCTTTCTTATTTGCAATCTCAAGCATGCCCACTTTACCCAGGCTATCTTTAGCTAGTGAAGTGGCTTCATCAACCGAGGCTCTCAGTAAACCACCAGTCAGGACATTTTCTAAAACTGACATCTCCGGAAAGAGGGCAACATTTTGAAAAGTTTTTACCATACCCAATCTGCAAATTTGGTGCGGTTTTAGTCCAGAGATTTTTTTACCCTTTAGATAAACATCTCCCGATGTGGGTGTGGTGAGTCCCATTAGTAAGTTGAATAAGGTCGTTTTTCCTGCGCCATTAGGACCAATGAGCCCTAATAATTCACCGGACTTTACAGATAAATTCACATTGCCCACAGCAGTCAATCCACCAAACTTACGGGTGAGGCTTTCCGTCCAAAGAATGTTATTAGCTGCCTTGGTATTCATGCCTTGATCCTTTGAACGGCTTGCTTAAACAAGGTAGTTAGTCCTCTTGGCTCTAATAAGATGATGCTAATCAAAATGAGGCCATAAGCCAGCTGAGAATAGCCAGCTCCTTTGCCGGAGAGAAAAGCGTTAAAAATTTCCTCAAGGGGTAAGAGAAAGCAGGCCCCAATGAGGGGGCCAAAAACGGTTCCTATTCCGCCGATGATGCAAATCAAAGCAACTCTAATAGAAATTCCGACGAGAGAAAAGGCAGAATCAGGGTCAAAAAAGAAGTTGAATTGAGCATATAAAACGCCACACGCCCCCATGAGTGCTGCAGAGATGACTGCAGCAATAATTTTTGTGCGGGTTGTGTCAATTCCGATAACTTCGGCTGAATCCACATTTGCTTTAACGGCCCGAAGTTCATAACCTAATTTTGAGTGGCTAATTTTCCAAAAAATATAGGTAGTGATTGTGAGTGCGCCAAGCATTATGAAGTAATACGGAATGGTAGATTTAAATTGCATCATTCCCAACCCAGCATTTGGGGAGAATGGCACGGAGATGCCGACTGGCCCACCAGTAACTGAGCTCCAAGTATTAGCAATAGCTCGCATGACCTCGCCAAAGGCAAGCGTAGCTAGAGCAAAGTAATGCCCGCGTAATTTCATGGTAGGTAGGCTAAGCAGTCCACCAGTTAAGCCAGCCAAAATCATAGCCACCAGAATACCCAGCCAAGGCGATAGACCAAACCTAATTAATAAAATGGTGGAGGCATATGCGCCAATGCCAAAAAATGCTGCATGCCCAAGGGAAATTTGATTTGCTAGTCCACCAACAATGTTCCAACTCTGTGCCATTGCTGCAAAAAGTAAAAGAAGTGTTAAAACGCGAATTGCATAGCCTTGATCTGTGAGTAGCCAGGGGATGCTACAGAGCAATATGAAAAGCGCAAGGGAGCAATACCTTTGTACAAGCTTAGTATTCATGACGATTTTCTTAATAGCCCTTCAGGCCTGAATGCGAGAGTGGCAATAAAAATAATGAAGAGGGCGATGTTCTGAAGCTGAATTGGCAAAAACAAGCCTGATAAAGATTGAATTATCCCAACAGCTATTCCACCGACCACTGCCCCTAATACATTTCCTAAGCCTCCAAGCACAACCACGGTGAACATCAGAACCCCAAACTGGCCTCCTACCGAGGGCGATACTGTGAGGTAGGGCAGAATAATTGCGCCCCCAAATGCGGTTAGGCCAACGCCTAGACCAAATGCAATGCGATACACTTGATCTGTATTAATGCCCATGAGTTTTGCTGCCATAGGATTTTGCGCTGTTGCTCTTACTGCTCTTCCCCACCAAGTTTTTGTTAGCACCCACCAAATGAAGCCTCCCGCAATACCGGAGGCAATGAATGCAATGAGGTATGGCATGCTGATGATGAGCCCAAAAAATTCTAGAGCCTCATTTTGGTATGGGGTTTGAACGGAGCGATATTCGGAGCCAAAAAATATTAGGGCTAAATTTTCTAGGCAGATTAATATCCCGACTGTTAAGAAAATTTGAGCGACTTCTGGTGCCTTGAGAACTCTTCTAATTAAGAATTGCTGTACAAAGAAACCAAGCACGAATACAACGACAAAAGAAATGAGTGATCCTAGGATGGGGTCCAAGCCGAGATATTGCCAAACAAAATAGGCTACATACATCCCAAGCATTAAAAACTCAGCTTGTGCAAAGTTGACGATTGAGACAACCCCGAAAACCAGGGTTAACCCAATCGAAATTACTGCATAAACCCCGCCTAACATCAAACCATCTAGGATGGCCTGTAGAAATGACATTCAGAACCTCTGTTTAGCTCGCGTTACGCGCAATAAATTTACCTTTGGCATAAGACTTCGGCCAAACGGTGACTAATTCTTTTTTCTGCCATTGGAGCATAAGCGGCTCTGCATAAATATTAAGACCGGTGTCATCAAACTTCACTTTGCCATTGGTCATTGCTTTAGCCCAGCCTTCTGTAAAGGTAGTACTGTGCAGGGCTTGAATAATGCCTTCAGGCGCTGTGGATTTAGAGATATTGATTGCTTGAGCAAGAACATCTAACGCAACAGCGTGCTCAAGAGCCTCATGCACCATGAAGCTGTTATAGCGTTTACGATATTTATTAGTCAGGGCTGTATCTAGGTCATAGTTAGCGGAACAGATGGATAACACACCATTTGCATAATCCCCTAGAGCTTGTGAAAAGTCTGGAATTACATAACCTGCAGATCCGCCAACAATCGGAATATTCACTTTTTGTTGACGCAATGCGCGCACGATTAAAAGACTGTCATTGAGGTAGGAGACAGGGAACACAATTTGCGCATTCGATGCACGCAATTTGTTAATTAATGGCGTTACGTCAATGATGCCTAATGGATAAGCCTCATCCATGACAATCTCAATGTTTGCGGCCTTTGCAGCTGCTCGCAGACCTGTTGCTGTAGAGGTTCCGTAGGCAGTATCTTCGTACAAAATGGCGACTTTATTAATCTTTGTGCCACCGGCTAGTTGTACAGCGTAATCCAGTTGGGCTTTGCCAATGGCACTACCTTTAGAGGTTACTTGGAACACCGTTTTAAAGCCGCGACCAGTTAGTTGATCTGAATAAGACATGGTCAACAGTGGAATGCCGCGGCGCTCAGTGACTTCTGATATTGCTAGGGTAAGGGATGAAGCAAATGCACCCAAGATGGCGCAACAATCATTTTCGGCAATCATGCGTTGTGCAACAGTCGCTGCAGTTGTTGGTGTTGAGGTTGAGTCTGCAATGACTAAGTTAATTTTTGCGCCACCTAGATTCTTGAGGCCACCGCTGTTGTTGATTTCATCAACAACTAGTTCGATGCCTTGACGTGAATTAATACCAAATTGTGCATTTGCGCCCGATAAAGGAAGAATCACACCAATGTTGACAGTTTTGGTTTGCGATAGGGCGATTGATGGAAATGTGCTGGCGATTGTTAATGCGCTTAAACCTTTTAAAACTTCCCGACGTGCTTGTTGGGAAGCAATTTTTTGTTCTTTCTTCATTTCATTCTCCTTTTGTTATTGGTGCTTGCGAAATGATTATTGATGCTAATATTTTGTATGTCAATAGTATTGACAGATTGTCATACAATAACTAGTATTCACCCTATGTTGGAGAGAAAAACAATGCTTAAACCCGAAACACTGCGCTCTCAGGTCGAAAATTTCATACGACAGGAGATTGTCGCGGGTAGGTTTAAGGCTGGCCAGAAGCTGGTTGAGCGTGAATTATGCGAAATGCTTAACATCAGCAGGGCTCCTTTAAGAGAGGCTCTGCGCAAGTTAGAGGCGGAAAAGCTGATAGTCAATACCCCACACCGTGGACCCACAGTGAGAGCCATTGGGCTTGCTGAGGCTAAGGAGATTTATGCCTTACGTGGTTTGCTGGAAAGCCATGCAGCCCATGAATTTGCAAGATTGGCTTTAGATCAAGAGATCGAGGAGCTTCAAGCTGCCGCGAAGGCTTTAAGGCTGGGTGGTGAGTCAAATTCACGGGAACAGGTAATAGCCAGCAAGGCACGTTTCTATGAAATATTGCTCGGAGGGGCTGGCAATAGTTTGGTTCGGGAGATATTGGGAGGTTTGCTAACCCAGGTCAATCTACTCAGATCAATGTCCTTAATGCATCCAGATCGATTACATAAAAGTTTAGATGAAATTGACGAATTAGTTGACTGCATTGCCAAGCGCAATCCTGCGGGCGCTCAACTCATAGCAAAAAATCATATATTGAATGCCGAGAGCGCAGCCCTTGGTTTCTTGGAATCACAACAACACCCCCAACATTAATTAACTAAGGAGCTATAAATGAACCATGAATCTTTTGAAAAAGGCTTAAAAACCCGTCGTGAAGTATTGGGTGCCGACTATGTAGATAACTCTATTAAGAATGCAGACGACTTTAATCTGCCATTGC
>CAIOIX010000115.1 GCA_903858445.1 uncultured beta proteobacterium
ACCAATCAATAGCTTTATCGTCCTGTCGTCATCCGCTACCCGATCCTAATGAATCCATTTAATAGAATTTAAATCAGGCCGCTTTAGCATGTTAAGCAGACTCTCATGCTTATTAGTCCCCGCAGACAAATATCGACCCATTTGAGACAGTCACAGATAACAAAAAACCTGCTTAATCCATCAAGCAGGTTTTTTGTTTAAGGCCAATGTATTGCCTATAAACCAATCATATAAGTTGCCATCACAGAAGTTGTTGATACACCTTGATATGGCTCTTGACGATAAATGCCCGTAACACCTAAGCGTTGATTTTTCTCCACATCATATGAAGCGCCAAGCATTGCTGTTGG
This sequence comes from uncultured beta proteobacterium, assembly GCA_903858445.1. Lineage (GTDB taxonomy): Bacteria > Pseudomonadota > Gammaproteobacteria > Burkholderiales > Burkholderiaceae > Polynucleobacter. The sequence continues at coordinate 351 of CAIOIX010000115.1, forward strand.
ACGGGTCTTCACGGGATTGGCATTAAAGTTAATTGGAGTTAAACCAGTAACCCCAGTAGCAGAGTAAGTACCATTAGTGGTATTGGTGTCAGTCTCCACTCCAGCACTAGCAAAGAGAGATGCTTTAGGGATAAAACGATACGAAGCCCCTATCCCAGCTAATGCGGTAGTGGCATTGGTATTGAGTGCGGAGTAAGTTAGCGGAGCTGTTACTGAGCTTGAAGCACCCTCTGTGTAGCCATTCATATAATTTTGGGTGTAGCGCATACCAGCATAAGGAGCCACAATTACTGCTGGCAATACTGCAAAGCCGTACTTCGCTGTCACTTGTGCGCCTTGACTATTAAGCTGCGAAGAACCAGAACCCGATTCACTGGTGCCCACTACAGAGCGAGTCACCGTTGTGTTCTTTTGACCATAAGCTGCTGAGACTTTCACTTCAGTGCCCGTACCATCTAAGCGCTCATTCCAAGCGCCAAATAAACCAATGACTGGCGTGTTGTTACCTAGGTTTACGGTGCTGCCTGCATTGCTCATGGATAGATTCTGATCCACATAAGCACCCACGCGGTAGTTTTGATGTGGGCGATAAGCGCCAATGAGTAAACCGCTGGTGTTGTTTAAACCATTGGCAGCGGATACAGCGGTATTACGACCACCAGCAGAAACGCAAATATTATTGACATCAAATAATGCGCAGTCATAAGTAAAGCTATTGGCTAGTACTGAGTTTTGCAATGTGAAGGTATTTTGTAGAGCACTTGCGGTATTTACTAAAGATTTTTGTGTGTCAGCGGAGTTTGGCGTAAAAACTAAGTACGCATTGGTGGAATCGTAAGCCAATTGATAGCCTAGAGTAGTTAATGAACTTAGGTTAGAGCTTAATGATCCAAAAGTGCCTGTGACGCCGCCAGCTGTAAGCAAAACATATCTACCAGATTGATAGGTTCCAGAGCTTCCAACAAGAGTCAAGCCACCCGCCAAAGAAGCCGCGCCAGTAACCAATAACTTTTGATTAGATGTGGGTGAAAAGCCCATGGCCAAGTTACCAGTTGATGACTGGGTATAGCTTGCTACGCTCACATTAGTAGTTTTAGCAGTGACATTAAAAGTACCGCTGTTGATTACAGCGCTTGAGCTGGCAATACTTCCAGAGCCCGTTAGGTACAAGCTAGCACCGGGATTAATTGTTGTTGTCCCTGTATAGGTATTCTGCCCCGCTAACTCTAGGACGCCGGGGCCATCTACAGTCAGATTTGAACTACCTGAAATCACGCCGGAGAGAGTAGCTAAGCGCAAAGAGGTAAAGGTGGTATCACTTCCTAACCAAGCGGGAAGATTAGTGTTAAAGCTGTCTGGCATATAAAAATTACAATTGACTGGAGCACACTGAAATTGAATGGATGGCGTTGTTTGACCAGAGACACCGCTTACCGCATTTGTCCACGAGTACCCAACAAATCCATTGGTAGCATCGTAGAGGTAATTAAATCCATTCAGAAAAAGTCTGCCGGTATTAACAAAAACACCAGCATCGGCCGCCACCTCAATAGTAGTAGGCGCAATTTGAGGCGTTCCGATATTTTCGCCAACAGTAAATGAATAGTAATTTTGACTTCCTGACTGACCACCAAGATTAACGGTAATGACGGTACTAGGATTTGGTGCAGCCCCGACAACTAAACCACTTCCAGCGGCCGGGGAAATAATCATTTCACCAACGCCGCTATCCGTAAGGACATGACCTACCCCGGAAACAGTACTAGAGCCACCTGGGATTGGGGTACTTGTGGTGACAAGGGCAGCAGCCCTTCCCCATAGCGTAGCATCGGTCTGGGCTGGCTGCGCACCCAACTTCACATAAGCAAAATTGGAAGTATTGCTTGAAGTTAGACCTAGATTTACCCCGCTTGGGGTAATAACATAACCTTGGACATAGTTATTGGTAGTGACTGCGTGACCACTGATTGTCACAATATTGGTAAAGGGGTTTGCGGCAGAAGCTGTTATTGCACTCCCCATAAACCCATTGCCGGCGGCAAAGCCAATTCCAGCATAGTGAATATCAGTGATATTTACGCCTACAGGCGTAGTATTAATCCCCCCTGGGCAATAGGTAGCCTGATATTTATAACAGGTAGCGCCCGTTACAACTAGGACATCCACCACGGACGTAGCAACAACAGACCCTGCAGCTCCATTTATATTGACTGTAGTTTGATATACATTACCGTTATATTGAAGCCCGCTACTACTGTACTGGGTAGCGCCTGATCCAATCAATCTATCGTTTGCACCGGGGGTGTAGAGAGTCGATGAAATGGCAATCCCCGTAGATCCAGTATCCATCCCAAAAGACATTGCAGAACCTCCGCCAACCTGCAGCGAAAGTGTTGGAGTTGATCCAGGGGTCAACGGAGTCGTATTGGTAAACGGAATCAATGCAGATTCCGTGTTGCCATACAAATTCCAATTAGTAAGGCCTTGCGCCCCGACGGTGCTGGCAAATAGTAGAAATAAGAAAGACGCTAGTAGTTTTTGAGGTCCAAGAAAAATAAACGCAGCAACCGGGGGGTTAGGTTGCATTTAAGCGCAACTCTCGTATTGATTGAATTAATTTATTAAAGCGGGCCTTCTCTTGGTCATCTATTGTCTTGTTATCAGGTTGTGACTGAAGCAAATATTCCGCATCTTCCATCTCGCGAATGAAGTTAATGGCAGCTTGGGCTTTTTGCTTCTCCGTCCCAGGCACCAGCTCGTAAATATTTAAATATAAGGATCCCAAGCTTCTGTTTTGCAATTCGGGTGTTAATGGAAATTTGCTCTTAAATAATCTATCGAGAGAGTCTTTTGCATCGCCGACTGTTTTAGCTCGACGTAAGGCGTATTCCATATTATCGAGACGATTTTCAATCTCAAATTTATAAGAGATCAATTGAGCGTGGTTCTTTTGCTCAACTTCGTATTTGTGTTGAATTTGCTGAATTACTGCCGCTCCACCAGTAATCACTACTGACGATAGAAACCACATACCCACTGAGCTATTGAGAAACGCCATAATCTGCGCACCCATCTTGGACTTCTCAAGCTTAACCTCTGAAACTACTTGATCTAAAGTTTTGGAAATTGAAGTGTCAGTTGTTTCTAGCGTCTTCTTGAATTCATGCCGATAGATTTCTTCAGCTTCAATAAGTTTTTTCTTGTCATCAGCAATCATTTAAACACCCTATTGAAGAATGTTATTATAAGAGGGCCAAGAATGTTCAAATAGGAATACTAACCAGTAAAACTATGCCATTCTTATTTAGGGACTCAGTATTTGATCTATATCAAATGCGCAATATCTAATTAAATAAAGCCTCGGCAGACTTCAATTCTTAATCCCACTCGACTGACTGAAAGTGGCCGAATAAAGTCTTTAAACCCAAAAAGTCCCCATAGGCTCAATCCGACCCGGAGCGGACGGATTGCGATAATCATTAATACCTATCGAGTGAGATTGAAAACTAGTTAATCGCCTTGATTAAGGTTCTTGCGTAATTTTGCAATCTCATATCGATCAAAATCCGGGTCATATCTAACCCTGTGAA
>CAIOIX010000116.1 GCA_903858445.1 uncultured beta proteobacterium
GAAAGCTCTTCATAACGCTTCATAGTCAACCGGGTAGGATAGACATGCTTTTTCCTAGCATCATCTTTGTCACTTATTAAATTGATTAACCCTTTCCTCTCAAGACTCTTTACCCTTCCATGTAGCGTTGCCTGAGAAGCCAGGGTTGAAATTGATATTAGATCCCCAACCAATATGGGGCAATCTTGTTTTGTTGCCATTAAAACGAGTTTATCTAGCAGTGATTCCTCCAGTGGGTCCAGCCTTTCACACCCTCCAGCTGAATCAATTACATCTAATAGATTTAAAAAACGAATATACGCTGATGACGCAATACTCTTTTGAAGAGCTTGCTTTGTGCTGGCTAATTTTTCCATATTTAATACCTTTGCTAATTACTCACACATCAATTGATCTTATGTGTTGATTCATAGTTAATCCACTGCGATTGAGCTGTCTGCATAAGCTCATACTTTTCTTTGTTTGCCTCGCCTATGGAAATTTTCCTAGACAACAAATTCCCATAAACAACATCGACTTGGCTATAAAAGTTCCGGTAGATGCCCGCTAGCTCCGATACGGAGAATTGATTAGATATTGCTCGACATTGGCTTGTAGACGCTAAGTAAGCCGTTAGTGCATTTGCTTCCTCATCCGTAATTTTGTTGTCAGTAGTGAATAAATTCATCTTATGTTCCGACTTGGGAACAATCTCAAATACCTCATTATTGACAACCTTTGCCGCATCACTCATCTTGGCTTGATTGATGCAATCAGCAAATTGCTTTTGTGTTTCAGATATTCGTTGGCGAACAGTTGGGTTTGGCGTTGCCTGAAACAAATCATTTTGAGAATAAGTCAAACTTACCATACCAATGGTGGTCAATAGTAATGCTAATAGCTGCTTTTTCATGATGATCCTTTTGCTAAAAAAGCCCCAAAAACTCTTTTGAGTTAAGGGGCAAGGGAGAACGCTTTACATTAAATAGTTGAAAGGCTCAGTTCAGACAAGGCATCGATCCTGTGCAATTCTTCATCTTGAGACATCAGGAGATGTTGACCTAGCAACACAGAGGCTGTAATAGCTACTATTGCAATCAATCCAACAATTCTAGGATGTAATCTAGCGAGAACTAAAGCCTCAGAGAGTCGATGTGTTGGTTGCTCCACATTAGAGACCGTTCTTTGCCAATCTTGGTAAATGCGTTGTTCAAAATGAGTAGATGGTCCTTGAACCTTGATTTGATCCAATACTCGCTTTAAATGCTTTTTATCATTTGATCGCATGAGATTCACCTTTTTCCAATTCTGCCTTTAGCTTTAACTTAGCTCGATATAGCAACTGATCAACGCTGTTTTTATTCATCCCTAGGGCATCACCAATTTGTTCTGCGGTTAGATCCTGATAAGCCCACATCAACATCGCCATTCTTTGTTTGCTGCTTAAAACATTCATTGCCTTTTGTATACTTTCTGGGCTAATGCCCTCTCCGTTACTCCACTCAATCTCTTTTATTGGGTAATGCTCAAGCTCATCAAACTCCTCAAAGAATCCCTTATTAACGCTTTTGATCCTATCCAAGCAAAGATTACTCACGATTGTGTAAAAGTAAGTGGATAACCCTGATTTACCCGAAAACGTATCTGCACTTTTCCAAAGTCGGATAAAGGCTTCTTGCACAACATCTTCAGCATCTTCTTTTTTGCCAAGCATCTTCCAGGCTAAAGAGTAAGCAGGAGAACTCAGCAAGCGAATCACTTCTTTTGACGCCTGAGAATTTCCCGCTACCGCACTCTTTAATAAAGCCCGCTCAATACGATGTTGCTTGTTTGAAAATAAACTCAAACCGATCCTTAATTGCTCATTGGCTTATTCCAATGTTCTTTTTCATGGGGGTGCGCATTCATCCATTCTTCTCGCTCTTTTTTCATCTCAGCGCGCTCTTCAGGAGTCATTGCTGCAATCATTGCCTTGCGGTTATCCCTTAACTCTTTCTTTTGCTCAGGACTTAAAGCCTTCCACTGGGCATGCATTTTCTCTCTTAATGCTTTGCGCTCTTCCGGACTTAATGCCTTAAATTTGGCATGAAGTTTTTGGCGATAGTCACGTCGCTCTTCAGGCGTAGCCTGCTTAAATTGCTCCCGCAAATCTTTAGACATCTGCAGACGTTGCTCAAAGGTCATATTAGCAACCACCTGGGGGTCTTGTGGTTCCGGTAAGGCGGCGCTAGCTATGCTAATGGCGCTTACCATC
>CAIOIX010000117.1 GCA_903858445.1 uncultured beta proteobacterium
TCGTTTTATCCTCGTATAGCCTCTTTGGGCCGATTGATTTGAGGAAAGTATTCTATAAAGCCCATTTTATGTCTGCTTATAGGTGTATTTCAGACCTTCAACTGGAGCATTTTTAGGCTTATTGACTGTCGCAGAACGGCCTTTAAGCGCCCAGCACGATCCTTGATTGTTGAAAGTTGAAGACCTCAAACTGACTCACAACTGGATTGATATAGGTCAAATAAGTAAAATATCTCTGATGTAGAATGAATTTATGAATCTTTTGAGATCCAAATCTCTTCTTGTTGCTATATTTTTGCTGTCCATCGTCTTGCAGATATTGACACCATTTCTACACGCACATACTGGGGCTTCAAGCCAGTTTGGCCTTCACTTGCATGTGGCTAGTACGGGATTTGAGTCTGCCCTTGCATCTGAGTCGGGTAAAGTATTTTTCACCAATACTTCGAGTGAGTCCCCTGAGGTTGGGGTGCCTACTTCACGTCAAAGTGATCAATTCGAGCTGATAGTCTTAAATTTCTATGCCTTAGTCTTATTCGCTTTGGTTTATACGTTGTGCAGGCTACGACAGGCTTCTTCTTTTTACAGCGTTGATAGATTTGCTTATCAAAGGTACGCTCAAAGTTCGCCACCACTTTCTTTGGCGCCACCTCTAGATCTCTAAATTTCTCTGGCGTGACTTGTTCACGTTTCTTGGATTTAGTTAGTAGTGTTTCTAGAGGTTGTTATGTTTCGATTTCATATTGCTGTTCTTTTGCCCTGCTTATTTTTACTGAGTGGGTTGGTTCATGCGCAAGAATTTACCCCTAAGCCATTAAAGCTGACGGCGAATCAACAGGCGGCTATGGGTGTTAATTTTACTCAGGCGATTTCTGTTGATGCAGGCTCCGTATTGATCAGCGCCTCAGTCACGGTACCACCAGAAAAGCAGGCAATTTTATCTGCCCCGTACCCGGGCCAATTAAGTCAAATGGTTGTGGGAATTGGGGACTCTGTAAAAGTGGGCTCTCCGCTAGCCTACTTCACCAGCCCCCAGATGGGTGACTCTAGAAGAATGCTGCTTGAGGCCACATCTGATGCGCGATTGGCTAAAGAGGCCTTGGTTCGTGATAACGAGCTATTTAAAGAAGGAATCATTCCTCAATCTCGTCTCAATATCACTAAAGCAAAGGCTGAGAATGCCAATGCGATGTTGATGGCAAGACAGTCTGAATTAAAGGCGGCGGGAATTAACTTTGATGATCCCAAAAACAAAGAGGCATTTAGCTCTTATGCTACCGGCGCTCTAAAGTCGCCCATCCAAGGCACAGTAGTAGAAGCTCATAACTTGATAGGTCAACGTATAGATACGGGAAACTTGCTATTTAGAATTGCCGATATAACCACTTTAAATTTAGAGATTAATACATCAGTCTTTAAGGCAATTGGCATTCAGCCTGGCGATGAGATTGTGATTGCCTCGCGTAATGCAAAAGCGAAAGTGACCGGAGTGTCTCAGGCGGTTAGCGCATCACAGTCTGCAAGGGTAAGGGCGGTAGTTGAGGAGCGTGGCACCCTGCAGATGGGTGAGGTGGTAACTGCCACCATTCAGACCAAGATGAAGTCTAAAGCGCAAGACAAAACGCTATGGCAAGTTCCTTCTAGAGCGATTACTAGCTGGAAGGGGCAAAGCGCTATTTTTATTCTATCTAGCACTGGTGTTGTATTGCAACCCGTTTCAGTTATTTCAAGTGATGATGACTTGGCCTCGATTCAAGCGCCACTTTCCAATGGAGCCAAGGTCGCAGTAACAGCCATTGCTTCTCTGAAGGCCCTTGCGCAGAAGGACGAGTAATGTTTGTTAAATTAATTGATGCTAGCTTACATTTTCGTAAGCTTGTATTGGCAATGGCTATTGCTTTGGTGCTCTTTGGTTTTCACGCATGGATGACTTTACCAATCGATGCCTTCCCTGATATTTCGCCGACCCAAGTCAAAATCATTCTGAAGATTCCTGGTATGACTCCTGAAGAGGTTGAGCAGAGGGTGGTTCGCCCGATTGAAATTGAAATGCTCAGCATTCCTAAAAAGAGGATTGTCAGATCGGTATCTAAATACGGGATTGCAGATATCACGATCGATTTTAACGAGGGCGCTGATATTTATTGGGCTCGCCAACAAATTTCAGAGAGATTGAATGCTTTTACTAAAGATCTGCCTCCCGGGGCAACTGGAGGACTGGCTCCAATCACCACCCCTTTAAGTGAAATCTACATGTTCACTCTTGAGGGCGAGGGCTATAGCTTAAGAGATAAACGCACGGTATTAGATTGGACGATTCGACCTGAACTCAGAACGATTCCTGGCGTAGCTGAGGTCAACGTCTTAGGCGGTGAGATTTTGACCTACGAAGTAATCCCCGACCCATCTCGATTGACTGCTCGCGGGATCACGATGTCAGACCTGCGAAAAGCGGTGATGACTAATAACAGTAATGATGGCGCTGGACGCATTGATCAGGGTGAAGAGACCTTGGTGGTTCGAGTTGAAGGAGCTGTTAAAAAGCTCGAAGATGTAAAAAAGATCCAAGTCCCTAAGGCAAATGGTGGCTCAGTCATGCTCGATGAGGTAGCAACAGTTCACCTGGGATCTGCCACTCGATATGGAGCTGTTACCAAGGATGGTGAGGGTGAGGCTGTCGAAGGCTTGGTTCTTGCGCTGCGTGGCGCTAATGCGCGTTTGCTAGTTGATTCTGTAGAGCAAAAACTGACTGAGATAGCTCCAAGATTACCCAAGGGCATGACAGTAAGCGCTTTCTATAACCGAGGTGAATTAGTTTCCCGTGCCGCGGGAACTGTTACGAAGGCTTTGCTTGAGGCAACCGTTCTAGTTTGTATTACCTTGTACCTATTCTTAGGTGGTTATCGAGCTGCGCTAGTAGTCGCTGCTGTGCTTCCGCTGTCGATTCTCTCCACCTTTATTTTGATGAAGATATTTGGCTTAACGGCAAATCTCATGAGTTTGGGCGGACTAGCTATTGCTATTGGTATGTTGGTCGATGCAGCTGTGGTTGTCGTTGAGAATGTGGAAACAGCCTTTGCTGACCCACATACCTCACATGCGTTAACCAAGAAGGACATTATTTCTGTTGCTACACATGAAGTTGTCAAGCCGGTAGTCGCCGGTGTATTGATTATTGCGGTGGTCTTTCTTCCCTTACTCAGTCTTGAGGGTTTGGAAGGGAAGCTCTTTTCCCCGGTGGCGCTTACGATCGTGATGGCGCTGGCATCTTCTTTGCTGATTGCATTTACAGTTATTCCGGCGCTGGCATCTTTTGTTCTTGAGCGCAAAGCGGATGAAGAAACGAAGTTCATGCGTACGATTTCTAAAAGATATATTGAATGGCGTAATAAAGTTTGGCAAAACACGAAGTGGCTCTATAGGGGATCAGGTATTGGGCTTGCTGTGATGGTAGTGCTTTACATGATTGTGGGTAAGACGTTTATGCCAACCTTAGATGAAGGTGATATTTTGGTTCAGCTCCAAAAGCTACCATCTATCTCTTTACAGGAATCTCTCATTATTGACTCGCGGGTAGAGCAGTTTTTACTCAAGGACGTTCCTGAGATTAAATCTATTGTTGCGAGAGCTGGTTCAGATGATTTAGGCTTAGATCCTATGGGTTTAAATGAATCAGATATGTTCCTGGTGCTCAAACCCAAGAGTGAATGGTCTGGAAATAAAGAGGATATTGCCAATAAGCTAAGGACTGCCTTGGATAATTTTCCAGGCTTGGTATACGGATTTACGCAGCCTATTGAAATGCGTGTTTCAGAAATGCTAACGGGCACCCGTGGAGATGTAGCCATTAAGATCTTTGGTGGTGATTTGGCAGAAATTAATAAGGTGGCTCAAGCAGTTGCTGGTGCGGTTCGTAACGTTAAAGGTGCTGCTGAAGTTATTGCTCCACGTGCCGAAGGAATGCAGTACTTAAGTCTAAAGATCAATCGCACAGTTGCTGGACAAGCAGGGTTCTCAATAGAGGATCTACAGCAGCGTTTACGCAATCAAATTGAGGGTGAGAATCTGGGGGTAGTGCTTGACGGCATTATCAGAACACCATTAGTGCTGCGAGGCAATGACTATATTCGAACTAGCCCCGAAGCCTTTAATGAGTTAATGATCTCGGCGCCTGACGGCAAATCTTGGCCGTTATCTTCTTTGGCTGACATTCAAAAAATCGATGGACCTATTCGTATTGATCACGAGCAATCGAATCGTTTTTCAAGTATTCAGGTCTCAGTTAGCGGCAGAGATTTAGCGGGTTTTGTCAGGGATGCTCAAGCGGCGGTTACTGCATTAAATATACCTAAGACAATCAATATTGTTTGGGGCGGGCAATTTGAGAATCAACAAAGGGCAGCAGCAAGATTGACATTGGTGATCCCAATAGCATTGGGACTTATCTTTGCAATCCTGATGGTGACTTTTGGTTCAGCAATACAGGCAGGCATTATTTTCCTCAATATTCCATTTGCATTGGTTGGCGGTGTAGTTGCCTTAACTATTACCGGCCAATATCTGTCAGTTCCCGCTTCAGTCGGTTTTATTGCATTACTGGGGATTGCTGTACTGAATGGTGTAGTCATGGTCACTCACTTCAATGAGCGGCTTGATAAGGGCGACTCCATGTCTGATGTCATTCACTTTGGCACTGAAAGACGTCTACGGCCAGTACTAATGACAGCAGTGATTACTGCTCTTGGAATGATTCCACTACTTTTTGCGACGGGTCCTGGGTCTGAGATTCAGCGTCCTTTAGCGATTGTAGTGATTGGTGGTTTGATTACCTCTACCTTATTGACCTTGCTGCTGTTACCGAAGCTCTATGAGCGCTTTGGTGCATTAAAGGGCTGGGGTGAGCTAAAGGAAGAAATTCACTTTGACCGTTTGATCGATTTAATTAAGAGGATCAAGAAATGAAAAAATTGATTCTATTTACCTCGCTCATTGGGGTCTGTTCTTCAGTTTTGGCTATTAACTTATTACCAACTGATGACCAGGTTAAAAACGCCTTAAATGCCAGTCCTAAGATCGGCGCCGCAGACGCAAGAAAAAACTCCCTTAATTACAGGGCTGATGCAATTGCCTCCGGTTCTCAAGAGTTTGTTGTTAGGGGAACCAGACAAAATCGAAGGGTAACGAATATACCTGGAGCCACAAATTATCAAGAGTATTGGGCGGGTATTGAGCGGCCAATTCGCTTTTGGGGCAAAGGGGGCGTTGATGAGAAGATCTCTGATGCTACCAAGTCATTTGCAGGAATTGAGTATGCCGATGCGATGCACGAGACCAGTAAGGATTTATTAGCTACCTGGTTCGCTTATCTCAAAGCGCTTCAGTCAAGAATTGTTGCTGAAAAAAATAGCCAGCTAGGCGATCAAATTGGTCGGATTGCACAAGTGCGTTACAGAGTTGGGGATGTTGCCCGATTGGATGCTCAATTAGCAACAGCAGAGCAGGGTAGGCTAAAAGCCTTTTTAGAACTTGCTAAAGCGCATGAAAGTGCTAGTGGTGAAGCTGTTACACAAAGATACTCCGGCATTGCCCTGATAAAGAATTTTAAGTGGGATGCTATTCCTAATTTGCAAACGAGGAAAGAATTGCTTCGCCAACAATTTCTAGAGCGAAGTCATGAATTAAAGTTAGCCAAATCAGATGCTGATCGATTTGATTTGCAGGCTAAACGAAGTGGCTTAGACAGATTTCCGGATCCAACAGTCGGTTTGTATACCGCCAATGAGTTTGGTGGGGCCGAGCGCATCAATGGGGTCAGTCTATCCTTTCCAATATCGGGTGGCGCACGTTTTTCTAACGCATCAGCCGCAGCGTCAGAGGCTGAGATTAGCCGTCAAAGGGTTATAGAGACCGAGCAGCGCATTAGCGTTGAGTTTGAGCGCTTATGGTCGCAAATGATGAGCAGAAAAGTGGCAGCAGAAACATTGCTCGATTCCGCAAAAAGCCAAAATGATGCAGCCCAGGCTGCTGAAAAGGCATACACTCTAGGCGAGGGAACCATATCAGATTTGATCGCCGCAAGAAAGGCGGCCAATGAGAATCAGCTTTCTGCTGATTTGATGCGCTTAGATGCTCTGGAATCGTACTACCGCATGCGTCTGGACCTCCATGAGATTTGGGACTTTGATTGATGTGTTTAAAAAACCATCTTTTTAACAGTATTAATGCACTCTTTTCCTCTAAGGCTTTTTTAACCAAAGGTAGCTTAATGTTTAATAAAACCAACCCAATTAAACGATTAAATTTCGTTTTAATTGCCACGATCTGCGTTGGCGAAGCATTAATTATGCTTACATTGCCATTTTTTGGAGAGCTATCAACGTTAGCTTCTGGAGCTTTAGATGTGGCGTTGCTAACCCTGATCACGATTCCAATTGTGAAATGGGTTGTGACTATGCCAATGAAGAAATACCTTCAGAATTTTGAGTCTGCTAAACACACTATCGCCATAAGAGAAGATCAAATGCTATCAGCCTTGAATGCGTTGGCTAAGGCCAAAGATAATGATACTGGTGACCACATTATGCGCACTCAACAATATGTTGGGCTTTTAGCTAATCGCCTCAAAAGTATGGGTCATCATACTGAGACATTGACTGAAGAGCATATTGAGAGATTGGTCAAAGTTGCTCCTTTACATGATCTGGGTAAGGTAGGTATTCCAGACCAGATTCTTAATAAAAAAGAGCGGTTCACCGAAGAGGAAAGAGATCTGGTGTATAGCCATCCGATGATCGGTGAGTCTATCTTGATCGCATCGCAGTCAGAAGAAATCGAGATGGAGTTAATTTCAACTGCCATTAAAGTCACTGGTGGTCACCATGAGAAATGGGATGGTTCAGGCTACCCTAGAAACCTGCAGGGTGAGAATATTCCAATTGAGGCTCGCATCATGGCTATAGCCGATGTATTTGATGCGCTAGTTAGTGACCGACCCTATAAAAAAGGCTGGACCGTAGAGGATGCATGCATTGAGATCACTAGCAATAGTGGCGCTGCATTTGATCCGATTGTTGTAGAGGCTTTTATTGCCGAACGTCAGAGCTTTGAGTTAATTGCGATAAGTATTAAATAAGTGCTCATAGTTTGATGACCGCTTTGGGTCGGACTCCGCCATCTAGAGTAAAGCGGGTTGAATGACTCTTATCAAACTCATAACAGCCTGATGTTGTTATGTAGGTCAATAAATGGAATGTAATAAGACATAGGGTGGGGTGAAGGTCTGCTTCACATCCA
>CAIOIX010000118.1 GCA_903858445.1 uncultured beta proteobacterium
AAAAGCAAATGTAGCAAAAGCCGCATTTAAAGAAGATGCCAAGTGCACCAAGTGTCACGATGAGAGTGAAAACGCTCCTATCTTGTCCATCTATCAGACCAAGCACGGTGTGAAGGGCGATGCTCGCACACCACAATGCACATCTTGTCACGGACAGAGTGATAAACACTTGGCCGGCGATAAGGATGGTAAAGGTCGTCCAGCGCCAGATACAGTCTTTAAAAAAGGCGTATATGACAAATCTAGTGAAGATCAGCGTGCTGATAAATGTTTAACTTGCCATAAAGGTACTAAACGTAATAACTGGGCTGGTAGTGCTCACCCAGTAAATGATGTGGTTTGCAATGACTGCCACAAAGTTCATAAGCCAGCTGATGCGGTACTAAGCAAACAAACTCAGACTCAGGTTTGCTTTACTTGCCATAAAGAGCAGTTGGCCGATAGCAAAAAGAACTCAACTCATCCAATTGATGTGAAGAAAGTGGTCTGTTCGGATTGCCATAACCCACATGGGTCAACTGGCCCAGCATTGCTCAAGAAAAATACCCTGAACGAAACATGCTTCTTGTGCCATGCTGAAAAACGTGGACCATTGCGTTTCGAACATCAACCAGTAGTAGAGAACTGTGCTAATTGCCACACGCCTCATGGCTCGAACATTACTCCATTGTTGAAAGATCGTCCGCCGATGCTTTGTGATGATTGTCACGACGGCACCCATCAATCAAAAACCCCATTCGGTGCAAATATGGGTGGAAAGCCATCAACCCCGAATGGCGCTGCATCTGGTCAAAATCAAACGGGTCGTGCCTGCATGAACTGTCACGTCTTGGTTCATGGTTCGAATAGCCCAGCCGGTGGATTCTTCCAACGCTAATTGCTGGATAAAGAAATTTAGGAAATTGGAGAATGTTATGAAAGCTCGTAACGCAAATTTAAAACTCAGCGTCTTGAGTCTTGCTATGGTCGGAGTATTTAGTTCTATGTATGCCTACGCTGATGATGAAGAGGTGGCTGCGTTGATGAATCCAACAAGCTCTGTAACTGTTGAGGAAATCTATGTTTCTCAAGGTTCACAAAAGTTTGGGGAATACAACGGTTTGAATAAGCAAGGGGGGTACATTAATGGCAATATTAATGTCCGTGGCGGTGATGGCTACAAGAACAATGCGAGTGGTGATACAACACGTTGGACGATACAAGGTACTGATCTTGGGCTAAGTGATCGTTCTGCTAGCGTTGGATATAGTGATCAAGGCAACTGGAGTGTTGGTGTAGGTTACGATGCCCTGCAGCATAATTTAGCCCCTGGATATCAAACACCATATCAGGGTAGTATGGGCGGAAATAACTTTAGATTGCCCAGTAATTTTGGGACCACAACGAATACTACGGCGCTAAATGCCACCCAACTAAACGCATTACAAGCTAATACCCCTGATATTTCTACGACTCGTCAAAATTCATCCTTCAATGCAACGAAGATTATTGACCCCAGCCTTAATCTGGTTGTAGATTTTAACCATTTAGAGCAATCTGGTGCGAAATTGATGGGCTTTGGATCTGCGGGGTTAGCACCAGCAGGGGTGACAGCGCCAACTGGAGAAAAAACTTCAATATTACCTAACCCAACGAATTACCAGACTGATACGGTTAACGTTGCAATGAATTGGCAGGGTGAAAAGGCAAGGTTAACTGGCTCATATTTTGGATCGTTCTTTCGCGATGGAAATACTGGTGTCAATTTCATGACGTGGCAAGGTGCTAATAATATGCAGACCATGAGTACCGCGCCAAGCAATCAATTGCAACAACTGAATTTAGCGGGGGGGTATGATTTTTCCAGCAAGACAAAGTTAGCTGGTAGTTTGTCCTATGGACGTAATACTCAAAATTCCTATACTGGTTATGACAGCTTTATGATGATAGGTCCAGCGTCTGCATTCAATGGACTCGTAAATACTTCACATGCTGACGTGAAATTGACTGATAAATCTATTCAAGATTTAAATCTTGCAGCATCTTATAAGTTTGATAGGCGGGATAATTTAAGTCAATCTAATATTTATAATTTCCAGGCCATCAGCGGTTCAGCTGCTAATCAAGGCTACTATCCTAATACCCCGTTAAGTCTCCAAAAGGGACTTTTGGAGCTATCGGGCGAGTATCGATTGACAAAAGATCAGAAGGCTAGTTTAACCTACGGCAATCAAAGCATTACGCGTTGGTGTAATCAGTATGCCACTGGTGTGGG
>CAIOIX010000119.1 GCA_903858445.1 uncultured beta proteobacterium
ATCTTGCCCCAAACTTCAAATGCAGCCTGTGACTTGCGAATCATCTTATGAGTCCAGTCTTTTGGCACATGACAATCAGAGCAAATAGCACGCACACCAGTACGGTTGCTATAGTGAATCGTTTCTTTGTATTCCTGATACACGTTGTCACGCATTTCATGACAGGTGGTACAGAAGGCCAAAGTATTAGTCGCCTCCATCCCCGTATTAAATGCACCCCAGAACAAAATACCCGAGATAAAAGCAACGGAGAAAATGGCTAGGATGGAATACTTGGCGCTAGGCTTCTTGACGAAGGCCCAGAACTTCTTTAATGCGCCCGGTTGTTTAGTACTCATAAGTATTTCTTTCTAAAAAGGACATTAAAGATTAATCAAAGGTATAGGTGTAGTTAGCAGAGATGACATTTACGCTATAGCTAGGATTCGTTTGAGTCGTAGGCATAAGGGCGCCTGGGGTATAACCCATCTGTAACCCATTGTAGTAATAATCATTGCTATACAAATGCTGATACCAATACATCAAACCAATCTTTTGATTTTTATCTAATTGATAAGAGCTACCTAATTTAAACATAAATAAATTATTTACAATTCCAGGCAACATCCCACAAGTCATTGTGGTTGGAGCAGCGCAATTAGCAGTAGTTGTTACAGCAGGATTGTTTGTATTGCTCGATGTGTTGTATGTTGAGTTTGCTACAGAATATGTCGCATCTCCAAACAATGTAACTTTTCCATCAACCAAATCAGCTTGCTTCAGGCTGAGACCGAAAGTCGTAGAGTTATTGTTTAAATTGTTTGCCCATGATGCGCTTGTAGTAGTTTTAGCTCCACCACCATCAGTAAATGTTCTGTACATATTCTGCTGGGTAACATATGCCGATAATGTACCCTTTTCAGCATAAGCATAGGTACCATCTAAATTCAAGCTCCATGAGTTTCCATTTTGAACGCCATAAGTATTGTCATAGAACAAATCATTTGTATATTTTCCACCCAGAGTAAAGCCCAAAGATTCCGTGGCCTGCCAATTAGCACTAGCTTTTGCAGAATATTGTTTTCTAGAGGCCTCAAAGAAAGGGTAAAAACCTTTTGGGTCGCCAGCATTAACTTGGGCAGGGGTTTCTGCCATGGCTGCATACACAGTGTTATCGAAGCTTGATTTACGATTACTGTATCCAACTACTGCCTTCAAATTCAAGTCCTCCATAGCCTTGAGCTTATACGTGAGGTCAGCCTTATTTTCATTGCTAGCGGTTGCAGTAACACAATTTGGTGAACTAGCATATACCGATCCAGTTGTCCCATATTGGTTGCACCATCTATTAATATTGTTATTTGCCAATAACAATCCCACGCGTTGATCCTTGCTTAGCCTATAGTCAGCAGATGCTCCGATTTGAGTTTGCTTGTTGCTAACTGGTGCATTTGGCTGATAACCCATTTTGGAGGTAGTAACGCCGTCAACCGAATAAAACTGGTACAAATTAGACTGCGTTAAGTTATCACGCTCATCATACTTAGCGAAAGCAGCAAGAGCCAAATCTTTAATACTTTGATCAGTCAATTTCATATCAGCATGAGTTGTATTAACCAATCCATTTAAGGATGTGCTTGGTAGAGTGCCCGTTTTAACCATGAAGGGGTCGTATGTACCAGCGTACCCAACATTTTGAGTATTTTGAGAGATGGATGCATTACCCGTTAACTTAGTCTTGGAAGAAAAATCATAACCGCCAGATAAATTAAGCTGATTTAAAGCATTGCTTGGCGCTAGACTCATAGTCTGGAGGGGGGTGCTTGAAGTTAAAGCAGTACCGCCAGAGTAAAACGGAGACCACTGAAAGGAATTATTATTATTTTGAAAAAAAGAACCGAAGTACGAGGCAGTTATGTGAGAATTTTCTCCAACCCAATTAACAGCCAGATTGAGCGTATCAGTAGAGGTATTGATTGGAATGGGCAGCAAGGAAATACCAGTAGCTACATTTCCATTTACGGTAGATGCCATGCTACTTAATTTTGCACCGCTTTGAGCTAGATGGTTGTAATCAAAAGAAAAGTTGAGGCTTTTATCAACTATTGCAACTCCATTTAAGGTAGTGTTCTCCCTTGTATTTGAGATCCCCATACTACCAAAATCATTTTTTATAGCGGGGGTTAGGTTGGTTGTATTGCTAGAGCTAGAAATTTTATTAGCAGAATCATAAAAATTACTAGGTAGCGTAAAAGAGCTACCTCCCACATTACCTTGATAAGGCGTTTGATAGCCAGTTGCAGTATTGTGCTGTAACTGATCAAAATTAACCCCAAAACTCCAACTACCCTGATCCGCAATAGAAGCATTAGCCGAACGAGATGTCAAGCCTAAATTGTCGCCCGTAACAGACCAGCGTGTCGTGTCACCTTGCTCATTATTGGTGTAAGCACTACCGCCTCGAATATTTAGAGCGCCATTTGGATAGGCACCGGATGGATGACCATATAAGCCGTTATATTCGCCGAACTTAGCGGAATTTTGATCTACCCCAATCATCTCAACCTGAACAGTACTTTTCGGCTGAGTTAATGCCTTAATCTCCTCATCATCCGCCATCGCAGAACTTACTGAGAATAATCCGATCACACCCAAAGTAATTACGCTTAACTTTAAATTAAATTTAGATCCGTTTTTCATCACAAGCCTCTTATCGATCAACTGTATTCATTAACGTTGTAGAAATCCGCCAGCAGGGCTATTGGATCCATGAACCATCACATGACAGTTCATGCACGCCCTTCCAGTAAAGGTAGAGCTAGCTGTAGTTAACTTCGGATTCGCCTGCATGCCGGCTGCATTTGGTCCAGCTATTGAACCGCTTTGATGAGGGCCGTCATGACAGTCATCACACAAGAATGGTGGACGATCTTTCAATAATGGCGTGATGTTTGAACCATGAGGCGTGTGGCAATTTGCACAATTCTCAACGACTGGCTGATGTTCGAACAATACCGGCCCGCGCTTATCGGCATGGCAGAGGTAGCAGGTTTCATTCAAGGTATTTTTCTTGAGTAAATTTGGACCAGCAGAAACGTGTGGGTTATGACAGTCCGAGCACACTACTTTGCCTACTTCAATTGGATGGGTAGATGTTTTGTAGCTATCTGCACGTTGTTCTTTATGGCAGGTATAGCAAACCTGGGTTTGAGTCTTTTTAACCCTGACCTTGTCTACTGGGTTATGCACTACGTGGCAATCGTTACAAGCTACATCTGCAACTTGATGTTGTGAGCCGTTCCAGTTGGTGCGTTTCTCACCCTTGTGGCAAGTTTGGCAGCGATCCATGCGGTCCTGACTTGGGCTCTTGTCATATACACCCTTCTTAAATACGAAATCTGGTGATGGACGACCCTTGCCGTCTTTATCGCCAGCCAAGTGTTTGTCACTTTGACCATGACAAGATGTGCAGCTTGGCGTACGGGCATCACCCTTAACACCATGCTTGGTTTGATAAATAGACAGTACAGGAGCATTTTCACTCTCGTCGTGGCACTTGGTGCATTTGGCATCTTCTTTAAAGGCGGCTTTTGCAATATTCGCTTTTGACTGACCTAAATCAGGCAAGTTGTTTTGTGCAAAAGCAAGGGGCGCCAAACCTATGGCACCCATTACCGCGCTGATTACTAGA
>CAIOIX010000120.1 GCA_903858445.1 uncultured beta proteobacterium
CTTGAAATTAGGGGTTAACTTGCTACACTGGAATCGTGTAGTTGTGAATAACCCAAACCTAAAGAGAATCTATGTTCCCTGAATATCGTGAATTAATTAGCAAACTAAAAACATCAGATCGTCACTTTTCGCACATGTTTGATAAGCACAATGATTTAGACGCCAAGATTCTGCGCATGGAGTCTCACAAGGAGTCCGGCACTCCTGAGGAAATTGAGATACTTAAAAAAGAGAAACTGCTTTTGAAGGACCAGATCTATGCCGTTTTAAAAAAGACTAGCGTTTAGTTGCTTAGGCCTTTTTAAGGAAGCAGGCTTTTAAAAGCATATTGCCTGCTTCTGTCTTGCAGTCCACTTCGTGATCACCTGAAACCAAGCGAATACCCTTGATCTTGGTGCCAACCTTCAAAGTCGTTGAGGAACCCTTGACTTTGAGGTCCTTAATGAGTGTCACAGTATCGCCATCAGCCAATAAATTGCCATTGGCATCTTTGACGATTAATCCAGTTTCAGCTTCTTCCGCTACTGCCGTCATTGGCCACTCATGCCCGCATTGTGCGCAGACAAAATTCTCGCCATCTGGGTAGGTCATATCCTCCTGGCAGGCTGGGCATTTGGGTAAGTTATTGGAGGTGGGCATGGTTCGGTGACATGTTGATGGGCTGAAGTTTGAATTTTAGTCTAGTGAGTCCCTCTGATTTAGAATTCATGTGTGATGAATAAGAATCTGAAGATTGTTTTAATCACCTTTTTGGTGATTGCTGGTTTTTTAGGAATTGGCGTCTGGTACGCCATTACCTCTATTGATCCCGCTCAACTCACTCGGCTATTAAGTTCTTCCGTTAAGGAAGCTACTGGTCGTGATTTAAAGATTAGCGGCCCAGTGAGGTTGACAGTGATTCCCTCGCTTGGCGTTCAAGCCGAGGATGTTTCTCTCAGCAATGCGGCTTGGGCTACCGATTCCGATATGATTAAGCTTAAGCGGATTGATATTGGCATTCATTTCCTGCCCTTATTGAGTAAGCGCGTGGAGATTAGTCGCGTTGATCTCAATGGCTTGGATGCTCATTTGCAATCCAACGCTGCCGGGCAGAATAATTGGATTTTGGCCACGCCTCTTGCTCAAGGGTCTTCGGTAAATAAAAACTCCGGAAAATCAGACGGTACAGCATTGGGTAATCGCTCAGATGCTTTTATTTCCATCGAAAATATAAATGTGACAGATGCTCACATCTACTATCAGGAGGGTTCGGGGGCTCAAAAGGTATTTGAGGTGAAGCGCCTATCTTTGCTGGGAAGCGGTGATAACACTGCTATTCAATTGGAGATGAAGTATGCCAATTTCAATCTAGGAATTAAAGGAAAGATCACTTCAATCCGAGCTATTTTGAATGCATGGGATGTTGCACCGCTAAAAGTTGACCTTGGATTGGATCTGGATCTTAATGGCAAGTTGCTCGTGGTGAAGGGTGAGATTCAGAAAGCCCCCAATCAATTACCTAGCTTTGATATGGAGCTCAGTTCCAAGTCCTTTGACTTGGCGCCTCTCGTTGCCAGTTCAGCCTTAGCGGTATCTGGTGGAAAACTTCCCAATGCCGTGCCCAAGCCAACAAGACACGCTCAATATTTCTTTGATGATGATCATCTGCCTTTTGACTTAATACCCTATGCAAATGGCAGGATGAATTTTAGGATCGCTCAGCTGGTTTTGCCAAATCAAGCATCCATTAAAAATCTAAATGCAGTCCTAAAATTTAATGGTGATCAGTTAAATGTCCAAGACTACAGTTTTGAATTGGGAAATGGACGGGCACAGGGGAGCCTGCTGCTCGGTAAATTCCATAGCGAGGTTCCGAATTTATCGATCAGCGGATATGCTCAAGGCTTTACCCTTGAGCAAATTATCCCCGATGCAAAATCAAAGCTCAGTGGGGGTGATGCCAGGATTGGATTTAATTTAAAGAGTTCTGGGAATAGCCTGCATCAATTGGCAAGTAAGGCCAACGGTAAAGTACAAATCTCGGTTGGGCAGGCGACTCTGGCATCGACCTTCTTAAATAAGGGGGGCGATTTTGTAATTACGGTAATGGATGCCGTGAATCCGCTGCGTAAAAAGACCACTGAAACTGTCTTAGAGTGTGCGGTAGCCTATTTGCCAATTAATAATGGCTTGGTCAGTATTGCGGATTCAGTGGGTGTTGAGACAGATCGCCTCAATGTGATTTTATCTGGCTCAATTAATCTCAATAATGAGGCAATAAATCTTAATATCTATCCGCGTGAAAAGTCTGGAATTACTTTGGGGGTGGATTTAGCAAACCTAGTTAAGTTGCAGGGTACATTGCAGAACCCAAGCGCAGGGGTAGATCAAGCTGCAGTCGTTAAAAGTGCGGTATCCATTGGCCTGGGATTTTTAACGGGTGGGGCATCCATCTTGGCAGAAAATGCTAAATCAATGGCAACCAAGTCGCAGCCCTGCAAATCTGCGCTGCGCCCTTGGTCGGAGATTAACGCTAAAGCAAATTAATCATGCATGCTC
Organism: uncultured beta proteobacterium; assembly: GCA_903858445.1. GTDB lineage: Bacteria > Pseudomonadota > Gammaproteobacteria > Burkholderiales > Burkholderiaceae > Polynucleobacter. The sequence continues at coordinate 2,539 of CAIOIX010000120.1, forward strand.
AGTCTTAAAAAAGCATGCCGCTGACAAACAGACTGAATAGGGAGATAAAGATGCTGGCAAAAAATGCCGTCCAAAAACTGGAGATGGAAAAACCACTGACCAGCGAGGAAACTAGCATCAGCACTAGCGCATTGATAACCAATAAGAACAATCCCATCGTTAATACGGTGAGTGGCAGTGTAAACAGAATTAGCAATGGCTTCACAATCGCATTAGCAAAGCCAAGCAGTAGGGCGGCAACCAAGAGTGAGCCACCATCTGTAAAGCGTAGGCCGCTAAAAAGATAGCTAGCTACCCAAAGCGATAAAGAGGTGAGGGCCCATTGGACCAAGAATGGCGTTACGTTACCCATGATGAACTCCTTTGAAATAATGAAATGTCAATTGCTATTGCTGCGTTGTTAATGGTATCAGCCACTTAGTAGTGAGGGGGAATGTCATCTGTGAGGCTGGCGGATCCATCATCCCCGCCGCTGGCTTGCTCTTTAATGGATTTAAGCTCACGATATAAGAATTCAATTTGCTGTTGCTGCTTATAAACAATTTGATTGAGATTCTCGATGAGATCTTCGGTGAAGCTCAGCTTGATTTCTAGATTGGTGATGCGATCTTCGGTCACTTAATGGGCTACTTTCTTATTCTGTGATGAGTTCAAAGCGGCCATCTTCCATTTCTGCTTTTGGCCTAATCCAATAATCATGACTTTGCATCGATTCATAAACATAAGCTGGTTCGAGATTAGCTTCTATATTAGCTAATAAAACAATTTTATAAAACCCACCCGTTTTTTTATGCTTGAGTTTATTACCGGGTTTAAATAGGCCATCCCCTGCTGCTGCCATCCTTGGTTTGTCCATGTCAAAACCTTGCTTTCTCAGTATGATCTTAGTATGACTAATAGCGTCCCGTACTCCATTTTAGATATATCTCCCATTCCACAGGGATTTACCGCTGCAGATGCCTTGCGTAACTCTCTGGATGTTGCGCAACATGCTGAGCGCTGGGGGTATATGCGCTATTGGTTGGCGGAGCATCACAATATGACCGGCAATGCTAGTTCAGCTACAGCGGTAGTCATTGGGTATATCGCCGCTGGCACTTCGCATATTAGGGTAGGTTCTGGCGAAGTGAAGATTGCCGCCAGCAGCGGCATCGAAATCACCCCGGCCCAGAAGCGCGGCGCCGCCACGCGCGCAATCGGCTCGACTGCCATCATTTCCATCGCCGCCAGTTGCTCGGTTGCCTTCATGAGGCCGATTTCGGCGGTGATCGCCGACCCGGCGCGGGCGGCGAACAGCAGC
>CAIOIX010000121.1 GCA_903858445.1 uncultured beta proteobacterium
CTAAAAAGGCTTAAAAGTTGATAAAATCAGTTAATTACTTAATTTTGGAGGCGGCAATAGAAGCAATACAGTCTTTAATAGCGTAGTTCTGATATTTACCAGCATTTTCTTTACGCAAAGACTGGGCGCATTCAGAAACTGAGTTACGAACATTGATTTTTGGGGTGTTACTTGTTGTCATGTGGACTCCTATAGGTTTTCTAATTTTGGGTAAGACTGGCGCAGTGTTGCGTAACGCTCTTGCAGGAGGGGATTATAAAAATCTTTTCCCCAAACTTTAAAGCCATGAAAGCCCATAGGCAAAGAGCCTGTAATCTTGAGCCAATGCTCTGGGTAGGCCTCAAATGAGAAAGCTGCTGCAATATCTGGTGGACAAGCATGAAAGGAGGGGTCTATAGAGCCCCAGTATCCAAAAAAGGCATCTTCCATAAAAAAATTCTGAGAAATATGAGCCTTTTTGCGCTTGAGTAAATCCAGGGTGCTGTGAATCTTGCGCAATGATAGCCCACCATTGCCTACATAAAACCGCTTTGCATTGAGCTTGATTGGCCAGCGATTAAACAGAAAGTGATATTGCGGAAAGCCGGTAACCCAAGGGGCTCCATAGTAGTCATAGCCCAGCTCACAAAATTCTAGAATATCGTTTTTAAGCAAAAAAGCATCTAGCTGGTAGATTAATAGCCATTGATATTGGTTGGCAAACGCCTCATAAAAAATGGGACTCATAACAAAATCGTTATAGGTCTGAATGCTTTGGAAATGCTGCTTGGCAAAGCGGGTTATTTTTAAGTCAGGCCATAAATCGAGGTAAACCCCTAAATCTAAGTCTTCTGGGCAAATGAGGGTAACGTTTTCTACATGGAGCGCTCGTAATTGAAGCAAAGAAAAGGCTTCCGTCTTGGATGGAATCGCCTTATAGACCGGTACCGCAGTAATGTAAGGAAAGCTATTTTTGGTGGTCATTTGCAGGTGTATCAGTATGTCGTCAGGGCCTTACAATAGTGCATATCTTTTGAAAAATCATAATCCGTGAGTGATATTACGACAACCTCTCAAATTATCCCCGTCATTCTTTGTGGTGGCTCGGGTACCCGTCTTTGGCCTCTCTCGCGTGCAGGGTTTCCAAAGCAGTTTCTAGTTCTCTCTGCTGATGATTCAAATCAAAGCCTATTTCAGCAAGCGATTGAGCGTATTCACGATATTGGTGATGCTCACATTGGCCACACTTTAATCGTTACCAATGAGGATCACCGCTTTTTAGCACTCGATCAGTTGCGTGAACTCAAGAATATTCAAGCCACTCTCTTGCTTGAGCCTTCCGGCAGAAATACCGCCCCTGCATTAACGCTAGCTGCGTTGTATGCGCAAGAGCAAGGTGATGATCCAATCTTGGTCGTGACGCCTGCGGATCAGACGGTTAAAAATGCTGCAGCCTTTTCGAAGGCACTCAAGCAGGCAGTGCGAATTGCCCAAGAGGGTGCGATTGCAATTTTGGGTATTACGCCAAGCGCCCCTGAAACAGGTTATGGGTATATCAAAACCACGTCAGGTCCAGGTAAATCTAATGGGCAATTTATTGTTGAGCGCTTTGTCGAAAAACCAGACGCGCAAACAGCAAAAAAATATTTAGAAGAGGGCGGCTATTTTTGGAATGGGGGCATGTTTGTCCTCAAAGCTAGCGTCTGGCTTGCGGCTTTAGCCGAGTTTCGTCCCGATATTCTGGAGGTTAGTAAAAAAGCTTGGCAAGAAAAAACGAGCGATGCCTCTGGCGATGCATTATTTGTTAGGCCTAATCCTAAAATCTTTAATCAGATTCCAAGTGAGTCGATTGACTATGCTGTAATTGAGAAATGCCCAGCAAGTGCATTCCCTATTCAGATGGTTGAGCTAGATGCCGGGTGGAATGATCTCGGCGCTTGGGACGCAGTCTGGCAAGTGGGCGCGCAAGACAAAGATGGAAATGTCACTAATGGCGATACGCTGCTGAGTAATACAAAAAATTCTTTAGTACATGCAAGTACTCGCCTAGTGAGCGCCGTTGGCGTTGAGAATCTGATTATTGTTGAAACTGCAGATGCGGTTTTAGTGGCTGATCGTAAAAATAGCCAAGATGTTAAAAATATCGTTGGTCAATTAGACGCACAAAAGCGCGAAGAAAAAAATCTCCACCGCAAGGTCTCTCGACCTTGGGGTTGGTATGACAGCGTAGATGAGGGCGAGCGCTTTAAGGTAAAGCGTATTCAAGTAAAGCCTGGTGCAAGCTTGTCATTGCAGATGCATCATCACCGCGCTGAACACTGGATTGTGGTTAAAGGCACCGCTGAAATCACCAACGGTGATAAGGTGCTGATCCTCACTGAAAATCAAAGTACCTATATTCCCCAAGGACAAACCCATCGCTTGGCTAACCCTGGCAAGACACCATTAGAAATTATTGAGGTGCAGTCGGGTAGTTATTTAGGTGAAGACGATATTGTTCGTTTTGAAGATACTTACGGCAGAAGTTAAATTAAAAAATCAAAAAGAGTGTATGAAATGACCGAAAAAAAGACCAAGCAAAGAGTTGCATTAATCACTGGTATCACTGGGCAAGACGGTTCTTACCTTGCTGAATTCTTATTAGAAAAAGGCTACATTGTTCATGGCATTAAGCGCCGCGCCTCTTCCTTTAATACTGAGCGTATTGATCATATCTATCAAGATCCGCATATCAACCACCCTGATTTAGTTCTGCACTATGGTGATTTAACGGATACCAGTAACTTGGTTCGCATCATTCAAGAGTGCCAGCCTGATGAGATTTATAACCTCGGTGCCCAGTCTCATGTCGCAGTTTCTTTTGAATCTCCAGAGTACACCGCCGATGTAGATGCGATTGGTCCACTTCGGATGTTGGAAGCCATTCGCATCTTGGGCCTTGAGAAAAAAACCCGCTTTTATCAAGCATCGACTTCTGAGCTCTATGGTTTAGTACAAGAGATTCCACAGAAGGAGACCACCCCGTTCTATCCACGCAGCCCATATGCGGTTGCCAAGATGTACGCTTACTGGATTACCGTGAACTACCGTGAAGCTTATGGCATCTATGCCTGTAACGGCATTTTGTTTAATCATGAGTCCAAGCGCCGCGGTGAAACCTTTGTTACTCGCAAAGTAACCCGTGGCCTAGCGAATATTTCTCAGGGTCTTGAGAAGTGCTTATTTATGGGTAATATCGATGCACTGCGTGACTGGGGTCATGCTAAAGACTATGTGCGTATGCAGTGGTTGATGTTGCAACAAGACAAGCCAGAAGATTTTGTGATTGCTACTGGCGTACAGTTCACTGTTCGTGAATTTATTATCCGCAGCGCTAAGCAATTGGGAATCACACTTTGCTTTGAGGGTTCTGCCGAAAATGAGAAAGCGATTATTGCCTCTATTGAAGGCGACACAGCGCCTGCATTGAAAGTAGGCGATGTCATCGTACAAATTGATCCTCGCTACTATCGCCCTACAGAAGTGGAAACCCTTTTGGGCGATCCAACCAAAGCAAAAACAAAGCTTGGCTGGGTTCCAGAAATTACTCTTGATCAAATGATTGTTGAAATGGTAGCTAATGATCTCGAGAAGGCTAAGCAACATGCCCTCTTAGAAAAGCATGGCTATGCTGTTGCTGTTGGTAAAGAAAATTAATTTTAGAACGCGAATCTGAAGAATAAAAGAGATAACAAAGCAAATACGTGAGTAAAGATCTGAATCAAAAGATTTATGTAGCAGGCCATCGCGGCATGGTAGGTTCTGCCATTGTGCGTAACCTACAGGCTAAGGGCTATACGAATATTGTTACCCGCACTCATGCAGAAATGGATTTGACGGATCAAGCAGCAGTCAAAGCATTCTTCGAGCAAGAAAAGCCCGATCAGGTGTATTTAGCTGCAGCCAAGGTGGGTGGCATTCATGCGAATAATACTTTTCCGGCAGAATTTATTTACGATAACTTGATGGTGCAGAACAACGTTATTCATCAGGCATTTTTGAATGGGGTAAAAAAACTCTTGTTCTTGGGATCCAGCTGTATTTATCCTAAGCTAGCTCCTCAGCCAATGAGTGAAGATGCATTACTTACTGGAAAACTGGAGCCTACCAACGAGCCTTATGCCCTTGCCAAGATCGCTGGCATCAAAATGTGTGAGAGTTATAACCGCCAATATGGCCAAAGCCATGGGGTGGATTATCGCTCTGTAATGCCAACCAATTTGTATGGCCCTGGTGATAACTATCACCCAGAAAATAGTCATGTGATTCCGGCGCTGATTAGAAGGTTTCATGAAGCCAAAGTAAGCAATGCTCCCGAAGTCGTGATCTGGGGAACAGGCACGCCTAAGCGAGAGTTCTTGTATGTCGATGATATGGCTGCTGCCTCAGTGTTTGTGATGCAGTTAGATAAAAATACCTACGACTCACAGACCTCACCAATGCAAAGCCATATTAATGTTGGCTTTGGAAGTGATATCACCATTAAAGAGTTGGCACACGCAGTGGCAAAGGCAACTGGATACCAAGGCAGTATTAGCTTTGACGCTACTAAGCCTGATGGCGCACCCAGAAAGTGGATGGACTCTGGACGATTGAATCACTTAGGATGGGCCCCGAAAGTCAATCTAGAGGATGGGCTAAAACTTGCCTATTCAGAGTTCCAAAGCCAATAATTAGGCGAACTCTAAAAAACACATGAACTTCCTTAAAAAAATCAGGCGCTACTATAAGACGGTAGCCTTAATGTATCGCTCAATAGATTCCTTTGTTGCTCAGCCTGAAATTGCCGATCTAAATCCTCTATATAAGCAGTATGGCTCCGAAGCATTGAATTTACAAAATAGTGCAACACTGGACATTGGTTGTGGCGAGAGTCCAAGAAACCCATTTAATGCTAGCCAAACTTATGGCTTAGATATTAGAGAGGATCTGAGCCAAAATATTCGCTATGCAGATCTGACTGTAGAGCCATTACCATTTGATGAAAATATGTTTGATTTCATCACGGCATACGATTTTTTAGAACACGTACCTAGGGTTGTTTATTTGCCAGAAAGAAGATTTTCATTTATTCAATTGATGAATGAAATTCACAGAACACTGAAACCAGGCGGAATATTTTTATCTCGCACTCCTTGTTATCCGATTTCATCTGCCTTTACAGATCCAACCCATGTTAATGTGATTACAGCCGATACCTTCCAGATGTATTTTGATGACAAACATACCTGGGCAAAAATGTATGGTTTCAAAGGAAGCTTTAAGTTAAAGCTTCAGGCCGTCAACGACACCCATTTAGTTACCATCCTCCAAAAGCCTTAGAGAATTCGTTAGCAATCCAGGGTTTTTATTTGCTTGCCAATGATTTAATTTTTGCTTTCCAGTAGCGCATAGAGAGCTTCTCTAAATTGAAAGTTTTGCTCGCGATCTCTTCTGCTGCATGCGCAAGAAAATTTGGATTAATTTCATTCCAATCATGAACCGTAATAACTGGTAGACCTTCAAATAAGTCATTGATCTTGGCTGCCTTGACTATGGGGATACATCCCAGCAATAAAGCCTCCCAGGTTCGGTGACAATCTAGGCCGGCTCCATGAGGGCTTAATACGAATTGATACTGAGACTGCAGCACCCAAGTGTCTGCCAAGGGTGCAGGCTCTGGCTGAAAGTAGCAAACCGTTTTATCAATCACATCGAGACACATCTGGCGATCAGCTCGGTCAATTGAGAAGTGCCAGTTACAGAATATTTTTGCCTCTCGATCGATCAAGGGCTGAGATTGCTCGGCAATCGTTTTGAGTTGCAACTCTTGCAGGGCTGGAAGAATAAAGCCACCACCCCACTGCAAAGGGTCAGCCCACAAATTATGAATATTGATACCAATGGGGAGGGTAAAAATTTTAGGGGCATCGACATCTCTGTTTTGCGCAAACCATTTCACTAAATAGGGATTTTTTAGCAAGGCTTCTAAATGATCTCCGAGGGTGCTGTGATTAATTGGTAAATCACTATCCCCACTGACCAAGATAAAAGACCGATCAATCTTTGGCAGTACCTCTTTAGTGAAGTAAGTCAGCCCATCGCTTGGGACGTAAATAGAGAGGGCCTGGTTGCTGGAGCGTGGGGCGACGCAAGCATTTAGTTTGGAGAGGATGCTATCAAGATAGTCGGTATTGGCACGGCTCGATCGTGGATCGGCAGGATGTACATCACAGGAAAATAGAATGGATCGACTATTTACAAAGATGGCATTTTTGATGGAGTAGTCAAAACTATCAGATATTAGGATTTTGGTTGCTAGTTTGCGGCGATCATTCTTCTTTAGAAAATGCCCAAGATATTTATAAAGTGGTCTATGTAGCATAGCTAATCTAAAAATCAGTTACAAAATATGTTTGAAAACATCAGCGGGAAGTCTTTTCGTCTGGGTTATTGGGGACGTAAGTTCGTGGGTATCTTAATGTGATTCCACAAAAAAAGGCCGTCATAAAAAATAACAGCTCAGTGAAATGTGACCCTGTAACCTCAGCGATTAGGTAGGCAAATATCATCAGAGGAATCGCCGAGCTTGCATAAGAAAACCATATGCCCTCTTGAAAAAGTGAGCGGTACCAAGATGCAAATAAAGGAATAAGAACCAATAAAAGACCTGGTATGCCAAAGCCCAGCGCAAAGTCCATCCACCCACTATGAGTGGCGCCCCGCATATTACCAAGGGGCGTATAAAAGTTAGGCCACCGTGTCATGGCGTATGAGCCAAAGGAATGATGCGCTAGTCCGTATCCAAGCGGATGCTCTGCCAAGAGTTTCATGCCCACAGTAAACCAAGCAGTTCTCTCGTAGGTGCTACCGTTTGCTATGTTGCCTAGTGGGTTAACGGGGAGCGGAAAATGTGCGCGATCACTCCAGTATTGCTGGTGCTCTGTATCCGCTCCCAGCTTGATATCTTCTACGATATTGGGCCACGCAGTATTTTGTTGAATATGTTTTTCAATACCATAGAAGCCCATCAGCAGCACAATCATGAGCACGGGGATTCCCACAAGGCATCTTTTGAAGGTCCAGCGCATGCTGATGAGGCTGTGAATAAAAAATAGCCCAAGAGCTACAGCAACAATAGCCATGCCATTCTTGGTATTAGAAAAATAATTTCCAAACAGACACAAGCCAATCCCAAGTAGAGCTAACAAAATCCACCACTTGTTCATAAGGGATTGAAGGGCCCTAGTAATCAGTAGAAGGCAGAGCGGTAAAAATAGAGCGCTTGCGACTACAAAGGGGGTCTTAGCCTTATAGGGTACAGCGTAAAATTCGTAGTGCAGCCATTGATGTGTGACATAGATTTCATACAAGTAGCGCCCAAAAAATACCCAGAAAGTGGCACATAGACCCAAGAAGATCAATCCGACGACCCAAAAGTGACCGTTTTGAGGTGATATGTTTTGCGCTCCCCCTTCGTCGGTTGGGGCCTGTTGACTGAGAATGAGGCCAAGCGCCAAGCCAATCGGGGTCGCAAGCAAGGATCGAAGCCATAGACTACTCAATTCCTTAAGTTGCAAGTCGTACTCATGAGCAAAAAAAGCTAGATGAATGAGTAGCCACCCATAAAAACAAAAAAATAGCCAAAAAGGCCAAGCTTTAGGGGTAAAAATGACCCTTTTAAAGGCTCCCAAGACGTAGAAGCTGGAGATGCATCCCAGGATAAGCAGTCCATGTCGTAGGGCAATCGTCTCAGGTATCGGCCAAATGGCCAAAAGTACTGTTGAGCAAGACAAAACAATGAGGGCAACAACCTTAGACAGGCGAAGGGAGTAATTCATCGGACGCGGCATTAGCTTAAGGGTATGCCACAAGTATTCATTTTGTCAATTATCCACAATACGCTGCACAAAGGGATATGTAGTGGGAGTCAAGAAGATTTTGATAAATCTGTAAGCTCACTTTGAGGGTAAACATAACGAATTTCCCCTCATAAAACTCCTAAAATAACTATATCGCGCAGTCTATAATGACCATTAAATTTATAAGTAAAAGTAAAAAATAATAGGATTAAGAAATGGCTAAAGACGGTCTGGGTAGTGCAGGGCATCAAGCCGAGCAAGAAGGAGACATCTCCCTGCTCGATATCGTTACTTTCGTGCAAAGTGCC
>CAIOIX010000122.1 GCA_903858445.1 uncultured beta proteobacterium
CTCTTCACAGAAGATTTAATTACGCCACAAGATTTGGTAGTGACACTTTCAAATACTGGTTATATGAAGAGTCAGCCTCTAAGCGAATACCGCGCACAAAAACGCGGTGGTCGTGGCAAGCAAGCTGCGGCAACTAAAAATGAAGATTGGATTGAAACTTTATTCGTCGCTAATACCCACGACATCATTCTGTGCTTCTCTGATCGTGGTCGCATGTATTGGCTGAAAGTTTGGGAAGTGCCGCAAGGTAGTCGTATTTCACGTGGAAAACCCATCGTCAATATGTTCCCATTGATTGAAGGTGAAAAGATTACGGTGATTTTGCCAATCAAGGGCTATCAGGATGATCAATACGTATTTATGGCAACTAGCCTGGGTACTGTGAAGAAGACGCGTTTGTCTGACTTCTCTAATCCACGCAAGGCCGGCATTATTGCGGTTGATTTGAACGAGAATGACTTCTTAGTGGGCGCAGCAATTACCGATGGTCAGCATGACGTGATGCTGTTCTCTGATGCTGGCAAAGCAGTGCGCTTTGATGAGAATGACGTGCGTCCGATGGGTCGTACTGCACGCGGTGTGCGTGGTATGAATTTAGGTGGCGGTCAGCAAGTCATCGCCATGTTGGTGGCACCTGCTGAGGCTACTGAAGGCTCAGAGGCGAGCACAGTCGATTCCAATGGAAGCCCGATTCCGAGCAGCGTACTAACAGCTACTGAAAATGGTTACGGCAAGCGTACTCCAATTGGTGAGTACACCCGTCATGGTCGCGGTACAAAGGGCATGATTGCGATTCAGACATCAGACCGTAACGGCAAGGTAGTCGCCGCTGCATTGGTATCTCCTGAAGATCAAATAATGTTAATTACCACTGGCGGCATATTAGTACGTACGCGTGTTTCCGAGATTCGTGAGATGGGTCGCGCTACACAAGGCGTTACTTTGATCAATGTGGATGAAGGCACTCGTTTGTCTGGCTTGCAGCGCATTGCTGAAGGTGATTCAGATGAAGATCTTGAGGTTGAGGATGCGGAAGAAGGTGATGTATCTGCTGACCCAGCACTTGATTCTGCTTCAGACGTGGCTGGTGATGCCTAAGTTGGCATCGATTTAAGATTAACTAAGCCATTATGACGTTTGACCGCCGCATCTATAATTTCGCAGCGGGGCCTGCCACCTTGCCGGAAGAGGTATTGCAGCAGGCTGCCGATGAAATGCTCAATTGGCAAGGACTCGGCACTAGTGTGATGGAAATTAGTCACCGTAGTAAAGAGTTCATGGCGGTCTATGAAGAGGTGCTACAGGACCTGCGCACCTTAATGAATATTCCAGATACTTACGAGATCTTGTTGTTGCAAGGTGGCGGTATTGGCCAGAATGCAGCTATTCCGATGAACTTGATGTCCTTGGGCAAGAATGGTCCTAAGGCAGATTTCATAGTGACGGGTGTTTGGTCGGAAAAATCATTTAAAGAGGCGGAGAAGTATGGCATTGCGCATTTGGCCGCATCCTCTGCCGCTGAAAAATTTAATACCGTTCCTGCTCGTGCCACTTGGCAACTTTCTGATGATGCGGCTTATGTACATTACTGCGCCAACGAGACTATTGGTGGTGTGGAGTTTCCAGATGTGCCTGACATTAGTGACACCATTTTGGTGGCAGATATCTCCAGCAACATTCTCTCTAAGGAGATGGATGTAACGAAGTGCGGCGTTTGGTTTGGTGGCGCACAAAAAAATATTGGCCCGTCTGGAGTAACGATTGTGATTGTGCGTCGTGACTTAATGGGGCACAGCATGAAAATCACCCCATCGATTTGGGATTGGGCAAAAGAATCTGCCAATCAATCGATGTTTAATACACCGCCGACTTTCTCAATCTATATGGCTGGTCTTGGCTTTAAGTGGTTATTGAGGCAGGGTGGCGTTAAAGCAATTGAGAAGCGCAATCAAGCAAAAGCGGATTTACTTTATAGCTTCCTTGATGAAAGTAGCTTGTACGAGAATCGCGTTGCCAAAGAATATCGCTCCAGAATGAATGTCACTTTTTTCTTGCAGGATGAGAATTTAAATGCAGAGTTCTTGACCCAATCTAATGCTGCTGGTTTGGCTGCCTTGCGTGGTCATAAGGCGGCAGGTGGTATGCGAGCCAGTATCTACAATGCAATGCCGCTAGAGGGTGTACAGGCCTTAGTTGAATTTATGCGCGACTTTGAAAGGCGGGCTTAATGAGTAATGAAGAGCAGCGTCTCGCACCTTTGCGGGAAAAAATTGATGCTTTAGACGCGCAGATTTTGGACCTTTTAAGTAAAAGAGCAAAAGCAGCTCAAGACGTAGGGCACATTAAAGGGGGGTTCTCATCTCCAGTGTTTCGACCAGAGCGTGAGAGGCAAGTGGTTACACGCTTACAAGACATCAATCCAGGGCCTTTGTTACCTGATGGAATTGCTGCAATATGGCGTGAGGTGATGTCTGCCTGTCGCGCGCTTGAGGCTCGTCAGACGATTGCGTATTTAGGCCCGGTGGGGACTTTTTCAGAGCAAGCAGCGCAGACATATTTTGGCCACTCGATTGTTGGTTTGCCATGCAATAGCCTTGACGAGGTGTTTAAGTCGGTGGAGAAGGGTGCTGCCCAGTTTGGTGTTGTCCCGGTGGAAAATTCCAGTGAAGGCGCGATCTCTCGCACATTGGATTTGTTATTGGATTCTCCTATGCAAATTAGTGGTGAGGTGGTGTTACCCATTCGCCATCATTTACTGAGTCAAAATGGAAGTTTAAATGGCGTTACGACAGTTTGTGCGCATGCTCAAGCTTTAGCGCAATGCCAGCAATGGCTGAGTGAACATGCCCCGCAATTAAAGCGTCAAGCGGTCAGTAGTAACGCTGAAGCTGCTCGTATGGCGGCAAGCGATCCTAGTTTGGCAGCAATTGCTGGTGATCCCGCCCAAGTCGCATATAGCTTGCAAGCCATTGCTTCGCAAATCCAGGATGATCCGCACAATCGCACACGCTTTGTTGTGATTGGTGATTACCTTTGCCAGCCAACGGGTCATGACCAAACATCTTTGGTGCTATCGGTGGATAACCAGCCAGGCGCTGTGCATCGCTTATTAGAGCCTTTGGCAAAACACGATGTCTCGATGAATCGCTTTGAATCACGCCCTGCTCGCAAAGGCACTTGGGAGTATCACTTTTATATTGATATTGCCGGACATGCCGATGATGCAAAGGTTGCCAAGGCTTTGGAAGAGTTGCAAAACACAGCTGCTTTCTATAAGAAATTAGGCTCATACCCTCGCTCAGCGGTTTAATCAATTTACAACGTACGTTATTGGCAATGACTTCAAAACTTGGCTTAAAACATATTCAAGCAATTGCACCTTATGTCGGTGGTCGTCCGATTAGTGAGGTGGCGCGCGAATACGGCTTGGACGAAAGCAAAATTGTGAAGTTGGCCTCCAATGAAAATCCGTTAGGTATGCCAAAGTCGGCGCAAGATGCGATGCTGGCAGCAGCTAATGATTTGGGGCGTTATCCAGATTCCAATGGTTTTGAACTTAAAAAAGTATTGTCTGCACGTTTAGGTGTGCCAGCTAATTGGATTACCCTGGGAAATGGTAGTAACGATATTTTGGAGTTAGCCGCTCGTGCGGTTGCGCAATTTGGTGATGACATTATTTTTTCGCGTCACGCTTTTGCGGTTTACCCATTAGCCTCACAGGCAGTTGGTGCGCGCGCTATAGAGGTTGCGCCAACTGCAATGTATGGCCATGACTTGCCGGCAATGCTCAGGGCTATTCAAGTCTCTGGTGATAAAGCGAAGTTGGTTTTTGTCGCCAACCCCAATAATCCTACTGGCAGTTATTTGCAGCCTACAGAGATTGAATCATTCTTGCAGGCTGTGCCGTCAAACGTCGTCGTGGTTTTGGATGAGGCTTATAACGAGTACCTTGCGCCAGAGCAACGCTATGACGCGATTGCTTGGGTGAAGCGTTTTCCGAATATGATTTTGTCTCGTAGCTTTTCTAAGGCTTATGGTTTAGCAGGCTTACGTATTGGTTATGGTGTAGCCCAACCAGAATTAACGGATTTACTGAACCGAATTCGTCAGCCGTTTAATGTAAATAGTCTTGCCCAGGCTGCAGCGATCGCTGCATTTCAAGACAGTGTGTTTTTGCAAAAGGGCTACGAGGTAAATCGTGATGGTTATCTGCAGTTAATTCAAGCATTCGATAAGATGGGGCTGACTTATCTTCCGTCGGCGGGTAACTTTGTTCTAGTGAAGGTCGGCGAAGATAGTGAGGCAGGCGCCCGTGTGAATTTGGCTTTACTGAAGCGCGGCATTATTGTGCGACCCGTTGGTAATTACGGTCTGCCGCAGTGGCTGCGGATTTCAATTGGCTTGCCTGAAGAAAATGCTGCCTTTATCCAGGCCTTCCGTGAAATCTTGGCTAAATAATGACTACAACTAAAGCTCAGTTTGGCACTGTCACCATTATTGGTGTTGGTCTCATCGGCGCATCCTTAGGCTTAGCTCTCAAGAAGGCTGGAAGCGCAACTACTATTTTAGGAGTGGGTCGTAGCAAAGAGAATTTAGATCAAGCACAAAAGATGGGTGCGATTGATGGTGTGGTGGATTTAGTGGAGGCCGCTAAGCAATCAGATGTGATTGTGCTGTGTGTGCCAGTTGCTCAGATGCGAGTGGCATTTGAGGCTATTGAGCCACACCTTGAGTCGAAGACCATGATTACTGATGCTGGTAGTACTAAAGGTGATGTGATCTTGGCTGCCAAAGAAGTGCTGGGCAAAAAGGTGTGTCAGTTTGTGCCAGCTCATCCCATTGCTGGTGGCGCTAAACATGGTGCCGTTGCCGCTAAGGCAGATTTATTTCAGGGTAAGCAAACCATTATTTGCCCGATACAAGAGAACTCCCCAGAAGATACCGCACTGATTGCTAGTTTTTGGGAGTCTGTTGGCTCGGTTGTGAAGAAGATATCAAACGTACAGCATGATGCGATTTATGCTGCTGTTTCGCATTTGCCGCATATTCTTTCTTATGCCCTAATGGCTAGCGTGGTCAATTCTGAAGACGCTGATCAAAAGCTCAGTCATGTCGGCGCAGGATTTAAAGACTTCACACGCATTGCCGCATCCAGCCCAGAGATGTGGCGAGATATTTGTTTGGGTAATCGCACCGCGATTCTGAAAGAGTTAGATCAGTACCTAGCCATTACTCAACACATGCGTAAGTTGATTGCAGATAATGATGGCCTCGGCTTGGAGAAGTTATTTAATAAAGCAAGTAAAGCGCGTCAAGATTTGGATGTGCTTTGATGAGTGCTTTGCTTGGCATTGAGATTGGTCCATTTACTCGAGCACAAGGCTCGATTATTTTGCCGGGGTCTAAAAGTATTTCGAATCGCGCTTTATTGCTTGCTGCGCTCTCGTCTGGTCAAACCACCCTAACCAATTTACTAGATGCAGATGACACTCAGGTGATGCGTAATGCTTTGCGTACCTTGGGGTTATCGGTAGTGGATCAACCCAATAATATTTGCATAGTGAGTGGATGTGGCGGGCAATTTCCAGTACGAGATGCCGACCTCTTTATGGGAAATGCTGGTACTGCTATTCGTCCCCTTACGGCCGCATTGGCTATGCAGGGTGGTAACTACCGTTTGTCAGGTGTGGCTCGGATGCATGAGCGCCCCATTCGTGATCTAGTAGATGGTCTGCGCCAAGTGGGCGCTGACATCGCTTATGAATTGCAAGAAGGTTACCCACCGATCAAGATTTCTGCAGCAGATATTCAAATTCAAGATGTTGTGAAGGTCCGCGGTGATGTTTCTAGTCAGTTTCTGACTGCACTTTTGATGGCCTTGCCTTTGGTTGCGCAAAAGCCGGTACGTATTGAAGTAGTTGGCGAACTCATTTCGCGTCCTTATATCGACATTACCTTGAAGTTGATGGCGCGCTTTGGTGTAAAGGTCGCGTGCCCAGATATGCAGTCATTTGTGATTCCCGCAAAGACTTCTGAGGCTGTCTATCAAAGCCCAGGTCAGCTATTGGTTGAAGGGGATGCCTCTTCTGCTTCTTACTTCTTAGCCTTAGGCGCAATTGGTGGTGGACCTGTTCGAGTGCTTGGGGTTGGGCGCGACAGTATTCAAGGTGATATTGCCTTTGCTGATGCGCTGGCTTTGATGGGTGCCAGCATCAGTGCTGGTGAGGATTGGATTGAAGTTGTGGGGGTCAAAAATCCGAGCGGAAAACTTCATGGCATCACGATTGACTGTACAGAGATTCCGGATGCAGCAATGACTTTAGCAATGCTGCTTTATTTTCTGATGGCAAGACTCGCTTAAATGGCATTGCTAGTTGGCGCGTAAAAGAAACTGATCGTATTGCCGCTATGGCAACAGAATTAAAGAAGCTAGGTGCTATTGTTGAAGAGGGAGTCGACTATATTGTTGTTAGCGCGCCAGCAACTTTGGCGGATTGGCGCTCGCCTGCCGATGGAATTGATACTTATGACGACCATCGTATGGCGATGTGTTTTTCTTTAGCTGCTTTGGGTCCCAATCCCCTGAAGATTAATGATCCTGACTGTGTGGCTAAAACTTTCCCAAGCTACTTTGCAGAGTTTGCAAAGATAGTTGTCTAAATCTCTTTTTAAATTCAATGACATTAGTACCAGTAATCGCGATTGATGGGCCCACCGCCTCTGGAAAAGGGACGGTGGCTTCTTTGGTTGCGGAGCAGCTAGGGTTTCACTATCTGGATAGTGGGGCGCTGTATCGGCTGGTGGCTCTTGCGAGCGAAAAAGAGGGGATTGATGTTAAAAATGGCCCAGAATTGGGTGTTTTGGCAGAAAAACTATCAATTTCCTTCGAAAAAGGTCAAATTCTTCTTAATGGGGCAGATGTCACTGAAGCTATTCGCTCCGAAGCAATTGGCTTAAGGGCATCGACTTTGGCGACGCATCCCGAGGTAAGGCGAGCTTTAGTGGGTCTCCAGCATGCTTTTCGCAAGGCGCCAGGCTTAGTCGCTGACGGCAGGGACATGGCCAGCGTGATCTTTCCAGATGCTATTGTGAAAGTTTTCCTCACTGCTACGGCCGAGGCTAGGGCGGAACGACGGTATAAGCAATTGATAGCTAAGGGAATTTCTGCTAAACTTGAGGACTTGTTGCGAGACTTGCAAGAGCGCGATGCCCGCGATAGTAGTCGAGGCACCGCTCCCTTGCTGATTGCAGAAGGGGCTCAAGTGCTTGAAACATCAGATTTATCGGTAGATCAAGCAGTTAAGACGGTTTTGGATTGGTATCGATCTAAAGCAGCTTAGGTCTTGGGTGGGTATTAGAAGTAGTAGTAAAGCAGTCGTTTTGGTGTCTTAGGAAACTCTACAACGCGATTTTCTAATTTAGCGTGTTTCTTGGGGCTTTTTTAATCTAACCCGTCAGGCCTTCTGGCGGCACAAAGTGAATATATAAATGTCTGAATCATTTGCAGAACTATTTGAAGAATCATTAACCCGATCGAATATGAAGACCGGCCAAGTTATTTCGGCTGAAGTCCTCCGCATCGACCA
>CAIOIX010000123.1 GCA_903858445.1 uncultured beta proteobacterium
CGGTAAGCACGTTGGCGACGGCGTGGTGTATTACTTCTTCCCTCAGCCTGAAAGTAACTATTTATTTAATGCTGTTGCTTGCGCAGATGAGCTACGTATAGCTATGCGTAAAATTAGTGCTGAATGGCAGGCGCGCAAAAATTGGTTTACCGAGCTACAGCTCAATATTGGTTTACATGAAGGCCAAGAATGGTTGGGAACGTTCCAATCCGCTAATCACGTTGAATTTGCTGTGTTGGGCAATACGATTAATCAAGCATCACGCTTAAGTGATTTTGCAAGACACGGCAGTATTTGGGCAACTAAGAATTTAATTAGCAGGCTCACGACAGAAGAGCGTAGCCGCATTGAGTTTGGGGTCATTCGCAAGAGTCAAGAGAATGGTGATCGCTTTATTCAATCCTCTTATGCCCAAATTGAATCACTGTTAGATTTAAATCAAGACAAGCATGAAAAGATGCGTGACATTGGTCAATTGGCAGTCGCTGAAATTAGACGGGTGAGTAATACCCGTTTGTACTAAGTAGCAGTCCCGCTTAACGCCCTGTTGGCGGTGGAATGTATCCCGGAATGGCATTGAGATCGATCTCATCAATCAGATGCTCTTCTAGGAATTTCTCAGCATATTCTGCGTAGACTTTTTCCCATATAAAAATATCAAATAGATCGGGGTCTACATGCCCATTGAGCTTCATCTTGCCCAAAATATTGAGTGATTCACTGAGTGTCTTACCCTTCTTATAAGGGCGATCCTGAGCAGTGAGGGCCTCAAAGATATCTGCAATCCCCATGCAGCGGGCCTGCACAGACATTTCATGACGCTTCAAACCTTTTGGATAGCCTCTGCCATCCATGCGCTCATGGTGACCACCAGCATACTCAGGAACATTTTTGAGGTGTTTTGGCCAAGGAAGCTTCTCCAGCATGCTGATGGTGGAGTCAATATGGTGATTAATAATCTGCCGCTCTGCAGGAGTAAGCGTGCCCGCCCGAATGGTGAGGTTTACAATTTCATCTGCGTCTAAAAAGTCGTGCCGTTTACCGGAGATATCTTCCCAGCGATAGCGTTCGGCTATTTCATAAACGCGGGCGATATCCTGATCCCTCATGGATTCGACGCCGATATTGGAATGACATAAAAAATTGCAATCATCAATCAGTTGTTCGCGTTTTTGCAGAGCGCTTTCAGTGGAAATTTTTCCGCTTGTTTCGAGCAACTGAATATCTCGATAAATAATTTCCGCGCGCGTTTCGATTAAATGAATGCGATCAAAAATCATTTCTAGCTTGGTGGCTTTGTCGACCACATGAACTGGGGTGGTGATCTTGCCGCAATCATGTAGTAAGCCGGCAATCTTCAATTCGTGGCGATCTTCTTCTGTGAGCGAGAAGGTGCTCAGTGGGCCGACCTTACTGCGATTGACGGCATCAGCCAACATCATTGTGAGGTCTGGAACGCGATTGCAGTGGCCGCCTGTATAGGGGGACTTATCATCAATCGCATGGTTGATCAAACTAATGAATGATTCAAATAGTTTTTCAAGGTGATTGATTAAATTTCGGTTTGTCAGGGCAACTGCTGCTT
The DNA here is from genome assembly GCA_903858445.1 of uncultured beta proteobacterium. GTDB lineage: Bacteria > Pseudomonadota > Gammaproteobacteria > Burkholderiales > Burkholderiaceae > Polynucleobacter. The sequence continues at coordinate 1,586 of CAIOIX010000123.1, forward strand.
GTGATGCCAGCGCTTCAGCGAGCGATTGGTTGGCTGCAGAAAAAGGGATGATATTGCCGGCAAACGGATCTACTGCATTAATTAATTGCAAAATACCAATGACTTCTGACTCATGATTCTTCATCGGAATCGTCAAGAATGACTGAGACCGATAACCATTTCTAACATCAAGCTTGTGTGTTCCCGAAAAATCAAAACCCGTGGCGTTATACACATCCGCAATATTGACGGTTTCAGCCCGGTGAAAGGCATAGCAGGCTACTCGGGTGAGATCTGGCTCTCCATCCAAGAGAAAGAGGGGAATGGGGGATGCGTCAATTGGCGTTCCACTGGTGCCACCCCAATGAAGGTCTCTACTTTTGGTATGGACGATCTCGTAATTGAGGGTTTGGTTTTCCTGAATCAGGTAAATACTTCCAGCGTCGGCATTGGTAAAGCGCATTGCCGTTTGGATAATGTTTTCTAATAGCTGTTGGATGTCCTTCTCACTGGAGAGTGAGGCGCCAATGCTTAAGAAGTCATTTAGTACCGTTTTCTGGTTCAAAGTAGTGCCAAACATCATTTAAATAGATGAATTTGATTATCTACACAATTAAGTGGATTTATTTAGTAGAAATCTACTCCTTTTAATAGTACATAAAAACCATACAAATAAGCTTATTACAACCATTGGTTATAGGGATTAAGTTCGATCTAATAGACCCTCGTCTATAACTAAAGTTAATTTTTTGATGAAGCCTCGCCAAATAAGTGCTTACCGCTTTTGTACCAAGCACTTACCCATCTATTTAGTTTGCTCTAGCTTAGCGCTTTCGGGCTGTACTTCGCTTATGCAGCGGGAGGGTGATCCACCAACAGGACCAACTTATGTTGGTTGGTTACCTACGGCTTATAAAACACCTATTAATCAGCAATTACCCCGCCCTAAAGAGCAGTGGTGGCAAGACTTTGGTAGCGAAGAACTCAATGGCATTGTAGAAACTGCCTTAACCAATAACTTTGATTTGCGTATTGCCATCGCACGCGTATCGCAAACAAGAGCACAAGCAGATATTGTGAAATCTGCACAGTACCCAACCTTAGATGCCAATGTCCGATACGGTAATCAGGCGCCAGTTCCAGGGCCTGGTTATGCATCCAATAGCTCGCAGTGGGGTTCACAGCCTTTATGGCAAGCAGGCGCACTGGTGAACTATGAAGTTGATCTATGGGGTAAAAAGGGCTTTGACACGCAGTCAGCTTTCTCACAAGCCTTAGCTAGTGAATTCAATCGCCAAGCAGTAGCCTTGAGTTTGGTTGGCGATGTAATGACAGTGTATTTCCAGGTAGTTTCATTAGATGAGCGCATTGCGGTCAGCGAACGCAACTTGGAGGCCATTCGCGGTGTTGGTAGAGGTATTGAGCGCAGGGTTGATCTGGGTGATGCCACTTTGATCGACTTATCCCAGCAGTTGATTTTGGAAAACAATACGGATGCCTTGGTTACCGGCTTAAAGCTCCAGAGAGAAAGGGCCATTAATCGTTTGGCTGCACTCCTAGGCACCACTACATCGTCTATCAAAATTAAAGCGAAATCCGTTGAGGAATTTAATGCGCCCATCGTAGCGCCGGGCTTGCCATCCGATTTATTGTGCCGTCGTCCTGACATCCGCAGGGCAGAAGCCTCATTAGAGGGAGCTGAAGCAGACCTACTCGCAGCGCGGGCAAACCTATTTCCGACCTTTGCCATTACTGGTGGCGGTGGCTATGGCAGTTTCTTACTATCGCAATTAACCATGCCCCAAAGCTTGTTCTACAACATCACATCTAACTTAGTGCAAAACATTTTTGATGCTGGTAAGCGTCGTGCACAAATTCAGTTAGCTAGTGCAAAAAATGTGGAATTGCTGGAAAGCTATGCTAATACTGTGGTTGGTGCAATGCGTGATGTTGAAGATGGTTTATCAGGCGTGGCATTGACTGCTCAGCAATATGCCGCATTAAATGATTCTCGTAAACGGGCTCAACGTTTGGCGGTAATGAGCGCTAAGGTAGTTGAGCGTGGCGGTATGGACTACGTCCAGTTATATGAAATTCAAAGAACCGTGATTGCCTCTGAAGATGCTGCTATTACCGGTCGAAGTGATCAGTTAATTGCATCGGTCAATCTCTATAAAGCGATTGGCGGCGGTATGAAGTTAGATAATGATCCCTGCTTAGGTGGTGGTTCTCTACCTAAAGCAGACGCCAGCTGGGTTGAGAAAGCCAATAACGCAGATTCAGTATTTGGGCACAAGCCAGATTTGGTGGTAAGCCCAGCAGGTCAGGCAAGTTATCGCGGTAGTGGTGTGCCATTACCTGGTAGCGGTTTAAAAGCGCTGGAATCTCCTATTACTATGCGTGAGTTTGCATCTGAAATCATATTCACTCCTGCTACTCAGGAGAGTAAATAATGAAGAAAACATTACAACAGATTTGGGTCGCCATGCAGTATTGTGGCCACGCGTTAAAGATCGGCGCAATTGCCCTGTATTCCATTATTAAATCGGATATTGAATCGGTTTGGTCTCATCTACAAAGTAAGAATCGGGTTTTAAAAGAGAGCAAGGCCTTTGATCAGCAAAGAGCGAAGCATTTACTCAATGCCCATTTGCCAAAAGCCAAGCCTAGCCATTGGGTTCCGCTTCTAAAAGAGCGTTGGATTGCATTACGGGCACGTGCCAGCATTGAGTGGTCCGAATTTAAAGGCGAGATGGACGTATTGGGTGCGCGGATTCATCAAATCCGCAATCAAACCGAGTTGCAAAAGCTGGTGGGCATGTTGTCCCCATTTGATACAGAGAAGAAAACGATTTTGGCTGCCAGTATTGTGATCAATTTACTGGCCTTAGCATTCCCATTGTTGATGTTGCAGTTGTATGACCGTATCTTGCCGCATCAGTCTATGGATACCTTAGGTTTATTTGCCATCACAGTTGGTATTGCGGTGGCATTGGAGTCCATCACTCGAGTGGCGCGCTCTTACACCACTGCCTGGATTTCTGCCCGCTTTGAACACAAAGCGATGATGGAGGTGGCCGAGCGAGTATTGGCAGAGCCTTTGCATGAGTTTGAGCGCCAGGGCACTGGTGCGGTGATGGAGAGCTTTAAATCTGTTTCCAGTTTGAAGTACCACTACTCTGGTCAAACCTTCCAACAATTGATGGATTTGCCATTTACCTTCTTGTACCTATTGATTATTTTTATTCTCAACATTTGGATTGGTTTATTAGTCACGGTTGGGTACGCAGTATTTGTGTACATCACTTGGAAGATGGGGCGTAGCGATCCTGAGCTTATCAAAGAGCAAAAGATAGCAGACTTACGGCGTAGTAATTTCTTAAACGAAACCTTGAGTAATGTTCATACGATGAAATCCATGTCGATGGAATCATTGATGTTACGTCGCTATGAGCGCCTGCAAGAAAGTAGTGCTCGCATCATGGCGCGCATGACTTATGCGGGGGATATGGCTTCGGGCGTTGGTAATGTTTTCTCACCACTCTTAACTACCCTAATAGTTGCCCTAGGTGCATATCTTGTTATTACGCACCATCTCACCAATGGTGAGTTGGCAGCCTGCGTATTGCTCGGCATGCGCTCGCTAGCGCCGTTACAGCGTTTGGGCGGCATGTGGACTAAGTTTCAGCAAGACGAGGTATTACGTGACGGCTTGGCAAAAACCTTGGCTATGCCAGGCTTGCCTGCGAGCACGACCTTAAATGATGGAGAAGAGATCCACGCCTTTGGTGAAGAGCTGATTCCGTCATCGATTGAATTGAAGGACATCAGCTATCAATTCCCTGGTAGTACAAGCAAAATATTTGACAAACTGAGTCTGCTGATTGAAGCGGGTGAGTGTGTTGCGATTACTGGTGATAC
>CAIOIX010000124.1 GCA_903858445.1 uncultured beta proteobacterium
GGCTTGGCAGTAGCTCGCGCTCAACACGCTCTAAAAGAATTGACTGAGAAGTTGACTCATCATGGCGTGACTGTGAAGTACGCAATTCACCCAGTAGCAGGTCGTATGCCTGGTCACATGAACGTACTCTTGGCTGAAGCTGAAGTTCCATACGATCAAGTATTCGAAATGGAAGATATCAACAGCGACTTCGGTCAGGCTGACGTGGTTTTGGTGCTTGGTGCAAACGACGTGGTGAATCCAGCAGCTCGTACTCCTGGCAGCCCAATCTTTGGCATGCCAATCTTGGAGGCGTTTAAGGCCAAAACCATCATCGTGAATAAGCGTTCGATGGCAGCTGGATATGCTGGCCTAGACAATGAACTCTTCTACATGGATAAAACCATGATGGTCTTCGGTGATGCGAAGAAGGTGGTAGAAGAGATGGTTAAGGCGGTTGAGTAAGTTTCGTTAGCTAGGTTTTTTGCGTGATCTCGCAGTCACGCAAGTCATATAGGGCGGTAGTTGGTGGGCTATTAATCACTGACATCCGTCCTTTTTCATTGGCTTAAATTAGCGTAAAAAATCACTCGGTCTATTTCCTGTCCAACTGGAGAGGAAAAATGGCATCAATACGTAACCGCAACGATAAGTGGCAAGCCCGAGTCATCCTCAAGGGTGAGAATCTAATAGGGAAGTTTGTTCAGTCCCGGAAACGCGCTCCACCTACCCAAAACAAAGAAGGTTACCTAGGGCGGTAGGAAGTTTAAAGATTTGATAAATGGGAAAGAGGAATCTACCAGACAATAAAGTCATCCACTGCATATATCTTACATTTCTCATTTGCCCTACTCTCGCATCTTGTTAACGCCTCATCAATTGGATCTTCTCCACCAAACTCCCAAGCGTAATTTCCCTTCCCGCTAATTACAAATGCCCTAGGAAATGGTTTCGTTAAAAATAATTTGTACGCCTCTTTTCCATTTTCTTTAATAAAAGGAACTTTCTCAACATCATTAATAGAGGCAAAATCTGATTTTGGTGGGTAAGGGGTCATTGGGGCGGGTGCATATTTTGCATTTACCAGCTTTGATGGCATATCAATAGAAACAAGAAATTTAGTGAGAAAAGGTTCCCAAACAGACCTACCATCCTTGCTTGCAAATAGCCCGTGAGAATCTGAGCCAAAACGCCCATAAGCTACAAACTGAGACTGCGGATTTCCTGCTTTGTAATTCTCATACATTGCATCAGAAACATCTCTAGAAAAATAGGAATCGTTATCTCCATAGAACCATATTGTTGGGATAGTAGTCTTACGCCCAAACACAGCGGAAGTTCTATAAAGGTCAGACTGCCAGCCCCCGCAACTGTCATTCTTCAATCCACCAGCAAAATTTACCAGGCCTTTTACAGATTTATCAGGCCCACTTGCACCAAACGCCAATGTTGTCCATCCGCCATGAGATTGGCCAACAACAAGTGTTTGATTTTTATCCACAAATGAAAGGGTATGGGCATAGTCAATTATTGGTTGTAGATCTTCAGCTTGATTAGCACCATTTGCTGCCATAGAACAATTTCCATCTGAATAA
>CAIOIX010000125.1 GCA_903858445.1 uncultured beta proteobacterium
GACGTTGTCAATCCTGCGGCTCGTACTCCTGGTAGTCCAATCTTCGGTATGCCAATCTTGGAAGCCTTCAAAGCTAAAACGATCATCGTTAACAAACGTTCGATGGCTGCTGGTTATGCTGGCTTAGACAATGAACTCTTCTACATGGATAAAACCATGATGGTCTTCGGTGATGCGAAGAAGGTCGTGGAAGATATGGTCAAGTCGGTATCTTAAATAGCGCAAGCTTTACCTAGTAAAGCTTGCAATCGGAATAAGATGCGAGGGGCTCAGAAGCCAAGACCAGGAAAATCGCGCAATCTAACTACTCAATAAATATATGGTCAGGCGCTAAACCTGCTTGGTAACGCTCATACATTTTTTCGTAAGCAGATTCTAAATACCGAGTATTGGTCAATGAATCAAATAATGGGGTCGTCAATTTATTTCTTGCGAGCTTATCTCTAATTTCTCGTAACAGTTGTGGATTAGTTGCTAGGTCGATAGCCATGCTGCGGTATTCCGCTGCCGAACTTGTTATAAGTTCTGGCATTTCAATGGCTTCCAAGGCACTTGTAGCCATCCGCGAAACTGGACTGAGTCCCGCCTTTGTCAATACAGGCAATCCCGAAAATAAGGCATCTGCTGCAGTAGTGCCAGCATTGTATGGCCAAGTATCAAGGAACAAATCCGCCAATCTATAGCTCGCTAAGTAGCGGTTAATGCGTACTTGCTCTTGATCTGACTCTACAACTTCACGCTTTGTAAATACCAAGCGATCACTTTCAACACCATGACTGAGGGCTTCTTTTATCAGATTATGTGTAGCGGTGGGATTTGGCTGCATTAGCCACAGCACGCTTTTGGGCACAGTCTTCAAAATATCCATCCAAATACCAAAAACTTCTGGGGTAATCTTTTGAATTCCATTCTGGCAAGTAAATACAAAACCATTCTGAGGTAAACCAAATTGCTGTCGGCTTAACAGTTCAGCGCTAATCTGGCGCTGTCTATCATATGTATACACGCATGGTAGATATGCAATCTTTTCGGTATAGAAGTGCTTTAAGTGTTCAGGCATGGTATGCACATCAATAACGGTGTAATCAATATATTTAGAGCCTGAAGTGCCAGGAAACCCGAGATGACTAACTTGAATTGGGGCGGCACGCATAGCAAAAATACCAGGGCGAGCATCTCCCGTATACACACAGAGATCAAATGCTATATCAATTCCCAGATCACGAGAAAGCTTGGCAACTTCAAGGTCAGAATTGCCGTCTACCTCAATAAAGTGGTCAAAAACGTTCTCAAGTCTCGCGCGCATGGGATCCTTTACCTGATTAAATGAGAAGGCAAATAACTCAAAGCGAGCTTTATCATGATGCTCTAGTTGCTCCGAAAGCCATATGGCAACTGGATGAAAATACAAATCAGATGAGAAATATCCCAGACGCAACTTATCTTGTGCAGGCTTTTTAACTATAGGACCAAGTTCACCTCTTTTACTGAACATTTCTTCTGCATAAATTTCTGAAATTTTTTTTTGCTTTGCAAGATCATCGGATAACAGTAACGCTATAAATGGATCTGCTGGTTTTTCATTATCTTGAAGCTCATTTTCAAACTTGACCAGATCTGCCGTCCAATTAGTCCAATCACACAGCTTTAATTTCGTGTACAAAATATGTCCCGCTAAACCTACATAGTCGCCCTTAATGTGCATAGCCTTTTTATAACTAGTAAGCGCTTCATCTGGCATATTCAGGCCAATGAAGGCGTGCCCCTTATTAATTAATGCCTCGTAATAATCAGGACTTAGACTTAATGCTTTGTCGTAATGCACAATCGCCTCGTCATACTGCTTGAGTGCATTTAAGGCAGCTCCTTTGTTCGACCATGTTTCTACATGATCATGCTTGAGACTTAATGCTTTGTCGTAATGCACAATCGCCTCGTCATACTGCTTGAGTGCATTTAAGGCAGTTCCTTTGTTTGACCATGCTTCCGCATAATCAGGCTTGAGACTTAATGCTTTGTCGTAATGCACAATCGCCTCGTCATACTGCTTGAGTGCATTTAAGGCAGTTCCTTTGTTTGACCATGCTTCTGCCAAATTAGGATTTATTGCCAAGACTTGCTCGGCAAATTCTATAGCTGCCCCATACTGTTTGAGCTCTTTAAGAGTCGCACCCTTATTTAATTTGGCTTCCAAGTAATCAGGCTTGAGACTTAATGCTTTGTCGTACCAAGCTAAAGCCTCCTCATAACGACCCAAATTAGATGAGGTTTTTCCATAATTAAGCCAACCGTCTGGATTATTGGGCGCCAATTCAACTGCTTTTTTGTGATGGGGTATAGACTCTTTATGGGACCCAAAATCTGCAAGGGCCTTCGCTAAGTTGTATTGGATGGAAGCATCATTAGGATGAATCCGAGCAGCCCTACCCAGAAAATCAGCAGCTTCACCATATTTAGCCTGCGATGCCTTTATTAAGCCAAGAATGTGTAAGGCTGGTAGATTTTTTGAATCAATCTGTATAACCCTTTTTAAAGTTAAATCTGCGCTATCAAAATTACCCTCTTGAAAGGCTTGTATAGCTTGTTGAAGTATTAATTGAAGTTGGGGGTTCATAGGGCCTTATTTTATAGTCACAACCGACACATTAAGCAGGGTTGTAGACTCTCCAATCACATCAACTTACTTAATTATGAATATTTTTAAACCTAAAACACTATTCTGAGCATTGGAAATGATGATCTAACTGACAGATTTAGTTTCTCTTATGGCTTTTCAATACCAACCCAAGTTTCTACTTTTACAGGGTAACTAAGTGCTTATTGGTTCTTATTTATTACGCTAAGATAAGGGCAAGCATCACCAGAATGCTATCTAATAACTTAAATCGAGACGTCATGAATATCAAATCATTGTTACTTTCCACTCTCCTGCTGGGTACAACAGGTTTGCTTTGTGTTGCGCCTGTAAAAGCACAAAGCTCTTACCCTAGCCGTACCATCCAAACCATCATGCCCCTGCAAGCTGGCAGCGGTGTCGATTTGTTGATGCGGCCTATTGAGCAGAAGATGGGCGAGAATTTAGGTCAAGCGATCACCATTGAAAATCTTCCTGGTGGTGCGGGGCTCATAGGTGCAGGCAAGGTTGCTCAGAGTGCGCCCGATGGTTATGTTTTAGGCGCCTTTAACGACAGCATCCTGACAATGCTGCCTAATCTCTATAAAAAGGTAGATTACGACCCCGTCCAAAGCTTTACGCCGATCTCTGAAGTGGC
>CAIOIX010000126.1 GCA_903858445.1 uncultured beta proteobacterium
GGTTATTCGGGATACTCGGGAACCAGTGGAATTTCTGGATACTCTGGCTATAGCGGAACGAGCGGCTATAGCGGATATTCTGGAACTTCTGGCTATTCTGGTTATAGCGGAATAGTGTGCGTTGTTGCGATCTTCTTCCAGATATAGATTCACTACGGAAATTGTTTAGAAAAATTTATGCCCACCAAAAAAATTGTGATTAAAGCAGCAGCTAAATTAGCAACTAAGTCAGCACCGAAGCTGGCAACCAAGCCGGCAAGCAAAGTATCCAGCACCAAGGGAATAGTTAAAACAGTGCCAGTGAAAGCGGTATCCAAAGAAGATGCGGGATTGCCGTTATCGGTAGTCATCCGTCGTCGAATTGAGGCGCAAAAGGCCCGCTTTCATGCTAATGACAATATTGCTGCGTTTATTAAGCCTGGTGAATTAGATGGTTTAGTGGATGAGGTGGCTGAAAAGATGCAGGCGGTATTGGAGAGTTTGGTCATTGATACAGAGAGTGATCACAACACCCAAAATACCAGCAGGCGTGTTGCCAAGATGTTTGTTAAGGAGGTATTTAATGGGCGCTATATAGAGCAACCAACCTTAACGAAGTTTCCAAATGTCAGTCGCCTCAATGAGTTGATGATCATTGGCCCGATTACCGTTCGCAGTGCCTGCTCTCATCACCTGTGCCCCATCATGGGCCGCATTTGGATTGGCGTCTTGCCAAGTAAGGAGTCCGCCTTAATTGGTTTATCCAAGTACTCTCGTTTAACTGAGTGGGTGATGTGTCGCCCCCAAATTCAGGAAGAGGCTGTTGTGGAGTTGGCCGATATGCTTGAGAAAAAGATCAAACCTATTGGTGTAGCTATCGTGATGGATGCTGACCACTTCTGCATGCAGTGGCGTGGTGTGAAAGATCGCGACTCCAAAATGGTCAATAGCGTCATGCGAGGTGCTTTCTTGAAAGACTCCAACTTGCGACGTGAGTTCCTCTCATTGCTTGAGAAGCGTTAATCTAGATTCTGACTTGGTTTAAAGCTGGAAACCTGCATCTGCTCGAGTGAATAGTTGAGAACAATTCTCAACAAATACTCCATATAAATCAATTACTTAAAGAGATCATAGTGAAGCTATTACAACTGTTCTATGATCCATTTAATTGCTGATGAAGTGATCTTTAAGCGCACTATATTCACTCTGCTTTGTATTCCCTTTGTATTTGTTAATTAACCCTCTGGAGTCAATATGAAAACTACCCGCCGTCAATTTATGATCATGTCCGCCGCTGGCGCTGCTACTTTGGCTTTAAACAGCAAAGTACAAGCTCAAGCGATGGTTGCTGAAACAGATCCACAAGCTGCAGCATTGGGTTACAAGGCTGATGCTTCTAAAGTAGACAAAGCGAAGTATGCTAAATATGCTGCTCCACAAGCTTGTAGCAGTTGCGCCCTCTATCAAGGCGCTGCCGGTTCTGCTGCTGGCGGTTGCGCACTGTTTGCAGGCAAGCAAGTTTCAGCTAAAGGCTGGTGCTCTGCTTATGCTAAAAAGGCTTAAGTTATCCAGTTGTTGACTGGGAATATATTCCAACAAAAGATAGCCACCCTAGGGTGGCTATTTTCTTGCTCCATTAAAGCTCTTAGCGACTAATTATGTCTTTCTGCAGGCAAAATTGCCTAAAAGTATCTAATTATTTTAATTTTGAGGCTGCAATCGATGCGATACAGTCTTTAATACTGTAATTTCGGAATTTACCTTCATTTTCCTTGCGTAAGGACTGAGAGCATTCAGAAACAGAATTGCGTACATTGATTTTTGGTGCGTTGGCTGTGGTCATCATTGACTCCTAAAGTTTTAGTTTTAAGTAAGCCCTAATGAATAAGCCTTATTTCGTCTCAAGGGCGCTTATATTGCACTAAACCTATTCTAATAAATTTTTAAATGATGGGAAGGCTTTAAAATCAAGAACGAGTTATTTAAGATAAATAACTACTAAAACAGGGTAAGAATTGATGACTCAAGTATTGCCAGTAATTCTGTGTGGCGGCTCTGGAACTCGGCTTTGGCCCCTATCTCGCTCAGGCTTTCCCAAGCAATTCTTGATTCTTTCGGGTGATAGCTCTGGTCAGAGTCTTTTTCAACAAGCGATTGAGCGTATTCACGCTATTAGTGATTCCGAAATAGAGTTAGGTCGCACCCTGATCGTCACTAACGAAGACCATCGTTTCTTGGCGCTGGATCAGCTTCGTGAGCTCAATAATGTCCAAGCTACTTTATTACTCGAACCCTCCGGCAGAAATACTGCCCCAGCATTAACGCTTGCCGCCCTGTATGCGCAAGACCAAGGCAATGATCCCATTCTGGTAGTAACCCCGGCAGATCAAACTGTTAAAGATGGCTCCGCTTTTACTAAAGCATTGCAGCAAGCTGTAGGTATTGCCAAAGAAGGTGCAATCGCCATTTTAGGCATCACCCCAACCGCCCCCGAAACAGGCTATGGCTACATCAAAACCAAAAGTAGTAAAGTTGGAAAAAATTCCGGCCAATTTACCGTTGAGCGCTTTGTCGAAAAGCCTGATGCTCCAACAGCCAAACAATATCTAGAAGAGGGTGGTTACTTTTGGAATGGTGGCATGTTTGTGCTCAAAGCCAGTGTTTGGCTAGCCGCCTTAAAAGAGTTTCGCCCCGATATTTTGGAGGCTACTGAAAAAGCCTGGCAAGATAAAGCGCAAGATGCCAATGGCGACGCCCAATTTATACGCCCAGACAAAGAGCGCTTTAAGGCTATCCCCAGTGAGTCCATTGACTACGCCGTAATAGAAAAGTGTCCTAGCGCACAGGGTCAAACTCAGTTCCCCATTAAGATGGTGGAACTCAATGCGGGTTGGAATGACTTAGGTGCTTGGGATGCTGTTTGGCAAGTAGGCAAACAAGATCAAGCAGGCAATGTCACTTCTGGTGATACCTTACTCACTAACTCCAAGAACTCCTTAGTACACGCTAGTAGTCGTTTGGTCAGTGCAGTAGGAGTCGAGAACCTCATCATTATCGAAACGGCTGATGCGGTGATGGTGGCTGATCGCTCAAAGAGTCAAGATGTTAAAAACATCGTCAATCAATTAGAAGCGCAAAAACGCGAAGAAAAGAACCTGCATCGCAAGGTCGCAAGACCGTGGGGTTGGTACGACAGTGTCGATGAAGGTGAGCGCTTTAAAGTCAAACGTATCCAGGTAAAACCAGGTGCGAGCCTATCCCTACAAATGCACCACCACCGAGCCGAGCATTGGATTGTCGTTAAAGGTGTAGCAGAAATAACTAATGGCGATCAGGTAATCATGCTCACCGAAAACCAAAGTACTTACATCCCGCAAGGACAAACCCATCGCCTTGCGAACCCTGGAAAAACACCACTCGAGATCATTGAAGTGCAATCGGGTAGCTACTTAGGTGAAGACGATATTGTGCGTTTTGAAGATACGTATGGGCGCAGTTAAGCGTGCCAACCAAAAAAATCAAAATTATTAAAGAAGAGTAGATCAATGACTAATCAGAAAAAAGTAGCCTTAATTACCGGTATCACCGGCCAAGACGGCTCTTACCTTGCCGAGTTTTTATTAGAGAAGGGCTACATTGTTCATGGCATTAAGCGCCGGGCCTCTTCTTTTAATACCGAGCGCATTGACCACCTGTATCAAGACCCCCACGTTAATCACCCTGATCTCATCCTTCACTATGGTGATTTAACCGATACCAGCAACTTGGTACGCATCATTAAGTTGTGCCAGCCTGATGAGATCTACAACTTAGGTGCCCAGTCCCACGTAGCCGTCTCGTTCGAGTCCCCTGAATACACCGCTGACGTAGATGCGATGGGACCTCTACGCATGTTAGAAGCCATCCGAATCTTAGGGCTGGAAAAGAAAACCCGTTTTTACCAAGCATCGACTTCCGAGCTCTACGGCCTAGTACAAGAAATCCCACAAAAAGAAACAACCCCGTTTTATCCAAGAAGCCCTTACGCCATAGCCAAGATGTATGCCTACTGGATTACCGTGAACTACCGGGAAGCTTATGGCATGTATGCGTGTAACGGCATCCTCTTTAATCACGAATCTAAACGCCGTGGTGAAACCTTCGTAACTCGTAAAGTTACCCGTGGTTTAGCAAATATTTCCCAAGGATTAGAGAAGTGCCTTTTCATGGGCAATATTGATGCCTTGCGCGACTGGGGCCATGCTAAAGACTATGTACGCATGCAGTGGCTCATGCTCCAACAAGATAAACCCGATGATTTTGTCATTGCGACGGGTGTGCAGTTCACTGTGCGCGAATTTATTACCCGCAGTGCCAAACAATTGGGTGTCACCCTGCGTTTTGAGGGCGCCGCCGAGAATGAAAAGGCCATCGTTGCCGAGATTGTTGGCGATAAAGCCCCAGCCTTAAAAGTCGGTGATGTGATTGTGCAAATTGATCCACGCTACTACCGTCCTACCGAAGTAGAAACTCTTCTTGGTGACCCTACTAAAGCAAAAGAAAAACTCGGCTGGGTTCCAGAGATTACTCTTGATCAAATGATTGTTGAGATGGTAGCCAATGATTTAGAAAAAGCCCAGCAACATGCCTTATTAAGTAAGCATGGCTACTCAGTAGCAGTGGGCAAAGAAAATTAAAAGAGCGTTAAAAGAAGATTAATGATCAAGAATTAAAAAAGATAAAGCATGAGCACTGATTTAAGTCAAAAAATATATGTAGCAGGCCATCGCGGCATGGTGGGATCAAGTATTGTGCGCAATCTCCAGGCTAAGGGCTACAGCAACATTGTTAGTAGGACAC
>CAIOIX010000127.1 GCA_903858445.1 uncultured beta proteobacterium
CATTATGTTTACCTTGGCAAAAATTCCTAAAAGTGTTTGGGCCCTACATTTACAACCTTTTACCCAACACCATGAGATATTTCATGATTTTGCGTGATTTTACAATAGCTTCTGGACATGTCTAAACTCTTTCAAGCCCGTTTCGCAACCACAGTCAATGATACCCATTGCCTGCCCAGCACCCCATTGCGTGAGGTTGCCTTTGCCGGCCGCTCAAATGCGGGCAAATCTAGCGCTATTAATGTCCTTTGCAACCAAAAAAGATTGGCTTTTTCCAGCAAAACACCTGGTCGCACGCAGCATATTAACTATTTTGGACTTTTTGCAAAAGATGATCTTTTGGCCTATTTGGTAGATTTACCTGGTTATGGGTACGCTGCAGTCAATCGGGAAACTAAATACCACTGGAATGGTCTGCTTAGTGATTACCTACAAGTACGAGAGCAATTGGTGGGGATGATCCTCATTGTGGATGCCCGCCGTGGCATTACGGATCTGGATGAGCAAATGATTCAATGGTTTGTGCCAACAGGTAAACCAATTCACGTCTTATTGAGTAAATGCGACAAGCTTAATAAAACCGAATGCAAACACACGCTTGAAGCGGTAACCAAACAGTTGCAACAATACGACCCAGCGCTTCCAGGCGGCGTGGGTGACTCTAAACAACTAACAGCACAATTATTCTCAAGCACTAAGCGTATTGGGCTTGAAGAGGCAGATCATTTAGTGCTTAAATGGTTATTCGAAGCAGAGACTAAAGAAGATGAAATCACCAGCTAACACTCTATTACATTTCCCAGCCCATCGTCCCCGTCGCATGCGGCGTGATGATTGGTCGCGTCGTTTGATGCAAGAAAATAGTGTGAGCGCTAACGACCTCATCTACCCGGTCTTTTTGCTTGAGGGTTCAAATCAATCACAAGCCGTAGCCTCTATGCCTGGCGTAAATCGCGTGTCATTAGATTTACTTTTTCCAATAGCACAAGAGTGTGTAGCCCTAGGCATTCCGGTAATGGCCTTATTTCCTGTTATCGATGCTGCTTTAAAAACACCAGATGGCAAGGAATCTTTTAATCCCAACGGATTAATTCCAACGGCCGTTCGAGAACTCAAGAAACGTTTTCCCACTCTTGGCATCATGACCGACGTGGCCCTAGATCCCTATACCAGCCATGGTCAAGATGGTGTTTTAGATGCTGAAGGCCGCATTCTGAATGATGAGACCACTGCCATCTTGGTGCAACAAGCAGTAGCTCAAGCGGTGGCTGGGGTTGATATTGTTGCCCCATCAGACATGATGGATGGGCGCATCGGAAAAATTCGTGAAGCACTCGAGAAGCAGAATTTAATTCACACACGCATCATGGCCTACTCTGCTAAATATGCATCTGCTTTTTACGGCCCCTTCCGAGATGCCGTTGGTTCAGCAAAAAATTTAGGCAAGGCTGATAAAAAAACCTATCAAATGGATTCTGCAAATAGCGATGAGGCCATTCATGAGGTTGCTCTCGATATTAGCGAAGGCGCAGACATGGTAATGGTTAAACCAGGGATGCCTTACTTAGATATTGTGCGCAGAGTGAAAGATACCTTTGAATATCCAACCTATGCCTATCAAGTGAGTGGTGAATATGCCATGCTCAAGGCTGCAGCACAAAATGGCTGGCTAGATCACGATGCTGTCATGATGGAATCGCTATTGGCCTTTAAACGGGCTGGCGCAGATGGCGTATTAACCTATTTTGCGATGGAAGCAGCAAGACTAATCAAACTCAGTAAGTAAAGTAGTACTGAGTAGGTCACCGACCCTGATATCGCCATCCTGTAAAACTTGGACCCGAATGCCGCCTTTGTTTTCGAAGGCCGTAAGAAACTTTGTCTTGCTTGCTAGTTTTGCTGGGCGCTCACAGGGAATGCACAGCTCGGTAGCCTTAAGCTTGACCGTTCCCAAGTAAAACTCCTGCCCTACTAAATTATTCAGCGCTTCTGGTGCCATATCTTCAATAACGATATTTCTTCTTGTCTCGTTATCAAGATAATGTTTCGAACCCTTTTCCCCTAACTCCCGATTGGCAGCTTCAATGCCCTCACGCGTGATGAGGGAAAGATCTCTAATCTTCTGCGGCTTTGATTTTGAGTATGCGCCAAGACCTATTGCATACCTATCCCCTACAATCCCTTTGCCTGCAATAAGTCGCACAAATTCTTTTTCGACCATCGGCAATCCCGCCTGAAGAGCCATATAGATACAGTGTATTTTTGGCATACTGTTCTTGATGAAGCTATCTTCTCATTTATTGAGTGGCTTTTTGTAGCCGCTCCAGAAAACGCTGTGGAGGCATATAGCCAATCACCCGTTGATCTTTTTGCTCTTGTGAGTTGAGATCAAACAGCAAAATACCGGGCGGGCCAAATAATCCGAAACGCTTTAATAGGGCTTGATTATCTGGACTATTTTTTGTGACATCCGCTTGCAACAAAATGAATTTTTTTAACTGCGCTGTCACCGCAGGATTCTCAAAGGTGTTGACTTCCATTTCCTTGCAGCTAATGCACCAATCTGCATAGAAATCGAGCACTACCCATTTATTCTCAGCCTGCGCTTTTGCAAGTTCACGATCAAGGTCAGCTGGCGATTGAATCATGGTGAATCGAAGATCGCCACCTATTTGACGTGTTACTTGGTCCTTAAGAGGTTGACTACTTCCAAAAAGTCGACCATCCTGAAATAGTGGGGAGGCAATCCAAAAAGCGGTTGCCACCAATAAAACTCCCAAAGTACGCTGTAACCAAATCATCCAAATCCCTGTTGATGGAATCAAGATTCGCGCCTCGACGGCAATAAAGAATAAGGGGAGACCCATTCCTAGGGCCATCACAAAGAGCAAGCTCGCACCCAGTGTCATGGATCCAGTTTGGGCAATAAAAGCCAGCACGCCCGCGAGAGGGGCTGTGATGCAGGGACTTGCTACCAAGGTAGAAATTCCGCCCAAGGCAAAAGCACCAACGATGCTGCCTCCTTTTTGGCGCCCTGCAATTCGATCAATATGCTGATGCCAGGATTGGGGTAGTCTGAGGTCATACAGACCAAACAAACTACCAGACAAGGCCAATAGAAGGAGTGCAAAGCCAGCTAAGGCAAATGGGCTCTGCAATGCTCTTTGCACGCTACCACCTAGGGCTGCCATTAATACACCGGCCAAGGCATACATGCTTGCCATGCCTAGGACATAAGCCATTGCTAGTAAGCTAGCCCTAGTCTTAGAGACCGCCTTACCACCCTGAGTCCCAAATATTAGGCTCGATAAAATGGGGAGCATGGGCAAGACACAGGGGGTAAATGCCAGTGCCAGACCCAAAATAAAGAAGGCTAAAAATAAATAGGTGTTTGATGTATTAGCAAGGAAATTGCTAATGGCATTAATGTCATCACGCTCACGCCACAAATCCATCAAGCTGAGTTCTCTAGTTACGGTCTGATTGTTTACCTCATCAAGTAACTCTGGAATTGGCTGAGATTTGACACCTGGTCCAGCCAGTAAAAACTTCAAGGTCATCGGTGGGTAACAAATACCTGCTTCTGCACATCCCTGCAGCTCTACCTCCAGATGGATAGGCTTTCCTAGTGCAGTCTTAGCATCAAACGAAACAATGAATGGCTGCTTATATATTTGTAATTTCTTTTGAAAGGTCTCGTCAAACTTTTCCATACCCATCGGCAAGGTAGGTTTGTAAGTGGTCAACTGGTTAATTTCTGAGCCAGCGTGAAAATGCAGGGACTCTTGATAGAGGTAGTAACCCTTCGCCGGCGAGAACTCAAGCTCGATACGAGAGGAGCCCTCTAGCCAAGTAGCCTCAACCCGAAATGCTTTTTCTGGCGTCAAAAAATCGGGACTTGCAAATGCAGGGCTAGATAATGAAATTAGTAAGGCTACAACGTAGAAGAGCTTTTGTATTAATTTCATGACTTTGAATTTACCTCGGCTTGAACCCATTGACCATATGCCTGATCATATTCTGCTGGGGCAATCCCCATTAATTCTGGTAATTCATAGGGATGATGGCTTTTTATGAAAGCGCTGATCTCCTCCCATCTACTCACGTCTGTCTTAGCAGAGAGAATGGTCTCCGTCTCCTCGCAAATCTTACCTTCCCAGCGATAGAGAGAATGTATGCCTTCTGTCATCTGAACACATGCTGATAATCCTGCTTCTAGTAGCTTACGCGCCATTACTTTTGCATCCTCGAGCTTTGCAAAACTGGTCACCACGACAAGTAGTTGGGGAGATTGAATATCAGCCATATTGTATTTATAACCCTACAAATGAAAAAAGCCAGACCGAAGCCTGGCTTTTATTGTCGCTAAAGAGCTTAAGCCTCTTCAACTACAGTTGTTTCCTCAACCTCAGGACGATCCACTAACTCTACTAAAGCCATTGGAGCATTGTCACCGTGGCGGAAGCCAAACTTCAAAATACGAAGATAGCCACCTGGACGTGTTGCGTAACGTGGGCCAAGCTCTGTAAAGAGTTTGGCTACGATATCGCGATCACGTGTGCGATTGAATGCTAAGCGACGATTTGCCAAGTTATCTTTTTTACCGAGGGTAATCAAGGGCTCAACAACCATGCGCAATTCTTTAGCTTTTGGCAAAGTGGTTTTAATCACTTCATGCTCCAAAAGAGAATTAGACATGTTGCGCAGCATC
>CAIOIX010000128.1 GCA_903858445.1 uncultured beta proteobacterium
GGGATCACCAGCAAAAGTAGCAAAGACGCTGGAACCAGAGCAAATGAAAAAAATCGAAGATATCGCTGGGCGTTATGTGAAGAATGCGCAGCGCTATGCTAAGACACTCAAAAGAATTTCATAAAAATTGCTCTACGTTTTTAATGTAGTTCTACCAGTTTTTGCTCTGATTCTTATTGGATATATTTCCGGTAGATCTGGGAAGTTAGGCGAGAGTGCTTCAACTGAGCTCAATCGCTTTGTAGTTTGGCTTGCTTTGCCGGCTCAATTATTTAACTTTGCAGCGAACAGTACTTGGCAGTCCCTTTGGCAGCCAGGCTTTATCTTGGCTTTTGCGACCAGCTGTTTAATTGTTTACTTCATTATATTTTTTATCAGTTGGTATCGTAAGCCTGATTTGGCGTTGGCGAGTTTTTCTGGTTTAAGTGCATCCTATTCAAATACTGGATACATGGGTATCCCACTGTGTATTTTGGCATTAGGTCAGGATGGCTTTGCTCCAGCAGTGATTGCGACATTCATTGTGTTTGGTATGTTTGCTTTGGCAACCGTCTTTATTGAAATCGGTACTCTTGCACATAAAAAATCTCACGATATTGTCTTGAGCGTAATCACATCGCTTTGCTCTAATCCTTTGCTAATTGCTCCAGTGGCAGGGCTGATTTGGTCTTCTACTAATTTACCTTTGTACGATCCGCTCCAGCAATCGATTGCATTTCTAGCGGCAGCGGCTAGCCCTTGTGCACTAGTGTCAATTGGCTTATTTTTAATTCAAAAGCAGAAAACAGTAGCGCATGATGCTTGGGGTCCGAGTATTGGCAAGCTGATTGTGCAGCCACTGATTGCTTGGGTAATCGCCAGCCCCATTTTGAATTTACCGTCGCTTTGGGTAAATGCCGCGGTCATTCTAAGTGCGTTACCAACCGGCACAGGCCCTTTTATGTTGGCGCAGTACTACAGCGCTGATGGTCGCACCATTTCTCGTGTAGTTTTGTTGACCACGATGGGCTCACTGTTGACCCTCTCACTATTTCTTTGGTGGAATAGCAGAGCTTGAAGTGCTTTAGACTGTCTTTATATGGAAGATATTCATTTCTGGATTGGGATCATTGCCACGATTGCATTTGCTATCACGGGTGTGTTGGCGATTGCTGACCGCGGCGTAGATATTTTTGGAGTTTTGGTACTTGGTGTTATTACAGCAATTGGCGGTGGTACTGTCCGCGACATTATTCTAGGAACCCCAACCTTTTGGTCTCAATCTCAAATTTATGTATGGCTGGCTTTGGGTGCAAGCATACTTACTTTTGTTGCCGAATCTTTTTTTACTCAACCTCAAATTTATCGTTGGATGCTATATATCGATGGACTGGGTGCCGCACTGTTTGGCATTGCTGGTGCGGATAAAGCTTGGAATATGGGATTTGGTTTGCCACTAGGTCCGGTGATTTTGGGAGTAGTCACTGCGATTGGTGGCGGATTGCTGAGGGATATTTTAGCTGGCAGAAAAACACTTCTGATGTCTTACGAGCTGTATGCCATTCCAGTCACTTTGGGTTGTTGTGTTTATGTACTCATTCTTAACTTCATACCCCAATACACCATTGAGGGTTCGGTGTCTTGTATGTTAGCTATCTTCGGACTACGCGCAGCAGCTATTCACTGGGATCTGCGCGTACCCAAAATGTTCATTACTAAAACGCGCTAACCGCACCATCGCTGCGAGGATCCCAGCCACCACGTAAGGTCCCAGAAGGGTCGCGAATGATGCAGCCCGCATGACCGACAGTCTCATCGAATGCATCGAGCATTTCAATTTCATGACCCAGTGCATGCAACTCTTTGGCAACCCAGGGACTAAAGCGGGATTCAAGTTTGAGGCTATCGCTCGTTTGACCCCAGGTGCGACCTAGCAACCAACGTGGACGGCTAATCGCATCTTGCGGATCAAGGCCATAAGTTGCGGTGCGGGTAAATACTGCGCATTGTGTTTGAGGTTGACCATCACCACCCATCGTGCCGTACACCATTTGACGACCGTCATTAAATAGCGCAAGTGCTGGGTTCAGCGTATGAAATGGTTTGCGATACGGCTCTAGGTGGTTCAGTGTTTTTGGATCCAAGGAAAAACTACAGCCGCGGTTTTGCCAATTGACACCCGACTTGGGCAGTACGATTCCAGCACCAAACTCGTGATAAATACTTTGGATAAAGGAAACAGAATTTCCTTGCCCGTCAATCACGCCCATCCAAATTGTATCTGCAGGACCCTTGCCTTGACCCCAAGGAAGCGCTTTTTCAGGATCAATATTTTTGGCCAGTTTCTTCAGAAATGCAGGCGCTAAGAATGACTGAGCATTTTTTACCATATAAGCAGGATCAGTTACGAACTTGTCACGTACTTTGAAAGCCTGTTTGGTGGCCTCAACACAGTGATGGACATATTCAGCGCTATCAACTTTGAACCGTTTGAGATTGAGTTGATCCAAAATGCCGATGATCATTAATGACACAACACCTTGAGTTGGTGGTGTCATGTTGTACACATGGCCTAGGCTATGTTTTAACGCAAGTGGATCGATCAACTTTGCCTGATGGCGATGAAGGTCATCCAAGCGCAGGGGGCTACCGATATCAGTTAATTCTTTTGCAAGTAATTCAGCTAAATCGCCACGGTAGTAATCTTCGGTCCCTTTTCTGGCGATTTGTCTTAATGTTTTGGCGAGGCGCTCTTGCTTAAAGATGCTCCCCACGGCAGGTGCTTTGCCATCGACTAAAAAAGTCTCAGCAAAACCAGGTATGGGAGTTAGTTCTTCGCGTTTTTTGGCTGTTAGGCTAGATTGGCTATGAGTCACTGGTACGCCAGATTGAGCGTAGTCAATTGCATCAGCCAGTAAGCGAGATAAGGGAATCCTCCCCTTGAGGGACTGTTTAGAAATCTGATGGGCTGCACCCCAACCTGAAATTGTTCCGGCAACCGTATTGGCTGCCACAGGCCCGCGAAATGGAATTGCTGTGGTGATGCCACGTTCTGCGTACCACTGTTTGGTCGCTAGACCTGCAGCAGCACCACATGAATCGATGCCTCCCATGGCTTTGCCTGGAGAATGAATCACCCAAAAGGAGTCGCCACCAATAGAGTTCATGTGAGGGTAGACAACCGCAATAGTTGCCGCTGCAGCAATCATTGCTTCTAGTGCGTTACCACCTTCTCTTAAAACTGCTAAAGCGGATTCTGATGCAAGGGAATGTGGCGCTACTGCCATCCCGCGAATACCCCATTTTTGCTGCATATATTGCTCTCCTGGTGATTTATTGTTATTTACCTCAATTACATTGTAAAACTCGGGAAAACCCCGATCTCATTTGATGAGGAATTACCCTAAGTAATGGATTTATATGAAAATTTTCACCGCATAATTGGCGCGTTGTTCAATTTTATAAAAATAGTTAGGAGCTACTGATGTCAACATCAATTAAAGCAGCCCCAATGACCGCCGAAGAACGCAAAGTTATTTTTGCCTCATCCTTAGGTACGGTTTTTGAGTGGTACGACTTTTATCTTTACGGTTCATTGGCTGCAGTTATTGCCAAACAGTTCTTTTCTGGACTAGATGCGGGCTCTGCCTTCATTTTCGCTTTGTTGGCTTTTGCTGCCGGCTTTATCGTGCGCCCATTTGGTGCGTTGGTATTTGGTCGTTTGGGTGATTTGATTGGTCGTAAGTACACCTTCTTGGTCACTATTATGATTATGGGCGGCGCGACATTTGTCGTGGGTATTCTGCCGAACTATGCAACTATTGGCGTTGCCGCTCCGGTGATCTTGATTGCATTACGTATGCTGCAAGGTTTGGCCTTGGGTGGTGAGTACGGTGGTGCAGCTACCTATGTTGCAGAACATGCTCCTCATGGTAAGCGCGGTGCATATACGGCTTGGATTCAAACAACAGCTACTCTAGGTTTGTTCTTATCTTTGCTTGTGATTTTGTTCACACGTGAATTTACTGGTGCAGACTTTGAAGTTTGGGGTTGGCGTGTTCCCTTCATTGTTTCCATTGGCTTGTTAGCGGTTTCCGTTTGGATCCGTCTGTCGATGAACGAGTCTCCAGCTTTCAAGAAGATGAAAGAAGAAGGTAAATTATCTAAAGCGCCTTTGTCCGAGTCATTCGGTCAATGGAAGAACTTGAAGATTGTGATCTTGGCATTGTTTGGTCTGGTTGCAGGTCAAGCGGTGGTTTGGTACACAGGCCAGTTCTACGCTTTGTTCTA
>CAIOIX010000129.1 GCA_903858445.1 uncultured beta proteobacterium
GCATTGTAGCCTTAGGAAAAGCCTGGAGTGGGTGGCTTTTCCTAAGGGATGATTGATGCCCCTATCTGGCAGGTTTTAGAGGGTATATTTCAAGCTTAAGAAGACGGCTCTTGGGTCGCTTGGGTAATAGTAATAACCAGTGCTGAGGTTGCCACCAGGGACCATGAGACTTCCGTACCCGCCATAAGTTGAATAATTGGCGCCACCGACGTTTTTAACGGTGAAGCGGGTATCCCATTTTCCGGTCTTATAGCTCGCGTATATATCGCCAACGGTATAAGAGGGCATCTTCGCAAGTGTGTTGGTGATAGTCGGGTCAGAGTCATACATCTGTTGACCCACAAAATTGACTACACCCCCAACAGACCAATCTGGCGTGATTAAGTATTGAGCGCGGGCATTGAGAGTTAGGTCTGGAGAAAGTGATATGCCAGTACCACTATAGATGCCATTGGTATATGCAGATTTTTGATATTTTCCACCGCCAGAGAGACTGAGTTTTGAGCTTAGGTTAAAAGTTGAATCCAGCAAAATACCTTTTCGACCGATATTGTCTACCGAGTTCGTGTTGTAGTACGTCGTAGGGTCGTAACGAATTTCATTTTGCGTAAGGGATTGAAACAGGGATCCTGATACGCGTACGCTACTGAAATTCCATTCGCCACCAATCTCATAAGTTTGTGTAGTTTGCGGCTTTAGGATTCCGGAAAATATTCGGCTACCACTAGGGTCCCATCCCCAAAACTCATCTACGTTCGCAAATCGAAAAGATTGATTCCATTTGACGTAGATTTTTTGATTCTTTTTATAGGCGTAATTTAAAGCGACGTCGCCGGCATTGGCACCATATTTCTGAGATCCCGTCGTAATGGTTGGAGCATAAAAATTAGAGTCTGATGCGGAAGCGTTTTGCACCTGCCTTCTAAATCCACCGGTTGCTTCCACATTGGAGGTCACCGGTATGCGGCTAATGATGTAAGCGGATTGATTAATGAGATTGGCGGTTTGTGTATTGCTTAACTGGTTGTTGTAGAACCAACCATAAGGAGATTGATTGTTTAAAATTAAGTCTTGAGCGGCGCCCGTAAATTGGTTACTAGCCCCTTGGCTTGACTTTCCATAGTCATATCCAATGACTGTTGTTCCCCATGTTCCAAAGTCAGCCTTCACTCTTGGGGTGAGTAATAAATCCCAGCTGTTGATATTGCTGCCGCTGGGGCCTGGGAAGTAACCCCCTACTGAATCCATGGTTGAGTAGTAGGGGTTATTCATTGCGTTGGAGCGATTGTTATAACTTGCATCCAACATGAAGGTGTAGGTCTCGTTCAGGTTCTTAATGCCGCCAGAACGTATGCCAGAATTGTTACTAATCATACCGCTGCCAATGTTATTAAATTTAGCTGCTTGAGGATTTCCTTGGCCTACTTGACCAACTACTCCACCGGGCATTTGTTGATTGGTGTAGCCGTAATAGACGTCGGTGTAGGCATTGTCCCCGCCGCCAAAATCTTGAGAAATTTTTGCATCAAAAGCGTAAGCATTTGCAGCTGAATTAGCACGCCATCCTTGGCTATTTGAACTGTTGGCTGTGAGCTGCAATGTCGTGTTTTCTACTTTATTGCGCAGAATTACATTGCCAATATAGGTTCCAAAACTTCCCGCGGTAACGCTTGCTTGGTTGATGCTTGACGTGCCGCCATTAGTAATAATGTTGATGACACCACCGACAGCGCCATTTCCGTATTGCACGCTAGCTCCGCCTTGAACAATTTCAATTCGCTCAATTGAATCAATTGGAATCGATTCCCAAGATACGCCTTGAGAATCGATTGGGTTCATTCGTTGACCATCAACTAAAATGAGGGTATTGCTATTGGCTGTGGCACCAAAGCCCCCCATATCGACAGTAGCGTCTAAATTAAGTTGTCCAGAATTAGAGCTGCGGACTACTAGCCCCCCAATTTGGGAGAGCACATCAGGAATATTGTTTGACGTCGAATTACTGATCTCTTCACGCGTGATCACTTTGACGTTTGCAGGAACCTCGTTGAGGTTCTCTTCA
>CAIOIX010000130.1 GCA_903858445.1 uncultured beta proteobacterium
ACCAAAAAAGATACGTGAGGAATTGGCAGCTTCACAAGAACGCTTTATTACTGTTTTGGAAGGTCTTGATGCCGCTGTTTCTGTGGTCTCAATTGAGACCGGCGCCCTACTATTTGCAAACCGTTTTTACCGGGAGCGGTTTGGTGACAATTCGAAGGGACATCTAGATTTAGCCGGTGGTGAAATTATTCACAGCACTATGCAATTACTTTCCGAAGATTCTGGTGATGGCACGCCTGGAATTCCGCCCTCATCCATGTATCAAGAGTCGGAGTCTGAAGAGGTTCAACTTTTGGATAATGGTATTAAGTGGTATGAGGTACGTCGACGCTTCATCCCTTGGGTCGATGGACATTTAGCACAGCTTTTGATTGCAACAGATATAACCATACGCAAAGAGGCGGATGACCTCAATCGCCAACAAGAGGAGCGAATGCAATTTAGTAGTCGTCTCACTACCATGGGTGAAATGGCCTCATCGCTTGCACACGAATTAAATCAACCGCTCTCTGCGATCTCTAATTACTGCATGGGTGTAGCTAAGCGCTTGCAAGCGCAAGTTGACCCTGCCATCAATAAAGACATACTGCCGGCACTTGAAAAAGCTTCTGAACAAGCAGTTCGGGCGGGTGCCATCATTAAACGCATCCGAAGCTTTGTAAAGAGAAGTGAGCCGCAACGGAACTCATGTGCTATCAGCGACATCATTAATGATGCAGTAGGTCTAGTGGAAATTGAAGCCCATCGCCATCGCTTGAGCATCATCTCTCATGTGGACGATCAACTTCCCAATGTGGATCTTGACCCTATTCTGATCCTACAGGTACTAGTAAACCTCCTTAAAAACTCCCTTGATAGTCTTCGAGATGTATACCCCCTATCCTCCCGCTGGTCAGCCCCTCCGGTAAAAATATCAGCTGACTTAGAAACCAGCACATTTCCCGCCATGCTGAGAATTCAAGTTACCGATGCGGGGGGTGGCATTGCGGAATCAGTCACGGGGAGGATGTTTGAGCCTTTCTTTAGTACAAAAGCTGATGGAATGGGCATGGGATTGAATATTTGCCGTTCCATCATTGAATCCCACCATGGCCGACTTTGGGCTAAAAATCACATGGATGCAGAACATACAAAGCTAGTTGGCTGCACCTTTACAATACTATTACCCTTAGAATCAGTTGATTCAAAAGCCGCCGTTTAATTACCGTATCTAGAAAATCCTGCGAGATCGAAAATGAATATCAACACCGCGACAAAACCAAAGCAAGCCGAAGTCGTCTACGTTGTGGATGATGATGAAGCGGTGAGGGATTCACTCACATGGTTATTAGAAAGCAATGGCTACGCTGTGCGCTGTCATGCTAGTGCTGAACGATTTCTCCAATCGCTACAGAGCACCGACAAGTCCACCATCTCCTGCGCAATTTTGGATGTTCGTATGCCAGGAATGTCTGGCCTAGAACTTCAAGAGCGCTTACTCAGCGAGCACCTCCCCATGCCCGTGGCCTTTATTACAGGACATGGCGATGTCTCTATGGCGGTCTCGACGATGAAACGCGGTGCAGTGGATTTTATTGAGAAACCATTTAAAGAAAATGACCTCTGTGGCTTAGTTGATCGCATGCTTGCAAAAGCCCGCATTGATTACTCGCAAGCTAGCCAACGTAAGATTACTCAAAGCTTGCTGAGTAAACTCACTGGTCGCGAACGTCAGGTTCTCGAGAGAATTGTTGCAGGTCGTCTCAATAAACAAATTGCCGATGATCTTGGTATCTCTATTAAAACGGTTGAAGCTCACCGCGCAAACATTATGGAAAAATTGAATGTGAATACGGTGGCTGACCTGCTCCGACTTGCTTTATCAGATCCTCAACCCAATTAATCAGTTGTCTACACCCATGCCAGCGCAACTTCTCGACGGTAATATCCTCTCTAAGAAGCTTCGTGCAGAAATAGCTGCGCGAGCGGCCATTGTTACCGCCAAGGAAGTGCGGCCAGGCCTGGCAGTGATTGTTGTTGGCGATAATCCTGCTAGCCAGGTTTATGTACGCAATAAAGTTAAGGCCTGTGAAGATGTGGGCTTTCATTCTGTACTAGAACGCTATGCTGCCGACTTAGGTGAAGAAGAGCTACTGACCCGCATTGCGATACTTAATGCTGACCCTGCTATTCATGGCATTTTGGTTCAGCTGCCGCTACCGGAGCATATCGCTACTGAACGAGTGCTAGAAGCCATTGCCCCCGAAAAAGATGTTGATGGATTCCATGTCGCAAATGCTGGCGCTTTAATGGTGGGTCAACCAGAATTCAAACCCTGTACTCCCTACGGATGCATGAAGATTTTGGAAAGTATTGATTACCCTATACGAGGGGCGCGCGCAGTGATTGTTGGCGCTTCAAATATTGTAGGCAAACCAATGGCGATGCTACTCTTGCAGGCTGGGGCGACTGTCACTATTTGCAATAGCAAAACACGTGATTTGGGGCACCACACTAGAGATGCCGATATTTTGGTAGTAGCCACCGGAAGACCGAAGATGATTAGTGGCGACATGATCAAAAATGGTGCCGTGGTGATTGATGTCGGAATCAACCGTATGCCCGATGGCAAACTCTGTGGCGACGTAGATTTTGATGCTGCCAAATATATTGCCGGCTGGATTACTCCCGTTCCTGGCGGCGTCGGCCCAATGACCATCACCATGCTTCTTATGAACACGCTTGAAGCTGCTGAAAAAGCAGCAAAACGCTGAGGGTAATTTAGCAATATTTTCTGCATTACAGTAAGCTAGGGGGTATGACTATTTCCATTCCATCCCACCTACTTCACAATCCACTCATTTCTTTTGGCCGCGGAATTCCTGCTTATGCAGAAGTAAAGCCTGAGCATATTGATCCGGCAATTTCATATTTACTAAAACAGGCAGAGTCGGCTGTTAATAAAGCAACTGATGCGAATACACTTTGCACTTGGGAAGCCTTAGCTGAACCCCTTGAGGATGCAACTGAGTCTCTAGGTAGATCATGGAGTGTGATCTCTCATTTAAATAGTGTGGCTGATACCCCCGAGTTGCGAGTTGCCTATGGCGAGATGCTTGGACAAGTCACAGCCTTCTTTTCTAGTTTGAGCCAAAACTTAGCCCTTTATGAAAAATTTAAAGCACTCCGAAACAGTGATGAATTTTCCAAGCTCAGCATGGCACAGAAAAAAGTCATTGAAAACTCATTGCGTGATTTTCGCTTAGGTGGCGCTGAACTTACTAAAGCAGAAAAGCCCCGCTTTGCACAAATCCAAGATGAGCAAGCCATTCTTGGTAAAGCTTTTTCAGATCACGTCTTAGATGCTACAGATGCTTTTGTTCATGTCATCACAGATCGGACTGAGCTTGCGGGATTGCCAGAAGATGCTATTGCAGCTGCGGCAGATATTGCACAACAAAAGAATCTGCAGGGCTGGGCATTC
The DNA here is from genome assembly GCA_903858445.1 of uncultured beta proteobacterium. Classification (GTDB taxonomy): domain Bacteria; phylum Pseudomonadota; class Gammaproteobacteria; order Burkholderiales; family Burkholderiaceae; genus Polynucleobacter. The sequence goes on from CAIOIX010000130.1 coordinate 3,464, forward strand.
ACTTTGCACTTCCCCTCCTACTATCCCGTAATGCAGTACTCAGAAAATCGCACTTTGCGTCAATTGATGTATGAGGCTTACGTTACGCGCGCCTCTGAACTAGGACCCCAATTCGCTAACGGCAAACTAGAGTGGGACAATACTGAGAATATGTTGGCTCAACTGCGACTGCGCGATGAGGAGGCTCGCATGTTAGGCCTTCCAAATTACGCAGCACTGAGCATAGCGCCGAAAATGGCTAATACTGTTTCTGAAGTTGATCAATTCCTGGGTGATATTGCTAAAAAGTCGAAGCCTTTTGCCCAAAAAGATTGGAATGAATTACAAGGGTTTGCAAAAAATGAACTACAGCTCACTGATGATCTGCGCCCCTGGGACATCCCCTACTACTCAGAAAAACTTAAGCAAGCGCGTTACTCTTTCTCTGAAAATGAACTAAAACAATACTTTCCATTACCTAAAGTACTGGAAGGTTTGTTTGGCGTGATTCAGACGCTATTTGGAGTCAAGATTCATCAGTCTGATTTGCCGACTTGGCATGTCGATGTGCAATCATTTTCCGTTAGTAATGACGATGGTCAAATTGTTGCCTATTTTTATCTAGACCCCTATGCTCGGCCTGGTAAACGTGGCGGCGCCTGGATGGATGATGCAAGAGGAAGACGCGAGCTAGCCAATGGCGAGATTCAGATCCCAGTGGCTTACTTAGTGTGCAACTTTGCCCCTCCCATCAAAGTGGATGGACAATTACGTCAGCCCACTATCACGCATGATGATGTCATTACCCTTTTCCACGAGAGTGGCCATGGACTGCATCACCTCTTAACTAAAGTTAGCGCCTTAGGAGTTTCTGGCATTAATGGAGTTGAATGGGATGCTGTTGAGTTACCAAGTCAATTTATGGAAAACTTCTGCTGGGAATGGGAAGTTTTAGAAAAAATGACTGCTCATGTTGATACTGGCAAGCCCCTGCCAAAATCCTTATTTGACAAAATGCTGGCAGCCAAAAATTTTCAGAATGGTTTGGGTACGCTTCGGCAGATTGTTATGTCATTAACGGACTGGAGGCTGCACTCCACTTTTGATGCTGCCAACGCAAAAGGTGAAGCCGTACTCGAAGTCTCCAGAAATACCGCTGCAGAATTTAATATCATCCCGCAGCCAGAAATCTCCCGCTGGATTCACTCCTTTAGCCATATTTTTGCTGGTGGCTATGCTGCAGGTTATTACAGTTATAAATGGGCCGAAGTGTTATCTGCAGATGCTTACTCGGCATTTGAAGAGGCGGCCAAGTTGACTGGAAGCGTGCTAGATAGCCAAACCGGTAAACGTTATCGCAAAGAAATTCTAGAAGTAGGTGGCAGTCGCCCTGCAGCCGAATCCTTCAAGGCATTCCGTGGACGTGAACCCAGTATTGATGCACTATTACGTCATGGTGGCTTAACTTAGGTCTTTTGTATTTTTGCAATCACTGGTGCATGATCAGAAGGCTGCTCCCAGGTGCGCGGCTCTTTATCAATGATGCTGGCAATGCATTTTTCTTTAAGTGCCTCACTCAGCAAGATGTGATCTATACGCATCCCTGCATTACGCCTGAAACCCATCATGCGGTAATCCCACCAGCTATAAGCCTTGGGAGCTTGCTCGAACATCCGAAAGGAGTCTTGAAGTCCCAGTTGCAGTAAATACTGAAAAGCACTCCGCTCTTGTGGTGAAACCAGATTCTGACCTTCCCAAGCCTTAGGGTCGTGCACATCAGCATCCTGTGGTGCAATATTAAAATCGCCTAAGAGAGCTAGACGTTGATTTTGCTGTAATTCTTCTGCTAACCAAGTTTGTAATGCGTTTAGCCAGTTGAGTTTGTAAACAAACTTTTCGCTATCTGGTGACTGCCCATTTGGAAAATATGCGGATATTATTCGCAGAGGTTGCATGCCCTTAAAGCAAACTGTAGCGGCTAATATCCGTTGCTGCTCATCGTCATACCCTGGAATATTTCTAACAGGCTTCAGAAAAGTAGTCTCTAGATCGCTTGCAATGGAGGCTAAGGCTGCACGTCTAACAATAATCGCTACGCCGTTATATGTTTTTTGGCCTGCAACAAGACTGAGATAACCAGCCTCTTCCAGCTCTTTGTGCGGATACTTATCATCGGCGAGCTTGAGCTCTTGCAAACACAAAGCATCAATAGGATTCTTGGCTTTTTCTTGCTCATCTAACCAGCGAAGAACCTGCGGCAGGCGAACTTTTAAGGAGTTCACATTCCATGCCGCTATTCGAACTGAATCAGTCATCTATTCCTAATTCCTGCAATTTACGAGTAATCGTATTACGACCAATACCCAGCCTTTGCGCCGCTTCCACACGTCTGCCACGAGTTACCTCTAATGCAGCCTGCAAAACAGCCTTTTCAAACTTGGAGCAAAGCACATCATAAACATTCTTATCTCCATCTTGTAGCATCTTAGCCGCCAATCGACTTAAACCGCCTTCCCAGTCAACCGCACCACCCCTGACAACAGGCGCACTTGTGCGTATAGCATCCCCTTGGGAGGCAATTGGCTGATCGTTAACATCCGCCAATATGTCACCAGGCAAGTCACTAACACCAACAAGATTAGATGGCGTCATCACTGTTAACCAGTGGCATAGGTTCTCTAATTGACGCACGTTACCAGGAAAAGCCATAAGGCCAATATCCTTGAGCACCTCATCAGAAAGCCTCTTAGGCTCTACACCTAAAGACTTTGCGCAACTAAGCATAAAGTGTCTTGCCAACAAAGGAATATCTTCAGCACGCTCACGCAATGGCGGCATGCGCAGACGAATAAGATTCAAGCGATGCAATAAGTCTTCCCTAAACAACCCTGAAGCAACTCGTGACTCGAGGTTTTGGTGAGTCGATGCAATAATTCTGACATTGACCTTAATAGGGTCTTGACCGCCAATACGATAAAAATGACCATCCGTAAGTGCGCGTAGCAGGCGAGTCTGCAAATCAAATGGCAAGTCACCGATCTCATCTAAGAATAGCGTTCCACCATCAGCCTGTTCAAAGCGTCCACGACGCAAGGTTTGCGCCCCTGGAAAAGCGCCGCGCTCATGACCAAACAATTCGGATTCCAATAGATCTTTAGGAACGGCTGCGGTGCTGAGTGATACAAATGGACCTCTGGCACGCGGGCTATGTTTATGTAATGCGAGGCCAACCAATTCTTTACCAGTACCAGATTCGCCTGTAATTAATACCGTAGCGTGTGACTGGGCTAGGCGACCAATGGCGCGAAATACTTCTTGCATCGCTGGAGCCTGACCAATAATTTCAGTGGCATCCTGAACCCAGGCGCTTAAGTCTTTTGTGCCAGATTGGTTGCGGTCGCTTTGCTCAATGGCGCGATGGATTAATTCAATCGCTTTATCCAAATCAAAGGGTTTGGTTAAATATTCGAAAGCGCCACCTTGAAATGAAGATACTGCTGAATCCAAATCCGAATAAGCCGTCATAATGATTACTGGCAATTGGGGATGAGTGGACTTGACGTGCTGCAAAAGCTCTAAACCATTGCCGCGTGGCATCCGTATATCTGAGATCAATACTTGAGGCGATTCCTTCTCAAGCGCATTGAGTACATCATTTGGATTTGAAAAACTCTTATGAGGAATATTTTCACGTGTCAGAGCCTTTTCTAGCACCCAACGAATAGACTGATCATCATCGACGATCCAAATTGGTTTCATGATACTTTCTCCCGCTTACGATATGGAATCTGAATATGGAAATCTGTACAGCCAGGACGACTATCGCAAGCAATAGAGCCCTGATGATGTTGCACAAAGGTTTGAGCCAAAGTAAGGCCAAGCCCACTGCCGCCTTCTCTACCTGAAACTAAAGGAAAAAAGATGCGC
>CAIOIX010000131.1 GCA_903858445.1 uncultured beta proteobacterium
GAACTTGGAGCGGGAAAGGAGGTTCGAACTCCCGACCTATACCTTGGCAAGGTATCGCTCTACCAGCTGAGCTATTCCCGCGTAACAGGGCGATAGTTTAACAAACAATTTAGAAGTCAGTATTTTTCCGGTGCCAAGGGAGGTAATACTGGTCATTCAATAAACAACAAAGCCTTATAGCAAATGGGTTTAAGGCTTTTAAAAATAATTAATCAATCTTACCTGCTAACTGAGGCAAGGCCTTTTGAAGGTAGTAAAACATTGACCATAGCGTCAGAAATGAAGCCACCCAAATGAGCCATGTACCTACTCGGGCACAATCCAACCAGCCAAATAAAGTGTCATTCAGGAGTAAAAAGGGGATAGCAACGAGCTGGGCTGTGGTTTTTAATTTCCCAACTAGATGAACGGCGACACTTTTTCCAGCACCAAGAAGTGCCATCCACTCTCTTAGTGCGGAGATCGTAATTTCTCGGCCAATGATCACAAGAGCAACCCATACTTGTACACGATCCATATTTAACAAAACCAGAAGGGCTGCCGCAACAATTAACTTATCAGCCACGGGATCCAAGAACTGACCAAAGGCAGACTCTTGCTTCATGCGGCGAGCCAGAAAACCATCTAACCAATCTGTTACTGCCGCAAATACAAACAGAATGGTTGCAAAGAGGTTTTTCTCAAAAGGTGTGAGCCAAGCATTTGGAAGATAAAAGATCGCCACCAGCAATGGAATGACAGCAACACGCAACCAGGTCAGGGCGATTGGTAAATTAAATGGCATAGTGTAAGCATACCCCAATAGACTCAATGAAGCTGTCGGTAAATTTGCTCTGCAAGCGTTGTTGAAACTCCCTCTACGCTAGCGATCTCTTCAATACTGGCATTGGATACCCCACGCAGACCACCAAATCTAGCCAAGAGCTTTTGACGGCGCTTAGCGCCAATGCCTTCTATCTCCTCTAAACGAGAAATCGTCCTTGCTTTTGCACGCTTGGCCCGCATGCCCGTAATCGCAAAGCGATGTGCCTCATCCCGAATCTGGGCAACCAGTAAAAGCGCTGCGCTCTCAATACCCAGCTCTAAAGCCTTTCGCCCGTCAGCAAAGATCAGGGTTTCTAAACCGACTTTACGACCCTCACCCTTAGCAACGCCAACAATCAAACTGATATCCATGCCAAACTCAGAAAGGACTTGTCGAGCAATCTCGACCTGTCCTTTGCCACCATCAATCAAAATGACTTGCGGGATTTTTTCTACTGGTAGTTCTTGAAAGTTCGCATACCGCCTTTGCAATACTTGACGCATTGCTGCGTAATCATCCCCCGGGGTAATGTCATTAATATTGAAACGCCGGTACTCACTAGACTGCATGGCATTCTTGGCATACACCACACAGGAGGCCTGCGTTGCTTCTCCTGAAGTATGGCTAATATCAAAACATTCAATGCGCAACTGCTCTAAATTTTCTAGCTCCAAGCCCAGTAAATCGGCGAGCGAACGCGCTCTAGCCAGTTGCCCGCCAGTCTCTACTAGTCGTTTCGCTAAAGCAATCTTTGCATTACCCTCGGCCATCGCTAACCAATGGCGTCTTTGCCCCTGCGGTTGATGCAAGAAGGTAATTTTTCTACCAGCTTGTAAATTGATCAAAGCTTGCAAGTCTTCTGGTGGATTTTCTTCCGCGCTAGCAACATCATCAGCAGAGGAGTGCAGTGGGTGATTCAAGATTAATACTGTTGGGATTAAATTAGCAGAAGACGATTCACCTTCGACGAGATCGTCCAAATAATGTTGTGTAATGAAGGCTTCCAAAATCTCGGCAGGCGTTAGCAGATCACCAGATGCTTGTCGCCCTTTAGGAAAATAAGGTCGATCGCCCAAATGACGGCCGCCTCGCACCATCGCCAAATTCACGCAGATCATGCCTTCCATTTGCGCAACAGCAATAATGTCAACGTCACCCTCACCTTCAGCAACGGTATCCATAGACTGCTGTTGCAAGACGCTTGAAAGATCTGCAATGCGATCACGTAATACTGCAGCCATCTCAAACTCCATAGCCTCGCTATGAGATTGCATTTCTTTTTCAAGCTCAGTCAAGACTCGACCATGGTCGCCCTCTAAAAATCGCGTTGCTTGAGCAACGTCTTGACCATACTGTGCGGCACTGAGGCGCCCGACACAAGGAGCACTACACCGGTGAATCTGATGCAGTAAACAAGGTCGACTGCGATTCTTAAATACGGAGTCTTCGCAAGTTCTTAGGCGAAATACTTTTTGCAAAATTTGCACGCTATTACGAACCGCCCAAGAGTTTGGAAACGGTCCAAAGTAATGGTTACGTTTATCTACTTTTCCGCGGTAAGAGGCTAGCCGGGGAAATTCATGGCCAGTAAGCATCACATAAGGGTAGGACTTGTCATCCCTAAATAGGATATTAAAAGGCGGAGCCAACTCCTTAATGAGGTTGTTCTCTAAAATTAATGCCTCAGTTTCAGTCCGTGTTACCGTTGATTCATAGCGAGCAATCTTGCCCACCATGAGCGCAATGCGGGGTGAAAGTTGCGTGCGCTGGAAATAACTAGAAACACGTTTTTTGAGGTTGCGGGCTTTGCCTACATATAAAATCTGTCCCGCTGCGTCAAAAAAGCGATATACCCCCGGCAATCCGGGAAGCCGTTTAACGTCCTGCTGAAGGTTTTCAAAAAGCGAATTACTCATGCGTTGGGATATTTTCTGCCAAATCGTAGATAACTATGGTGATGCTGGTATTTGCTGGCGCCTAGCCCGAAGCTTATCAAGTATTCATGGTCAAGATGTGCGGATCTTTTGCGATGATCTGCCAACCCTTAATTTACTTGCCTCCGGGGTAGACGAATCGCTTAAGCAAAAAATTGATCTTCAGCCCTGGGAAGCTAGCTTTAATAATCCACACCTTGCCGTTGAAGTGCCTGATATTGTTATAGAAGCCTTTGGCTGCGCGCTACCTGATAGATATTTAGCAAAGCTACTCATTACCTCTAAAAAGCCCATCATTATCAATCTGGAATATCTTACCGCCGAACCTTGGATTGTGGACTTCCATGCGAAAGCCTCGCCACAAGCCCATGGCATTGCAAAATACTTTTTCTTTCCAGGTTTCCAAGAAAAAGCTGGAGGTTTACTTTTAGACCCCATTCCGGAAGATTCAACCGTACTTGCCAGGCAAACCCCTGAAATTCTCAAGACAACCTGGGTAAAGTTGCGCCCAAATGCAAAACGAGTCAGTATCTTTTGTTATCCAGGTGCGCCACTCAGAAAATGGCTTGAAGATCTGGGCTCAGCAGGGGAAGATTTCGATATTATCTTGACGTATGGTCACGCCCAGTTGCTTGGGATAAATGCAGGCCAAGCACTGAACCTCCCAACAACTCTGCAATTACTATCCATTCCATTTATCTCGCAAGATGAATATGACTGGCTACTGTCCCAGTGTGACTTCAACATTGTCCGTGGTGAAGACTCTTTTTTACGGGCCCAATTGGCGGGAAAACCATTCATTTGGCATATTTACCCCCAAGAAGACCGTGCACACGAAGCAAAATTGGCGGCATTTTTAGATCTATACCTCGATATGGCCAGCCAAGACCTCAAAACCGCCTGTGTTGGCGCCATGACATGGGCATTGCCTCACGAGTGGCTCAAATCCCTAGATGCCTGGAGCGCTCATTCCAAGGCTTGGCGAACCCACTTACTAGAAAAACAAGAGGATGGAGGCTTAGCCGCCCGTCTATTGAGGTTTGCAGGCTAAACCAGAGTAAATAAGGCGCTTAGGCGGTTACAATCTTGTCTTTGACAAAACCCGCAGAAAATCAGCTCTGCACCCAGGAATAGCAAGATGAAAACAGCACAAGAACTCCGCGTTGGTAACGTAGTAATGATCGGCACCGATGCCATGGTCGTTTTAAAAGCCGAATACAGCCGCTCAGGCCGTAACTCCTCTGTTGTGAAAATGAAATTTAAGAATTTGTTAAGTGGCGCAC
>CAIOIX010000132.1 GCA_903858445.1 uncultured beta proteobacterium
AGCAATTTTTCATAGATTCATTCTCAGACCCCGTATATCAAGATGGGGTTTTGTATTTCATCATTGAAGAACTGCCTAATCCGAGGGATTCAGGAGTCTTCAAAATTCTATGCGGTAGTGTCCAGATTGCATTAGATACAGTTACTCTAGATGAGCCCGGGGTTGTTATTGCTAATGAGCTCATTGGCTTGCATGCCGCTACCATTAGAAAGTACCCATACCAAAAAATTGAATATGTGAATATTGCACCTTGGGCTCAAGAAAAAATTGAGGCTCGTATGGCTCGAATTGGCTTGAAGATCTAGCGGGTGAAAGTAAGTGCTCGGAGTTATCTTGACTTTGCTGTCGATTGCAATTCATAGCTAGTACTCCGGCCCCCGGAATCTGATTTCACTAGGGCTCCACGCTCCAATAAGTCGGTAATATCTCGTAATGCAGTGTCTGGGGAGCACTTGGCAATAATGGCCCATTTGCTGCTGGTAAGTTTTCCATCAAAGCCATCAAGTAATTTATTAAGCATCTTGATTTGCCGTTCGTTCATTGGTGTTCCAGACCAGTGCTGCCAGAAATTGGTTTTGACAAGTGTTGTGGAGAGCGCAGCTTCTGCAACTTGAATGGCAGATAGCAGGCTACTCAAAAACCAACTTAGCCACTGCGTTACATCGAGTGTTTCTTTTTGGGTTTTCTCAAGGAGCTCATAGTAATTTTTACGATCACGTCCAATTTGTGCGGATAGGCTATAAAACCGCTGTGATGATCCGTCAGAGCGAGCCAAAGCCATATCACCAATCGCTCGTGCAATACGACCATTGCCATCATCAAAGGGGTGCAGCGTCACAAACCAGAGGTGAGCTAATCCTGCTTTAATAATCGGATCATCTTGCTGATCGACATTAAACCAGAGTAGAAACTGCACCATTTCTGGTTCCAGGAATGGTGCAGGTGGCGCTTCAAAGTGGACCTTTTGACGACTCACGGGGCCTGAGACAACTTGCATGGATCCTTGGGCATCATCGCGCCAGGCGCCAACCAAAATTTTGGATAAGCCGCTATGACCCGTCGGAAAGAGGGCGGCATGCCAAGCAAAGAGTCGTTCCTGCGTTAAATTTTTCTGATGGTTCTGGGTAGCGTCGAGCACCATATCGACTACACCATCGATGTGACGGTCTGCTGGAGCCAGGGCTCCGATATCGATACCTAGCCTTCTTGCAATGGATGAACGTACCGAGTCTGGATCGAGTTTTTCACCCTCGATCTCGCTTGTTTTGAGCACATCTTCAGTGAGTACTCGTAAGGATTCTTGATCACGTAAGCCGATCCCTACATGATGCATGCGACCTAGCAGACGCCCTTGTGCCTGATACACCTGGGTCAATAAACCAGTGATCTGCTTGAGGTCGTATTCCCAGTGGGGCCATTGGGGATCTTCCCAAATGTAGTTTTTAAATCCGCTATTCATGCGGAGATTATAGGATGTATTCACCGCAAAGTCCATTATTCTCCGCATTTATTACGGATTAAATAGGGTGTATTAGCCGCATTGCAGAAAAATCATTGCCCAAGTCGTAAAAGAGCTGCCTTCTAAGGGCGAGAATGATCAAACGGGCACATAGTGCCGATAGCCTTAAATATGTTCAACATACCGCATCACCGTATCTGACTTAGACCATCTCCCCCGTTGCATCATTGTTGGCATGCTTGCCCCTGAACTCAGTAAATCTTGTGCTGCACCTACTCGCATAGAGTGACCACTGATCTCCTTAATAACTGATTCATCTAATCCAGCTGCCCTAGCGATTTTCTTGTAGATTCGGTTAATCTGGCCCGCCCCCACTGCAGAGCCAATAACATAGGCTCTGTTAATGCTGACCATGATTTTTTCCTGACCCTCAGGCAACTCTTTTAACCATTCTGTTAACGCAATACCAGCTCTTTTACTTAGACGCAGCCATTTACCCATTGAATCTTGATCGGTTTTGCTTTTTCTGAGCAGGATTGAAGTACTTTCAATACCGTTCTTAATGGTTATCTTGACGTCTTTGACTTGTAGTGACACTAATTCACTGCGCCTGCAAAGCGTGTCGTACGCCACAAGTAATAATGCTGCATCTCGCAGGCCTCTGATGGAATCATCGGTAGCCAAGAGCATCTGGTCTAGGATATCTAGATTGATGCTGCCCGCTTGTTTTGCGGAGCGCCCCAGTTTGCGATGCAT
>CAIOIX010000133.1 GCA_903858445.1 uncultured beta proteobacterium
AAATATGTACTAAATCAAATACTTGGTAATCATACTCAATACAAGCTAACTCTTAAGACCTATAACTTTTGCTTTAGTCTTTATTGTCTCTTTTTTGGCAATAATTTTTTTAGTACTTTTATACTGTTTTTTGAATAAACCATCCACCCAAGCCAATTGCTGGGGCAGACAAACCGACTGAAGGTCGTAGTTCTCCACTGCATATTTGCGAGCGGCAGCGCCTAATTTCTTCCTGGCGACGGGATTACCCAACAGGTCGATCACCTCTTTGGCTAATGTACCGGCATCAAAAAAATCTACTAAGCGCCCAGTTTTACCATGGGCAATTACTTCCCTTACGGGTGCCGTGTCGGATGCAACAATTGCCGCCCCGATACTCATAGCCTCCAATAGACTCCAACTCAGAACAAAAGGATAGGTTAAATAAACGTGGACGGTTGCAAGCTGCAATAAGGCAATGAATTTATCGTAGGGCAATTTACCCAAAAAATGTATTCTCTTCCAATCCACATCCGAAATTTGTCCTCGAACTTCTTGAATGAATTGGTCTTTCCAACTCTGATCGGATGAAGGCGATGGCCCATAACTCACCTCATCGCCGCCGACAATCAGAACTCTGGCATGCGGCCTTTCTTTTAATAACAGAGGCAAAGATCTCATAAAGATATGGTAGCCACGATATGGTTCTAAATTGCGGCTCACAAAAGTAATAACCTCATCACCTTTACTTAAGGTAAGACCATCGTTAAATGTAATGCTGATCGACTCGTTTGGCTTAATCGACTCAGTATCAATGCCGTCATGCACCACAGTAATTTTTGAGCGAAAAGGCTCGGGAAAGGTAGAAGCTTGCCAATGGGTGGGTGCGATACCAGCATCAGCAATCTCAAAATGCATCTGGTTATTCAGATTTTTCAAACGAATCTTAGGGGCAGATCCTAGAGTAGGCTCTTGAAATTCAGGATCAAAATTCAGATCTGCGCCATCAACGTGATAATAAAACTCACTATAGACACCAAGCTTTGCATCTGGCCAAACATCTTTTAAAAATAAACTTTCACCCCAGCCAGAGTGAGCTATGATCAAATCTGGTGTATAGCCAGTATCTTTTAATTTAGAAGCTGCTACAAAGCATGCTTCAGCTCGAATGATCTTGCTTTCCCAATCCATCACCCAAGGATGAACATTGGTTGCAGTACCTTTAGACGGTGCATATGGAATCACCCTTATCCCCTGCCACTGCATAGACTCAATCTTTTGCATCGTCAGGGCCGTTACTTCATTGCCAGAAATACTGGCAATAGCAGGTGCTAAATGCTTAAATTGACCTGGAAAGTTTTGGTGGATGAAAAGGATTTTCACAGGAAGTTTATATATCTTAAAAGCAGGAAAAGCCCTTGAGTTAAAGAATCATAACCCAAGGACAAAAAGCCTTTATAAGCCACTAACTAAAATGAATATCACTTGCCACCAAAGCATGGTGGGCAGTATCACTACCAATAATAGCAATCAACACAGGACCGGTAGTAGGGGCGCCTTGATAGTACAGATTGCCATTGGCTGTATTTTCAGTAAACCCAGCATGCGCGTTACCACCACTCGTGGCAGGCGTCCCCGAACCAATAAAGTAAAGATTAGCGAGAACTGATCCAGCGACAGGCGCACCTCCCACAGCAAGGGCAGCACTAAACGCCGAATGATCAAAGCTTAATACATCAACACCTGTGGCAGAAGTTACGCTTGAAGTTGCCGTAGAGCCACTAAAGTCGGTGATTGTAGTATTCGAAGTTTTAACCGACGAAAATACAAACGTATCGTTGCCTGCTCCACCAGTCAAAGAATCATTACCACCGCCACCCTTAATCGTGTCATTGCCAGTACCGCCAACAATGGTGTCATTTAAACCAGAACCAACCAGTGAGACTGCTGCTCCATTTGTAGCATTGGTAATCGTATAGCCATGGTAAGAGCCGCCAGAAACTGTCGTTGCACTT
>CAIOIX010000134.1 GCA_903858445.1 uncultured beta proteobacterium
ATTAGTTTGCACAAAATCTGAAGGGCCATTAATAGATCGATCCACATGGCTTTCGGCGGCAAAATTGATAATAGCGCGAGGCTGATGCTCTTTTAGCAATTGGAGGACTAACTCTTGATCACCAATATCCCCATGAACAAATATATGACGAGGGTCATTTTTGAGGGGCTCTAAGGTGGTTAAATTACCTGCATAGGTTAATTTATCTAGATTGACAATACCCTCTGCAGAGGAATTAGCAAGCCAATCCAAAGCAAAGTTTCCGCCAATAAATCCTGCGCCGCCAGTTACTAAGATCATATTAACACTCTTAAAAGGACTTCATTGAATCCAGGTACTTGTTGAACCTTTTTTTGCCAAAAAGCAATACCCCTAATTTTCTGATTATATTTAGAATATTCTTAGGCTTTATTAATACGGGCTCCTCAATCACTTGGGGAGTTTTATTGCAATTGATTAATGCTGGGTTAATGAAAATTCGATAGCCCTTTTTACGCAAGTCTTTATGAAATGGGATATGGTCAGCCACATCAATCCCATCAGCGTCGATATCAGTGCCTTCATATCTTCCAGCTAGAAATGCCTCTCGCATATAGATGCCCAATCCACCAAATGCAGAATCAACTTCAATCAGGGCTGCACGTGGATCAATTGCACCCTGTTTGGATTTAACCGCAATATTCTCGGCGTTTCTATCGCCCAATACACTCTCCAAAATCCGTTTTTGTTCCCAGCAATCCATTGGGTTCCAAGCAGGGTGACTTAGAGCCCAAATATCGTAATATTCCCCGAGCTGGTTTGCGGTAATCACATCCCACGGCTCGCTTACATCCCAGCATTGCGCAATTTTGCCAGAAGTAACAAGGTCGTTCATGCCATCCATATCCGCCATTGCAACATAATCAATATCAGAAAATTTTGGATCCGCTGCTACTGCATCAATAATGCTATTTCTGCATAAGGCTATTCTGTCGGTACGCTTATGATATTTCTTGCTTAAATCTCCCGCGCTAATGTATGAAAAATTATTTAACTTGCCCTGCAATTCTTCTAATTTTTTCAAGGTATCATCACTAGAATCACTTTCAACTACAAAGCAATAAACCTCTGCAAAATCGTCTAGACTAGAAAGTAATACCTTAAGCTCATGCTCAATGACAAATGCAACATTTCTAACGGGGCCTGCCAATAAAATTTTGGATTTGGCAATTGGTTTTCTGTGGTATTTTTTTGATCTCAATAAATTCATATAAGTAAATGATATTTGCGAATTACTTTCAGCAAGATAGGATTGAAAATGCTTCCTTTGAGGAGGTTGATAGACATCATACCTATAACCCAACATTCACCAATAGGTTACTAAGAGCTGAATTTCTCAAACATGGGGTTGAACTAAACAATCCAGACGTCAATTTAGGGCGCATGGCTGCATTTAGCATTCTTCACGATGGCCAGTCGATTGAAAACATTACTGGGCCGCAATACTTAATTGCTACCGAAAACCCTTTTATTTGCCCCTTAAACAGGGATAAAAAGTACTTAAGTCGCTTTGATCAAGTTTTTACCTGGAATAGGGATCTACTGCCCCTCCCCAACGTTACTCAGCTATTTATTCCCAATCAAATTCACTGGGAGATATCTCCAACCTACTCAGAGAGACCTATCTTCTCTTGTCTGATTAATGCGAATAAAGCCTTTCCACAAAAAATGAAGTCTGACCTATACCGGGAACGCATTAATGTCATTCGCTGGTACGAAAAAAATGCGCCTGAATATTTCTCCCTTTTTGGCTTGGGGTGGTCAAAACCAAGCCCCGCATTTACCCCCATCCAAAAAATATCAAGGCGCTTCAAAAGGCTCGCATCTCAAATATATGGATATCAGCCATTTCCAAGCTATAGAGGTGAAATTGAAGATAAATTAACAATTTACAGAAAAACTAAATTTGCCTACTGCTATGAAAACGTAGCAGATTTGCCTGACTATATATCCGAAAAAATCTTCGATTGCCTCTTTGCGGGCTGCATCCCAGTTTATTGGGGGTCACAAACTATTTCAGAGCGCATACCCAATTCCTGCTTTATAGATCGTAGGAACTTTAAGGACACGGCTGAAGTTCATCGATTTCTACTGACTATTGACGCGCAGCAATATCAGCTTTACCAAGAAAATATAAAAGCATTTCTTCAAAGCGCGGCCGCAATGCAATTTGATACATCCACATATGTAGATAAAATTGTCAGAAAAATCTCTAGTGATCTTAATCTATGAGTAGTCGTTTTTTAATTAGCTATACCAATCCAGATGCTGGTATTGGGCATTCCATGGGTATCATCAACCAAGCTCTCAAAATTGCACTACGTAACAATCTTGAGCTTGCCTACTCTGAAGAGCAATTAGTTAAATCAAGTCACCATTCCTGGAAATGGCAACTAAGGCAAGCACTACGAATGCTCAGTGGGCGCAAAAGATATGAAAGTCACAATATTGGCAATGATCTTAATGGTCTTCTTGATCTTAAAAATCGATTGTGCAGCAGAGAAAGTTTAGAAACCAAGATCAAGCATGGGGAACTCAAGCTGGTAGAAATCCCTTTCTTTAAAATAGATCCCGTCTTCGGTGATCGCTCCGGCCAGAAGATAGCTTAAAAGGCAGCGGGAATATAACGGGATTTCTTCTTCGCTGATGAGCGTTATCGTAGATTTTTTATCCAGTTCACGGATCGACTCAACGCAGGCAATGGCGCCTGCGCTTCCTCCTATGATCACATAACGCATATTTATACCTTCTTTATTTTCTTCTCGAATTCATCGATCGTTCCCGCAAAGAGCGCACCGGTGGGGCATGTGGCAACGCACGCGAAATCTTCCCTGTCGGGACACAGGTCGCATTTGACAGAGATCTTCTCCTCTACCCTTCTTTCGATTGCTCCGAAGGGGCATACCATTATGCACATCCAGCATCCCACGCACTTATCCTTGTTATG
>CAIOIX010000135.1 GCA_903858445.1 uncultured beta proteobacterium
GTAGTGCTAGTTTGTGAGCTACTTGGTCCAGGCATTTGGGTAAGAGCAGATGAATCCCACTGAGTTTTTCGATTGCTATATCCGGCGCCAAATTTTACGTTGACATCTTCAGTGGCTTTTATCTTGTAATTAGCCTCAGCTTTATTTTCCTGACTAGCGGTAGCGGATGCGCAATTTGAGGTATTTAAAAAACCCGCTCCGGTAGAGTTAACAATATTTGTCGATGACGTTGTACCGTACTGGTTGCACCATCTATTGATATTATTTTGACTAAAGGTTAAGTCTGCACGCTGATCTTTTGAGATCTTATAAGCCCCAGATAACAAGAGCTGAGCTTGTTTAATACTCATTGGAGCATTCGCCGTATATCCATTAGTTCCACCAAGTCCATATGAGCTATACATATTAGATTGCGATAAATTATCACGATTGTCATACTTGGCAGCAGCAGTCAAAATCAAATCTTTCAGCGTCTGATCGGTAACTTTCAGGTCAGCATGAGTGGTATTCACTAAACCATTCATCGATGCTGTGGGTGATGCTGTTTGCATCATCTGTGGGTCATAAGCATACCCACTATTTTGAGTATTTTGTCCAACCGATACGTTAGCCGTTAACTTAGTTTGTTTAGTGAAATCATAACCACCAGCTACATTTAATTGATTAAATGCATTGTTAGGGGCTAAACTCATCGTCTCATTAGGTGCAGGATTAGCTGCATATGTTGAATATGAAAAAGGTTGCCATGAAACACTTTTATTTGAGTTTTGGAAAAAAGATCCAAAATATGAAGTGGTTAGGTGGGCATTTTCACTTTTCCAGTTGGCCGCTAAATTGATTGTGTCCGTTTGGTAATTAATAGGGGTAGGCAGGATTGACATCATCTGACTGTACCCCTGTGCATTAGTGCCCGTATTGTTGTATCCGAGGCGTGCAGGGGTTGTTCCGTTTGCAGCAGCAGGTGCCCAACCAGCGCCAGCAAACGCTTGTAACTTCGCCCCAGTTTGAGTTAGATTATTATATTCAAATGTAAAATTCAAATCCTTATCAACAATGGCCTGACCCTTAAGAGTTGTATTGTTGCGAGTGGTTGAAATTCCCATTTCACCCAACGAATTCATCGTGTTACTGCTGGTCGTACTGGTGATATTACCCTGCAAATTACTGGGCAATGTAAAGCTATTGCCGCCCATTTTTCCCTGATATGGGGTTTGATAGTTATCGGAAATATTGTGTTGCAACTGGTCAAAACCAACTCCCAAACTCCAGCTGCCTTGATTGCTAATTTCAGCGCCGGCAGATCTTGTGGTTAGGCCAAGGTTATCGCCCGTCACGGACCAGCGAGTAGTTTCACCCTGCTCATTATTGGTGTACCCAGATCCACCTTTGATGCTAAGGGCTCCGTTTGGGTAATTCCCCATTTTGTTTAAGCCGTTGTACTCACCAAACTTTGCCGATGAGCTATCAACTGTAATTGCCTCAACTTTCACAGAGCTTTGAGGTTGAGTTAGCGCTTTTAACTCTTCATCATCTGCGAATGCTGACCCTGCCATAAACAAGGTTGCGACAGCTGCGGAAATTACTGTAACTTTAAATTTGTATTTGCTTGCGTTAATCATCACGAGCCTCTTATCAGTATCAATATTCATTAGCGTTGTAGGTATTGGCCAGCTGGACTATTGGACCCATGTACCTGGACGTGGCAGTTCATGCAAGCTCTACCGGTATTGTTCGCACTTGGATTACCCGTAAATCCGGATTGTGTACTAGCTGCATTTGGACCTACTGGACTTGCACTAGCATGAGGACCATCATGACAATCCTGGCAGAGGAATGGTGGGCGATCTTTCAGCAATGGGGTGATGTTGGAGCCATGAGGTGTGTGGCAGTTTGCACAGTTCTCAACCACTGGTTGATGTTCGAACAATACCGGGCCGCGTTTCTCTGCATGACAGAGGAAGCAGGTTTCATTCAGA
>CAIOIX010000136.1 GCA_903858445.1 uncultured beta proteobacterium
AATTAACTTAATGTTACCTAACTGCCTCTAAAAATATCGATCTATGTCGAAAAATACTTCAATTCTGGTAATTCAAGGTCCAAACCTCAACCTCCTGGGAACGCGTGAGCCAGAGGTTTATGGCAAAACGACCATGGAAGATATTCATCAAAAACTAGGCGAAGTTGCCAAAGCCCATTCAGTCGACTTAAATACTTTTCAAAGCAATCATGAAGGCGAGTTAATTGATCGCATTCAAAAAGCCAAACAAGATGGGGTTGATTTCATCATCATCAACCCTGGCGCCTTTACCCATACCAGTGTAGCCCTAAGGGATGCGCTTGCTGGTGTCGCAATTCCGTTTACGGAAGTCCATCTATCCAATATTCATCAACGTGAAGAATTCCGCAAGCATTCCTATTTGTCAGACATCGCAACTGGGGTAATTTGTGGTCTTGGTGCTATTGGTTATGAATTAGCCCTGCAAGCAGCTATTGCACGTTTACAAAAATAAAGATTAATTCAGCATCGTAAGAGAGGAAGCACTTCCATGGATCTTAGAAAACTCAAAACCCTGATCGACCTAGTTTCTGAATCAGGCATTTCCGAATTAGAGGTAAATGAAGGCGAAGATCGCGTGCGCATCGTGAATGCTGGTTCTGGCGCCCAAAGCATGGGGCAAGTTGTTTATGCCAACCCAGCTCCAGCTCAGACCATGCAAGCTACGCCCGCAGCTAGTGCACCAGTAGAAAATGTGCCTGAGGCACCTCCCGTCGAAACCGGTTTTGTGGCACGCTCACCAATGGTGGGTACTTTCTATCGCGCGCCCAACCCAGAATCACCTGACTTTGTAAAAATAGGTGACACCGTTACCGTGGGTCAAACACTTTGCATTATTGAAGCCATGAAGCTTCTCAATGAAATTGAAGCCGAAAAAGCGGGTGTGATTAAACAAATCTTGTGTGAAAACGGTCAGGGCGTTGAATTTGACCAACCCCTGTTCATCATTGCTTAAGCCTCACGCTAAGCACTCTTTCATTCACTTTTACCTAACTCAGAGCCGACATGTTCGATAAGATTCTGATTGCCAATCGGGGAGAAATTGCTCTCCGCATCCAACGCGCATGCCGCGAGTTGGGAATTAAAACTGTTGTGGTCTTCTCGACAGCAGATAAGGAAGCAAAATATGTCAAACTGGCTGATGAAGCCGTTTGTATTGGTCCAGCACCTTCTTCACTCAGCTATTTGAATATGCCTGCCATCATTTCTGCGGCTGAAGTTACGGATGCAGAAGCGATTCATCCTGGTTATGGCTTTCTTTCTGAGAATGCCAACTTTGCTGAACGTGTTGAAAAATCAGGTTTCGCCTTTATTGGTCCTACAGCAGCATCCATTCGCCTCATGGGCGACAAGGTTTCAGCTAAACGCGCCATGATTAAAGCGGGAGTACCTTGTGTACCAGGATCCGAAGGTGCCTTACCGGACAATCCAAAAGAAATTATTGCTGCAGCTAAACAAGTTGGCTACCCCGTCATCATCAAAGCAGCTGGTGGTGGTGGTGGACGCGGTATGCGCGTTGTCCATACTGAAGCAGCTTTGATCAACGCTGTAAATATGACCAAAGAGGAAGCAGGTCGCGCTTTTGGTAATCCAGAGGTTTACATGGAGAAGTTTTTAGAAAAACCTCGCCATGTGGAAATTCAAATTTTGGCCGATACCCACGGCAATGCAATCTGGCTAGGTGAGCGTGACTGCTCGATGCAACGTCGCCACCAAAAAGTCATAGAAGAAGCTCCTGCCCCCGGTATTGATCGCCGCTTAATCGCTAAAATTGGTGAGCGCTGTGCTGAAGCCTGTAGAAAAATTGGCTATCGTGGTGCTGGTACTTTTGAATTCCTCTATGAAGATGGTGAGTTTTTCTTTATTGAGATGAATACCCGCGTTCAGGTTGAGCACCCAGTAACCGAGATGATTACTGGTGTTGATATTGTTCAAGAACAAATTCGCATTGCTGCTGGCCTGAAGTTGGCCTACCGTCAAAAAGACATTGTTTTCCGTGGCCACGCCATTGAGTGCCGCCTCAATGCAGAAGATCCATTCAAATTCACGCCAAGTCCAGGAAAAATTGGTTCTTGGCATATGCCGGGTGGTCCTGGTATCCGCGTGGATTCACATGCCTATAGCGGCTACGTAGTTCCACCACACTATGACTCAATGATCGGCAAGCTAATTTCTTATGGCAATACTCGCGAACAAGCGATTCGTCGTATGCAAATTGCACTTTCTGAGATGGTGATCGACGGTATCACCACGAACGTTCCTTTGCATCGCGAATTGATGCTCGATCCAAACTTCATTGAAGGCGGAACGAGCATTCACTACCTGGAGCATCGCTTAGAAGAGCAAGCCGCCAGTCGCGGTAAAGCGTAATGGATACCAAAACAGGCTCTACATGTCCTATCGTGAGTTAGTTTTTACCGTTCCCGCTGAAATTGCCGAGCCTTTTGGGGACGCGCTTCTTGAGCTTGGTGCACTTTCCGTTACGGTCGAAGATGATGCAGCGGGTGGCTATGATGAAAATCCACTATATGGTGAGCCTGGCCTATCTCCAGAAGTTCAAGCCTGGGAGCGCTCCTCGGTAACCGCCTTATTTAATCCTGAGATTGATGATTCAGGTACCGCAGAATTTATTCCCAATCTGTTGGCTTCGCTAGAAGAAGTCGGTTTCAAACTTCCAGCGCCACAAGAAAAAATGGTTGAGGAGCAAGACTGGGTGCGTTTAACGCAGAGTCAATTTGCCCCCATTCAGATTGGCAAACGGATTTGGGTAGTGCCGTCTTGGCATGAGGCCCCCACCGATCCAAATGCTATTTGCTTAGCTGTGGATCCGGGATTGGCATTTGGCACCGGCAGTCATCCCACCACGCATCTTTGCTTGCTCTGGTTAGAGGAGCACGCCGATCTTCAAAACCAAAGCTTGTTAGATTATGGCTGCGGCTCAGGAATTTTGGCGATTGCTGCAGCAAAACTAGGCTGCAATCCAGTAATTGGTACAGATATTGATCCACAAGCCATGGTTGCAGCGCGTAGCAATGCAGAAATCAACCAGACCGTTATCCGCTTTGTTCTGCCAAATGAAAATGCTCCGGAACTAGCGGCGGCAATTAAATACGACATCGTCATGGCTAATATTTTGGCCAACCCCCTTCAAGTGCTTGCGCCTGCTCTCGTAAATAAGATACGCCCAGGCGGTCAAATTGTTTTATCTGGTGTCCTCGCGCGTCAAGCGGATGAAGTAATCGCCACCTACAGTCAGTGGCTAACACTTTCTGTTTGGAAAGAAAATGACGGCTGGGTTTGTTTGAGCGGAACCCTTTCCAAGGGCAGTAATAGCAACACTTCTACTCAGGCTCAAAAAAAAAGTCCTGAGTTAGCGCGCCGCACAATGCCCAGGTTTATTTTGCTCGGGCTACTTTTTTTGCTCTTGATTGTATTTGGCGAGCATCTTTCTAGAAATGCATTGCTACCTGCGCTTGCACCTCGCGTTGATGGCACATCAAACGTTGTTGCAGTGAGCGCATTTTCTTTTTTACAGCTAGTTGATAAAAAATTGTGTCGTGCACTAGGGTGCGTCAATCGACCTGTGAGCGATTTTGCTGCCTGGAAAATAATCTCAGCCACCATTGCACTAGAAAACTCACCAGAGGCGCTTAAAACCCCTGCAAATCAATCCATGGCGCAAGTTTAAATACAAAAACGACTTGCAATCAATATTTCGTGGCCACATTTAGAAATTTTGCTTACCGATGCGGATGAGTCAGAACTCAAATCGATTTCATTCACGCCAAAAGAATGGCTGCCATCCAATTGGCAAGAATCACATCCCAATTTTTTACGTGAAGGCGCGCCTGCCGGTGAAATTATCCGCTCAGAGCTGCCCATCTTATTGCCGCAAAATACTGCAGGCTACCGCGTCAGAGCTTTTTACCCTCAACTTGTCCCTGCATCACGCAATTTAACTAACAGAAAGTAATTTATGGCTAGCTTGATTTGTGGCTCTATCGCCTACGACACCATCATGAACTTTGAAGGCAAATTTGCCGATCAAATCCTGCCCGAGCAAATTCATATTTTGAATGTGGCCTTCTTAGTCCCCACCATGCGTCGTGAATTTGGTGGCTGCGCTGGCAATATTGCGTACAACCTGAGTCTCTTGGGTGGCGACCCGATCATTATGGCAACCGTTGGTGGTGATGCCACCCCCTACCTAGATCGCCTCAAAGCATTGCAGATCGATGCAAGTCATATTCGGCAGATTGAGCAAGCATTTACCGCTCAAGCGATGATCACGACTGACCAAGCGAATAATCAAATTACCGCCTTTCATCCTGGCGCAATGGGCGAATCACACCTTAATCAAGTTGCCACAGTCGTTGCAGAGCGTAGCAAAAATGCTAAGGGCGAAGCAAAATTTGGCATTGTGGCCCCAGATGGCCGTCAAGGAATGTGGGAGCACTGCCACCAACTAGCAGAAGCAGGTATTCCATTTGTATTTGATCCGGGCCAAGGTCTACCCATGTTTAACGGCCCTGAACTCTTAGAATTAATTGACCTAGCCACTTACTTGGCCGTTAATGACTACGAAGGTGAAATGCTTGCCCAAAGAACCGGCCTCAATCTCACTAAAGTTGCAGAACGTGTGAAGGCACTAATAGTGACCAAGGGTGCTGAAGGTGCTGATATACACTCCAAAGGAAAATGTATTGCCATTCCACCGGTCCCAGCCTCAAAGGTAGTAGACCCAACCGGTTGTGGCGACGCATTCCGCGGCGGCCTCCTGTTTGGACTTGAAAATGGTATGGATTGGGAAAGCACAGGTCGACTAGCGAGCTTGATGGGTTCTATAAAAATCACTCATCAAGGACCACAAAATCACCAGCCGAGCAAAGATGAAATCTCTGCTCAGTTCAAAACAGCATTTGGCTTTAGCTTTTAATTCGATCGACTGCTTTTGCCAACCCACTACAAACTAGCAATAAAAAAGGGGTCTCGTTAGAGACCCCTTTGAACTTCACCCGCCTATAAGCAGAAGCTTATGGACGTGTGCCAGTTGGGAAGGGCCAAGCAGCAGCTGGATTCAACGTAGTTGAAGCAGCAACTTTCTTAGCCACGGGCTTTTTTACAGCTTTGCCCGCTTTCTTCGCAGCAGGCTTACTTACTTTTTTTTTGCTACTTTTTTTGCAGCAGGCTTCTTAGCAGCAGGCTTCTTAGCAGCAGGCTTCTTAGCAGCAACTTTCTTAGCTACTTTTTTAGCAGCAGGCTTCTTAGCAGCTACTTTTTTAGCAACTTTCTTAGCAGCAGGCTTATTAGCAGCAACTTTTTGATCAACTTTCTTAGCAGCAGGCTTCTTAGCAGCTTCTTTCTTAGCTACTTTTTTAGCAGCAGGCTTCTTAGCAGCAACTTTCTTAGCAGCAG
>CAIOIX010000137.1 GCA_903858445.1 uncultured beta proteobacterium
AGTAGGTGGTAGCGAAGGTGGCGGTGAAAGCTACAGCCGCGCAAAATCTACTGAACAGTCCGCACCTGCAGCATCTTCTAATGCCGCTTCACTCGGTGCAATGGATGACGATATTCCGTTTTAGGAAGTCCCTGAATATACTGTAAACAAGTGTTATAAAAAAGCCTTATAGAATCATAATCTATAAGGCTTTTTTGCTTTATTTACATTAATTTAATTAAGCGTACTATTGTAATGTTAAATACCCTTAATAAAAGTGTAAATAAAGATGAAATACTCTATCAAAAAGATAAGGTTTGAAAGTGGAGAGCGTTTTGTTAATTTAGTTAACGAAGCTGGCATTCCTTTGTTCTTGCCAACCATCTGGTTGCTAACCTCGTACAGAGGGAGGGGGCTGGCTTTTAATACGATTTATCAAGCCGTTCAGTCACTTGAGGTTCTATATACCTACCTTTCAAGGCAAGACATAGAGCTAGCTGAGAGATTGACCCAAGGAATCATTCTTACAAATGTAGAGTTAGATGATCTCCTTAGTTATTTAAAGAGGCCTATTGTAGATATTAGGCATGAGCAAAAACTTTCAGTAAGGTTAGGGAAAAAAAGTCTGAAAGGCGGGGAATCGGTAAGGATGGGAAGCCCCAAGGAGAGTGTTGAGATTTCGTCTAATACCGCTCTTATACGAATTACCTATGTTCGTGACTTCCTTCAATATTGCTGTATGCATCAGATCTACCGATCACAAGGCAATCAAACCCAAGTAGATAATTTAAATAGCTCAAAAGAGCTTATTGATAAATACCTAAAAGAGCGAGCTCCTAAATTACAAGCATCCATAGCTGAGAGATTGGGGTTAAGTAAGGAAGCTCAGACAAAAATTAATGAATTAATTAAAGTGGGCGGAGAAAGTAATCCCTGGGTAAATAGCCGAGTACAACTTAGAAACTTATTAATTATTAGATTTTTGATTGAGACGGGCATGCGCCGTGGTGAGATGCTTAACATCATGGTGCCAGATATCAACTTTCAAAGCCATACAGTTAAAGTTGTTAGGAGGCCCGATAACCCAAACGACCCAAGATTAGATCAACCGGTTGTTAAAACTTTAAGTCGAGAAATTCCTATTTCCGATAAGCTTTGTTTGCTTATCAGGGAATACATAAGCACAAATCGAAACAAAGATTTGTATGCAAAAAAACATGGATTCTTATTTACTGCTGCAGGCACCGGGTCTCCACTGGCAATTAATAGTTTAAGCAAGGTTTTTAAAGTCATAAAAGCTGGTTTGCAAGATGTGGATGAGCAGATTAGCCCTCACATACTTCGACACACATGGAACGATAATTTTTCTGACTATTGCGATTCAAAGAAGACAGGCCAATCTGAAGAAGAGCGCATACGGAATAGCATAATGGGCTGGAGTTCGAACTCGAAGATGGCTGCACGATACTCAAAAAGACATACTAGAGAGGCTGCAAGAAAAGCCTCAGAAGGAATGCAGAAAAAACATTGGGGGGTCGGCGATGAGTGAAGAGATAGGTCGGCCAGCTTCCTCTCAGGGGGTTATCCAGGTTAAAGGTGGCGGAGTTATCTTTTTTGAATCTGATCCATGGTTATTTCGCGGTATTGGACAAAATATTAACTTTTCATTTGATGATTTAGCTATAGGCGCTGAGTTAAGGGGGTCAATTAAAAAAACGCTTGCCTGGTACCTCGAAAACCATTCCCTTGGACATGCAACTAATATCTATATGCGTTTTAGGCATTTTGTTAAAAATTGGCAAGCTTCGCCGCGTGAACATATAACTAGCGCAGACATTTTGAATTACAGAAGTATATTGAGTGATTCCACAGCCTGGTATCTTGGCACTTTGGGTGGATTTTTCAAAAAGATTCATCGATCTGGTTATCCTGGCGTTGAAAAATCAGTGGTTGACCTGCTTTCACAAATAATAATTAAGGGCAACAAAAAGGGTGAGGCAGTCCGTACGGCTGACCCAGATATTGGCGCCTACACGGAAATTGAAACCCAGGGATTATTTCGAGAGCTTAAAAATAAGTTTTATTCCAAAGAAATTTCCCTCAAGGAGTATTCGCTGTTCTCTCTCTTTTTGGCCTTTGGGATGAGAAATATTCAATATGCGCAAATGAAGGTTTGCGATATTCAATATATCAATGGTGTAGATGGTGCGGATACTTACTTGGTAAAAATTCCCAAAGGAAAGAAAAGAGTTATTCCAAGGTCATCTTTCCTAGAAATGAGATTAAACCCAAATGCAGGTGCTTTAATTCTCGAATATGCAAATCAGGTCCGATCCAAATTTGGTAGCGAGCTACAAGATATCGAACTGTTACCTTTGTTTCCAGGGAAGTTCACTTCTGAACAGGTAAATGCTTTTCGTGGTCATTTAACATCAGTTGGAATTCGCAATATCTTAAATAAAATTGAGAAAAAGTTAGCTGTAATATCTGAAAGAACGGGAGAGGTGATCAATATTTCTGGAGTTCGTTTCAGAAGATCTATTGGTACTCGGGCTGTAGAAGAGGGCCACGGATTATTAACTGTAGCGGCCTTGCTAGACCATGAAGATACCCAGAATGTGGGCGTTTATGTAGAAGCAACCTCAACAATGATTGATAAGATTGATAAGGCCGTAGCTTTCAAGTTGGCTCCGATGGCACAGGCGTTTAAAGGTAAATTAATTGCGGGTCCTTCACAGGCTTCAAGAGCGGATGACCCAAGTAGCTTGATTCGATCATCGAGGTTTGATTCAACATGTAAACCAATGGGTAATTGTGGTGAGTTTGGATTTTGTAACTTAATGGCGCCGATATCTTGCTATACCTGCAGTAATTTTGAGCCTTGGTTGGATGGCCCCCATGAAAAAGTCCTAGATTTTTTATTGGGCGAACGGGAGCGACTTTCGGCAAAGGGCGATACGCGTATTGCAGCCGTCAATGATCAGACAATTCTTGCGGTATCTCAAGTAATCCTAATCTGCAATAAGCAATTGGGGTTTGCAAATGAATGATCTTGCCCTCTTTACACCAATTCATAACTTAGATGCACAGGCAAACCTGAATGAATTTATTCGCTTTTCTAGGGAAGATTTATCTGTATTTGGGGTTGATCTAGATTTTGACTCTAATTCTTGGGATGTGACT
>CAIOIX010000138.1 GCA_903858445.1 uncultured beta proteobacterium
ATGTTTTCTTAGTTCGCCTGCAACTCTCGTCCACGCGTTTCTGGAAGAATCACTGCAGCAATAAAGAAGACGCCATAAGCAATCACTGCAAAAATAGCGATTGCCATAGCTAAACCATATTGAGCGGAGAAGTAACCCACTAGAGCCGGAAATAACGCACCGATACCGCGACCAAAGTTGTAGCAAAAGCCTTGACCGGAACCACGCAAACGGGTTGGAAACAACTCGGTGAGGAATGCGCCCATACCAGAGAAGTAACCACTGGCAAAGAATCCCAGTGGAAAACCAAGCCACATAATCATCTCATTAGTAATTTCTAATTGGGTATAAGCCAGCACTAAAACAATTGCGCCGAGCGAGAAAGTCATAAATAACTTCCGACGACCATAACGATCAGCCATCCATGCACCAACCAAGTACCCAACAAAACTACCTACAATCAAAAAGGCTAAGTAGCCAGTAGAACCCACAACAGTTAAATGACGCTCCGTCTTAAGGAAAGTTGGAACCCAGGTTGTAATCGCGTAGTAACCGCCTTGCGCACCCATCGTCAAGAGCGATGCCAAGATGGTTGTTTTAAGAATGCCTGGTTTAAAAATTTCAAAAATAGAAGGGGAGTCACCTGCCGCTACCACTTTTGCACGAGCAACCTTGGCAATCTCTGGCTCTTCAACATTGCGACGGATATATAGCAATAACAGCGCGGGAAAGAATCCAACAACAAACATTGCGCGCCATGCCATCTCTGGAGGTAATAGACTAAACATGATGGCCTGCAAGAGGACTGCAGCGCCCCAGCCTACCGCCCACGCTGACTGGACGGAGCCCACCGCACGGCCACGATATTCGGCGCGAATGGTTTCACCCATCAACACAGCTCCAGCGGCCCACTCACCGCCAAATCCAAAACCTAAAAGAGCGCGCGAGATCATGAGTTGATTAAAGTCTTGCGTGAAAGCGCAAACCAAACTAAAACAAGAGAACCACAGAATCGTGAACTGTAGCGTGCGCACACGACCAATGCGGTCAGCGAGATAGCCTGCGAACCAGCCACCAAAGGCTGATGCCAGCAAGGTGCCGGTTACAGCGAGTCCAGCCATTCCACGATCAACCTGCCAAACGGCAATAATGGTTCCAATAACCAATGGATAGATCATAAAATCCATACCGTCTAATGCCCAACCTAAGAAGCAACCCCAGAAGGTCTTCTTCTCTTTTTGGTTCATGACTTTATAAAAACCAGTCAAGCTGGTATCAGTCTGTTGACTCATTTTGTCTCCCTTTATTTTTATAGGCCTTCAATTACTACATGAGTAGCATCTTTATACCTTAAATAATCGTCTTTTATAGCAAACTAGCGAAAACCCTTAAGATATCCAAATGATGCATTGCACGCCATTAGGTGACCACAGTTTACTGATTGACTTTTCGGAGTCAAAAAATCCACTCAAAGAAATTCATGGTTTAAGCAAACTACTATTTACTAATAAACCCATCTGGGCCGCAGAAATTGTTCCCGGCTTAGACACCTTAGTAATTCAATTAAGTTATACAAACCAATCACCTGCACAAGTTCGAGAGCAGGCAATGTATGCGCTTGAAAAAATTAATACGCAATTACAAAAACAACAAAGTAGTAAATCAGTAGTAAATAAAATCCATCAAATACAAGTTTGCTACCACCCTGACCTAGGTCTTGATCTGAATGAGATTGCAAAAGCTTGTGACCTCTCAGCCGAAGAAGCCATCAACCTGCATAAGAAAAATATTTATACGGTCGATATTTTAGGCTTTATGCCGGGATTTGCTTACTTCAGCGGTCTTCATCCTAAGCTGCGCTTACCGCGCCTATCTTCGCCAAGACCAAGCGTTCCGAAAGGGAGTGTCGCAATTGCAGAATTGCAAACTGCCATCTATCCTCGCCCCACGCCAGGTGGCTGGAATCTCATGGGTCGATCACCCAATGTTTTATTTGATGTTCGTCAAGAGCCGCCAGGTTTATTTATGCCAGGCGATCAAATGCACATTCAAGAAATTAGTCTTGATCAATTTTATAAACTGGATACATCCAGCTATCCAATAGAAATCATCCCACCCCTTAGCGCACAGAAACCAAATCAAGCCTCAATAGAAATTAAACAGTCAGGTACTTTTACTACCATTCAAGATCAACCGAGATCAGGGCTTTCGCATTGGGCGGTTGGGCCCGGTGGTGCTAGCGACCTTCGCTCGCTAGAGTTGGCTAACGCACTCGTTGGTAATCGACTTCATGCGGCCACCTTAGAGATCACGGCAACTGGCCCAAGCCTACTCTTTAGTGAGGATACTTGTGTTGCTTGGGTTGGCGCAACTTGCAGCGGAATCATCAACGGTAAACGGGTGCCTGGTAACCGACCGATCTGGATTGCCAAAGGATCGACATTACAGTTCTCGGCACTTAATCCTGGCTTACGTTGTGTATTAGCGATAGGTGGCGGCATGAATTTACCTACCATTCTGGGTAGCAAGGGTTCACACATTAGCGCGGATATCGGCCCGAAGAGATTGCAAAAGGGTGACATCTTATTTTTAGAAAATCCTAAAGCAGCTTTGCAATCCCCATATCTGCGAGATCTCTATCAAGTAAATAGCTTGCCCTGCTTTCCTAAGTGGCAAGTACGCTCACCCTTTTTACCCAATCAGACGGTTACCAATATTTATTGTCTGCCTGGCCCCCACCTAAGATTTTTGGCTATCAAGGATCGAGAGATATTTTGGTCAACGATCTGGAAGGTCAGCAATCAAAGTAACCGTATGGGCATTCGACTGGAGGGTAACTTCCAGATCAAGAGGGGGTTGCCAAATATTCCCTCTCAGGCGATTAATTTTGGTACGGTCCAATTTCCACCATCGCAAGAGCCAATTGTGATGCTATCTGAGCATCAAACTACCGGTGGATATCCCCGCTTAGCTGAAGTGATAAAAGCTGATCAGGCAAAATTAGCCCAAGTAAAACCAGGTAATCAAATTCAACTGGTGGCAATTGATTTAGTAAAAGCAGATTGTTTGAACTTAGAATCAAAACAACTGCAAGAATCAACAATTAACTCAATTGAATTATTACTTCAAACTAACGTTAAGAGGGTTTAATGGACATTAATAGCGATATGGGCGAAGGATTTGGTCCTTGGGAAATGGGTAATGATGCTGACCTTCTCAATCACATCACCTCCACCAACATTGCCTGTGGCTGGCATGCTGGCGACCCGGCGAGAATGAGATGGTTGGTTGAGCAAGCGATTCAAAAAAATGTACTGATCGGTGCACACCCTGGCCTACCTGACTTGGCAGGCTTTGGCCGTCGTGAGATGGCTATCTCAGAAGATGATGCCTATAACTACGTTCTTTATCAAGCAGGGGCCTTGCAAGGCTTTACCCATGCAGCTGGATCCCAACTACACCATGTAAAGCCACATGGAGCCCTCTACAATCAGGCAGCAAAAGATATGAAGTTGGCTAGAGGGATTGCTCGAGCAGTAAAAGCTTTAGGTAAGGAAGTCATTTTGTATGGTCTGGCAGGTAGCTGCTTAGTCGATGCCGCAAATGAACTCCAGGTCCCAGTATGGCAAGAAGTCTTTGCTGACCGTCGCTATACGAAAGAAGGTTTTCTGGTTCCACGCGCTCAAGCTGACGCTATAATTGAAGATGGGTCAATAGCGCTGCAACAAGTTTTACAAATGGCTAAAAAGGGTCAAGTGACCACAATCGATAACAACATCATCGAGATACAGGCTGATACTTTATGCATTCATGGGGACAATCCACACGCCGTAGAATTTGCTCAGAAAATTCAGGCAGCTTTGGCTTTAGCCTGATTCGAAACCTTAAATGCTGTCAAGATAATTAGCAACTGAAATAACGCTACACCAATAAAGAGCAGCTTGGGCTGGTTGGCATCCATAAAAATTCCGAAGATGAGTGGGCCAAGCGCGGCACCCAGATCAATTCCAGAATAAACAATTCCATATACCCTTCCAGATGAGCCTGCTGGGGTTGCTGAACGGATCATCAAATCACGCGATGGGGCTGCGATACCAATACCGAGACCAATCACAATAAAAGGGACAACAACAACGCTTACAGACAACCACCCAGTAGCCAACAAGAGACTCATCACAATACTGATGACAAAACTAATTGTGATGATGCCTTCGGGAGACTTAAAACGGGTGGCTATGTAAGCACCTAATAGCATTCCGCCTGCACCTCCCAAAGCCATGAGGGTCAAAAAATAATTTCCCATACTGACATCAAGCTTATAGATTTGGAAAAGCGCTGTTGGAGCAAATGACTGAAGACCTGTAGTGGCAGCAACACTAAATAAAAAGAAAATCCAGCAGAGCCATACTGCTGGTAACTTCAAAAATCCATAGGTACTCATGGGAGCACCGCCAGGATTACTCGCAGCATGACTCCTTTTGGATTCCTCGTGTCGCTCTTGAGCGTTATCCAGCAACAGCGCACGATTCATCCAAAGAAATAAAAGAATCAAAGCCTCGAGAGTGGCGGCGGCTAGAAAAGCCATACGCCAATCGCTCACAGTCGCTATCGCAACCATAAAAGCAGGTGCAGCAGCCCAGCCCAAGTAGCCGGTAACGCCATGAACGGAATAGGCATAAGGCAAATTTGGTGGGGAAATTTTATGATTAATTAAGGTGTAATCAACCGGATGAAAAATGCCGTTACCGCATCCAGCAACGATCGCAGCCAACACTAACATGGGGTATCCATTGCTTTGGGAATATAGCAATGCCGCCAGAATTAATAAGCCCATACCGGAAAATAAAACCGGGCGAGCCCCTACTTTATCAACCAAAAATCCTGATGCAGCCTGGACAAGGCAAGAAACTACAAAAAATATCGACATGAGCAAGCCAAGCTCAGCATAGTTAAAAGCGAATTCATTCTTCAGCCATGGAAACATGGGCGGCAGAATCAAGTGAAAGAAATGGGAGCTACCGTGAGCCAGGCTAATCAAACCAATCACCCGGACATCACTGGCACGCCGATTTAATTGCGCATCAATCATGTCTCGAGTGTACTGGCGCAGGACTTTTCCTGCTTATTTGCAATTTGACGCTAGTGAACTTGACGAGTAAAGCTAAATTCGCCTTTTTTATCTACATCCACAGGTACAACATCCTTGGGGCCGAAAGTGCCCTCCAAGATCATCTTGGAAACAGGGTTCTCAATATGCTGCTGAATAGCACGCTTGAGTGGCCTTGCTCCATAAACTGGATCAAAACCCACTTCGGCGATCTTATTCAAGGCGGCATCACTCACCTCAAGCTGCATATCCACCTTAGCGAGACGATCCGACAAATTCTTGAGAAGAATCTTCGCTATATTGGCAATATTAGCTTTATCAAGTCCGTGGAAAACAACAATCTCATCAATACGATTCAGAAACTCTGGACGGAAATGATTCTTTAACTCACCAAAAACAGCTTCTTTAATCTCAGATTGCTTCTTATCAGCCATCGACTGAATCAAATGCGAGCCAATATTGCTAGTCATCACGATGACGGTATTTTTGAAGTCAACGGTGCGACCCTGACCATCCGTTAAACGACCATCATCAAGTACCTGTAAGAGCACATTAAAAACATCAGGATGCGCCTTCTCAATTTCATCGAACAAGATCACGCTATATGGATGACGGCGCACTTTCTCAGTTAAGTAACCACCCTCCTCGTAACCAACATAACCTGGAGGGGCGCCAATTAAGCGGGCGACACTATGCTTCTCCATGAACTCACTCATGTCGATACGAATTAAATGCTCCTCGCTATCAAATAAGAAACCTGCCAAAGCTTTACAGAGCTCTGTTTTACCAACTCCTGTAGGTCCTAGAAATAAAAATGAACCATAAGGACGATGCTCTTCGGCAAGACCTGCTCGTGAGCGTCGAATCGCATCCGACACCGCACGAATAGCCTCCTCTTGACCAACGACGCGCTGATGGAGCAACTCCTCCATCTTCAATAATTTATCGCGCTCACCCTGCATCATTTTAGAAACCGGAATTCCAGTTGCACGTGAAACCACTTCAGCAATCTCTTCTGCGCCAACCTGAGTGCGCAAGAGCTTATGCTTCACGACACCATCTTTATCGCCTTTTGCTTCAGCTGCAGCAGCTGATTTCAGCTTGGCATCAAGCTCAGGTAATTTGCCGTATTGCAACTCTGCAACCTTTTCTAATTTACCTTCACGCTGGAATCTGACAATGTCAGCTTTAATCTTCTCGATCTCTTCCTTAATATGCGCAACACCCAGAACAGCACCCTTCTCAGCCTTCCAGATTTCCTCTAGGTCAGCGTACTCAGCACCGAGACGCTTGATTTCATCTTCGATGAGACCAAGGCGTTTTTTAGAAGCCTCGTCCTTCTCTTTTTTGACAGCCTCACGCTCAATTTTCAACTGAATGAGGCGACGCTCCAACTTATCCATTACTTCCGGCTTTGAATCAATTTCCATCCGAATACGTGAGCCGGCCTCATCAATCAAATCAATTGCCTTATCTGGCAAGAAACGGTCGGTGATGTAACGATGAGACAGTTCTGCAGCAGCCACAATCGCTGGGTCAGTAATTTCAATACCATGGTGGAGCTCATAGCGTTCTTGTAAGCCGCGCAGGATAGCAATAGTTGCCTCTACGCTTGGTTCTTCAACCATTACCTTTTGAAAGCGGCGCTCTAAGGCAGCATCTTTTTCTATGTACTTGCGATATTCATCCAAGGTAGTTGCACCAATGCAATGCAATTCACCTCGAGCCAAAGCGGGTTTAAGCATATTGCCGGCATCCATCGCACCTTCGCCCTTACCCGCTCCGACCATTGTATGAATCTCATCGATAAAGATGATGGTTTGACCTTCGTCTTTAGCAACATCACTCAGAACCGCCTTCAAGCGCTCTTCAAACTCGCCGCGATACTTGGCGCCCGCCAATAGCAGGGCCATATCCAGCACTAGAACTCGTTTATTTTTTAAAGTCTCAGGCACTTCGCCATTGACGATACGCTGAGCTAAACCCTCCACGATGGCAGTCTTACCCACGCCTGGCTCACCAATTAATACCGGATTATTTTTACCACGCCGTTGCAGAATCTGAATAGTACGACGAATTTCATCATCACGACCGATAACTGGATCAAGCTTGCCCATACGAGCGCGCTCAGTTAAGTCTAGAGTGTATTTTTTTAAGGCTTCACGTTGGCCTTCTGCATCTGCACTATTCACCGATTCTCCTCCGCGCACCAAATCAATAGCCGCTTCTAACGATTTACGATTTAATCCATTTTCACGAGCAATCTTTCCTAGCTCACCCTTGTCATCAGCCGCAACCAGTAGCAAAAGTTCACCGGCAATAAATTGATCGCCGCGTTTGTTCGCCTCTTTTTCACATAAGTTCAACCAGTTACTTAAATCACGGCCAACTTGAACTTCTCCGCTAGTACCTTGAACTTCAGGTAAGTTGCCAATCAGCTTCTCAAGACCTTTTTCCAGACCAGAGACATTTACACCGGCCCTAGTTAATAAACTCTTTGCCCCGCCATCAGAATCGCGCAGCATAGCCAATAATAGATGGGCTGGTTCAATATATTGATTGTCTTTGGCTAAGGCCAAGCTTTGAGCCTCGCTCAGCGCCTCTTGAAATTTAGTTGTTAATTTATCTATTCTCATTTTTGCACCCATCCACTCTGTCTATATTTACCTATAGAATATAAGGACAATATATAAAAATTCAAGGTCTTTACACAGTTTTGTACCCTTCTTTTAATCCCAATTAACCCTAAATCTTGTCTTGGCTCGTTTACCTGCTCGAATGTTCTGATGGCACTTTCTATGCTGGCATCACCAATCGGCTTGAACATCGCCTAGAAGCTCATAATTCAGGACAAGGCGCCCGCTATACCCGCTCCCGCAGACCAGTCATCCTTTTGGCAACCCAGGATCACCTAGATAGATCTGAGGCATCCAAGGCTGAAGCTAAATTAAAAAAGTTACCGCGAGCAGAAAAACGAGGGTTTTTTAAGCAACAAGAACCCTGACTCTTGGTTGAGGGAGAATTCACTGAAGGGATAATAGGCAAAAACGGCATCTTAGAAGAAAGAAGGCTTTAGCGGGTCTCAGTCTTCAGAGATTAGTTAAGTGCTTACGGAGAAACTGCATCGTTTAAAAGATTAGGCATTTTTTCGTAGCGCCTTGATGCTAACTCCGCTTGTATTGGCCTCTTTTTTACCATCAGCAGGGTCTACGGCCTGCTTTAAATAAACAGATTGAGTGAGGTTTTTACCCCCCCTTTTTTTGCAATGCGACCTGTGATCTGATGGCAAGCAACCTTAATAAATCACTCAACAAGATTTCGCACTCTTGCGATACAGTAAAAGGTATATGGTTACGTAACTACACCCCTGTTAGATCGAACTTTTTCCATCACTTGCATATTGCTTAACTTGTTGTATAGCAGTTATTTCAATAATATTTTTTATAACTACTAATTACTAAAAAATACTAGCGGTTCAAATGGGCTATGAATTGCTTGATTCTTTTCTGCTGCCTCACTATGACCACTGCAACGCAGACAAATATGGCATTTCCCGCAAAATTACCTATTACACCCATAAAGCCACTGTGGAATAAGCCCCCACTCATTTGACTAGTATCTAGACCATTTACCACATAGGCAAAAACATAACCATTGATGATGCTACCCGCAGTAGCGATTGCCACGATCTGAAAGTAGCTAAGGTTAGAAAGATCATTTTCTACCTTAAAAATCCTCAACCCCAACTCCACCACTAAATACAGGGTGATGGTGACAGTGACCGCAACTATCAACCAGCTAACCCAGGGTTGATCAGAATCAGTCAGCATGAGGCGGGAAAAAATAGCTAGGCCAGTTCCAACGGCCCCACGCCATCTGAAAATTAAAATAGCAAACAGCTTTACGCCAGCCGGGAGGAATATAAAGTAGGTAATTGGACCGCTCTTTAATTCTGGGAAAAACCATAGATAACCAGCAAAAACCCAGTAGAGCGCAAATGAAACAAGAATCTCAGTGAGATTACCTCTAATCGTATTCAAAAAATTTTTCTTATAAAGTTGTTATTAACGATTATTACAAACTTTATAAAAAAAATTTGAAGACCGACTGAAGGACGATCCTTGAGAAAATTGGGTCAACAAATTAATGGGGGCTGAACCGCTCCTAGCCCTTTTCCCAACGGGCCATTGCAGCCTCATCAGTAATGCGAGCATCTACCCAGCGACCACCCTCTGGGGTTTCTTCCTTCTTCCAGAAGGGGGCTGCAGTTTTGAGGAAATCCATGAGGAATTCACAGGCAGAAAAGGCTTCGCCACGATGAGCACTTGTCACGGCAACCAAAACGATTTGATCCTCCGGTAAGAGTGGGCCAACCCGATGAATAACTAATGCATTATGAATATTCCAGCGTGCTTGGGCTTGATCAATTATTTCCTGCAGGGCTTTCTCAGTCATACCTGGGTAGTGTTCTAAGGTCATGCCCTTGACTTGGCTACCCTCATTCATATCACGCACGGTACCCAAGAAGCTCACCACCGCGCCAACCTGAAGATCGCCCTTGCGAAGATTGGAAATCTCGGTAGTGAGATCAAAGTCAGCCTCCTGAATACGAATTTCAGAATGCACCATCTTAACCACCAGTTACAGGGGGAAAGAAGGCGACTTCAGCACCCTCTTTTAGGGAAGTACCGGCATCAACCATCTGTTGATTTAAGGCGCAGCGCAGTACTTTTCCTTCAGCCAAGACCTCAGCCCATGGATTCCCTCGTTGAACAAGATGCTTTCGCAGGTCGGCAACGGTTAGGACTTCCACGGGAATGCTAATGCTTTCTTCTGAGACGCCAAGCGCCTCACGCAATGATGCAAAAAATCGTAATTCAACTTTCATTAGAGAATCGTAATCCGATTAGCTCAGGAGCGCACTAAAGGGGATGTATTTAACCATCTCGCCAGCCTTAAAAACCCCTCCTGGAGGGCAATCTACTAAGCCATCCCCCCAAGAGGCGCTAGTGAGGACGCCGGAGCTTTGATTGGGGAATACATCGAGACCGCCTTTAGAATTAATCTTGACGCGCAAAAATTCATTGCGACGATCCGCTTTTAACCAGTCAAAGTCAGCGCGCATAGGGTATGACTGTGGCGTAATTGCCTGACGCCCCTGTAATTTCAGAATAAAGGGGCGAACAAACAATAGGAAGGTGACAAAACTTGAAACTGGATTACCAGGCAATCCAATAAACCATGCCTCACCATCTTCGGGATTTTCAGATCTTCTTACGGCACCAAAGGCCAAGGGCTTACCAGGCTTAATAGCGATTTGCCAAAGATCTAAGTGCCCCTCTGCAGCGACAGCAGGCTTAATATGATCTTCCTCGCCGACAGATACGCCACCAGAGGTAATGATCAAATCATGATCTTTACTTGCCTGACGCAAAGCTTGTCTAGTTGCATCCAAGCGATCCGGAACAATCCCTAAATCGGTAGCATCGCATCCTAGAGATTTAAGGCATGCTAATAGAGTATCGCGATTGGAGTTATAAATACCGCCGGGTTTCAAAGGCTCACCTGGTAAAGCTAGCTCATCACCAGTGAAGAAGGCTGCTACTCTAACGCGGCGCTTTACATTCAAGTGAGTTAAACCAGCAGAAGCGGCAACACCCAACTCCTGTGGACGTAAAAATGTTCCTGCTAATAATGCTGTGTTGCCAGCAGTCAAATCTTCGCCCTTGCGACGAACCCACTGTCCTATAGTGGGCGCAATATTCACTTGCACCTGATGAGTAGCCCCCTCCAGTACCGCGCAATCCTCTTGCATGACCACAGCATCAGCCCCAGAAGGTACTGGAGCGCCAGTAAAAATACGTGCTGCCGTGCCAGGCTCCAGTTGAGTGCCAATTGATCCCGCCGGAATGCGTTGGGCAATACTTAGAATAGCTCCAGGGACTTTGGTGTCCGAAGTACGAACTGCATAACCATCCATCGAAGTGTTATCGAGCGGAGGTACATCAACTAAGCTGTTCACGCCTTCTGCCAAGACTCTACCGAGGGCGGCTTGCATTGCGACCCTCTCATCATCACTGACAGTATTGGCATGTGAGAGCAGATGATCTAAAGCCTGCTGAGCTGTCAACATCGGTGGCTTAGTCATACAAATATTTTTACTTTTCTTGCTTTGGGTTTATTGAATTAAGTGAGGTGCGTTGTGATGAAATTTTTAACTTGATCAACATCAGCATCAATGTTTTCGACACGCTGCGGTAAAGCCTTGATATTTTTAAAAGCAGGGGGGCATTCGGCAGGACGACCTAAAGCAACTTCAATCGTCTCTTCAAACTTGATCGGCAATGCCGTTTCCAGCACAATCATCGGAATACCCGCCTGCAAATGGTCACGTGCAACCTTCACACCATCAGCCGTGTGCGTATCAATCATCACGCCATAGCGCCGATCAATATCACGAATAGTTTCTAAGCGATTTTGGTGGGTACTTCGTCCAGATTGAAAGCCATACCGCCCCATCTCCTTAAAGATGGCCTCTTTGGAGATATCAAACCCACCAACTTCATCCACTTGCTTAAATTTCTCAGCGGTTGCTTTACCGTCTTGACTTAAAAGATCGAAGACAAATCGCTCAAAGTTACTAGCCTTAGAGATATCCATTGAAGGACTGGAAGTATGAAGCGTTTCAGAAGACTTACGCGCCCGATAAACACCCGTGCGGAAAAACTCATCAAGAACGTTATTCTCATTGGTAGCTGCTATCAGATGCTCAATTGGCAAGCCCATCATGCGCGCAATGTGCCCAGCACAAATGTTACCGAAATTTCCCGATGGCACGGTAAATGAAACGTGCTCAGAACTGGACTTAGTTGCCAACAAGTAACCCTGGAAGTAATACACCACCTGAGCAACTACACGCCCCCAATTAATGGAGTTGACGGTGCCAATTTGGTTGTTTGACTTAAAGGCATGATCATTACTCACGGCCTTCACAATATCTTGGCAATCATCAAATACACCAGCAACCGCCAAGTTGAAAATATTTGGGTCTTGCAAGGAATACATCTGCGCAGATTGAAAGGCACTCATCTTGCCGCGAGGGGAAAGCATAAATACTTTTACACCTTCCTTACCACGCATGGCATATTCAGCAGCACTACCGGTGTCACCAGAAGTAGCACCCAAAATATTGAGCTTTTGACCTGTGCGCTTCAAAGCATATTCAAAAAGATTGCCGAGCAACTGCATGGCCATATCTTTAAACGCTAAAGTGGGGCCATTCGAAAGACTTAATAAACCAATTCGAGTACCGCCCTCCTCACCCAACCAATGCAAAGGGGTAATGTCTTTAGCATCGTCCTGGGGGCGGCCATTACAGTAAACCTGTTCGGTATAGGTTTTACGTAACAAGGCACGTAAATCATTCTCTGGAATATCGTCGCAATACAGACTCAAGACTTCATAGGCAAGATCGGCATAAGACAAGCTGCGCCAAGAGTCAAGCTGTGCAGGCGTTACCTTTGGATAGTGCGTTGGCAAATACAAACCACCATCAGGCGCCAAACCACCGAGCAGAATTTCCAGGAAAGATTGTTGCGGACTATTGCCGCGTGTCGATTGGTAACGCATATGTATTAAGACAGATTTTCTAAGCGAATCTTGACTACTTCACCAGCTACTGTTTTAAGATTCTGAATCTCGCCAATAGCTGCCAGCATGTGCTTCTCTTTAGTCTCGTGTGTGAGTACAACTAAATCTGTTTGACTCTCGCCCTCGTCGGCTTCTTTTTGCAAGAGCGCATCAATAGACACGCCATGCGACGCTAGGATCTTAGTGATCTCAGCGAGTACACCAGCTTGATCAGCAACCCGCAAGCGCAAGTAGTAGCTCGTAGTAATCTCACCCATTGGCAACACTGGTGTGTCGCGAACAGAGTCAGGCTGGAAGGCCAAGTAAGGAACGCGGTTCTCAGGATCAGCGCTCAGCAAGCGGGTGATGTCTACCAAGTCGGCAATCACTGCGGAGGCAGTGGGCTCAGAGCCGGCACCTTTGCCATAGTAAAGCGTAGTGCCCACCGCATCGCCAAATACCTGAACGGCATTCATCGCACCTTCAACATTTGCAATTAGCCGCTTTGTTGGAATCAGGGTTGGATGGACGCGCAACTCAATACCAGCAATCGTCTTCTTGGCAATACCTAACAACTTAATGCGATAACCTAACTGCTCAGCATATTTAATGTCGATTGCATCTAATTTAGTAATTCCCTCGACGTGCGCTTTTTCAAACTGCATCGGTATACCAAATGCAATGGCACTCATGATAGTTGCCTTATGAGCTGCATCAACACCTTCAATATCAAAGGTAGGGTCTGCTTCTGCGTATCCCAAACGTTGCGCCTCTTTTAAAACGGTAGCAAAATCCAAACCTTTATCACGCATCTCAGAAAGAATAAAGTTGGTTGTGCCGTTAATAATCCCGGCAATCCACTCAATACGATTAGCTGTTAAGCCTTCACGCAGAGCTTTAATGATAGGTATGCCGCCAGCCACTGCAGCCTCAAACGCCACCATCACACCTTTTTCATGGGCGGCTTTAAAAATCTCATTGCCATGCACTGCGATCAATGCCTTGTTAGCAGTAACCACATGCTTGCCAGCTGCAATCGATTCGAGCACCAAGTCTTTAGCAATACCATAGCCACCGATCAACTCAACAACGATGTCAATCTCAGGATTATTAATTACGGCACGCGCATCGTTCACCACTTGCGCACGATCCCTCACCAACTCTTTAGCTTTTTCTACATTAAGGTCGGCAACAGTATGAACGCGAATGCCGCGGCCAGCGCGGCGCTGGATTTCATCCTGATTACGCTCGAGTACAGTGAATACACCACCACCAACGGTGCCAATACCTAATAGACCTACTTGAATCGGTTTCATGATGCCTTTGCTGCAATTGAAGAAGCCTTACGGCCATGCTTTTGACGATAACGCTCTAGAAAACGTGCAAGGCGGCCAATAGCCTCTTTCAACACATCCTCGTGAGGCAAGAACACAACGCGGAAATGGTCGGGCTTCACCCAATTAAATCCAGATCCTTGAACCAATAAGACTTTTTCCTCTTTTAAAAGATCGGCAATGAACTGCTGGTCGTCTTCAATCGGGTACATTTCCTGATCCAGCTTTGGAAACAAATACAAGGCAGATTTGGGTTTGACGCAAGTCACACCCGGAATTTCAGTAATCAGCTTCCAAGCTAAATCACGCTGTTTTGCTAAGCGACCACCCTCACCTACCAGATCATTAATACTTTGGTAACCTCCAAGCGCCGTTTGAATCGCGTACTGTCCTGGTACGTTTGCGCATAAACGCATTGAGGAGAGCATGTTGAGGCCCTCTATATAGTCGCGCACCATTTCTTTATCACCAGACACCACCATCCAGCCCGCACGGTAGCCGCAAGAGCGATAGTTCTTCGATAAACCATTAAAGGTAATCATGACAACATCAGTAGATAAGGATGCCAGGGAAATGTGTTTCTCCTGGTCATACAACATCTTGTCGTAAATCTCGTCAGCAAACAAAATTAAACCATGTTCACGCGCAATGACCGTTAACTCCATCAGGACTTCTTTGGAATAAATCGCACCCGTCGGATTATTGGGATTGATCACCACAATCGCTTTGGTGCGCGGAGTAATCCTCTGACGCAAATCGGCTAAATCAGGAGCCCACTCTTTGGACTCATCACAAAGATAGTGCACTGGCGTTCCGCCAGAAAGGCTTACGGCAGCAGTCCAAAGTGGGTAGTCAGGAGCAGGGACCAAAACTTCATCACCGTTATTGAGTAATGCATTCATTGCTAAGACGATGAGCTCTGAAACGCCATTACCCGTGTAGATATCATCCAAAGTAACGCCTTGGATGCCTTTTTCCTGGCAATACTGCATGATTGCCTTACGAGCAGCAAAGATTCCTTTTGAATCGGAGTACGCTGAGGCATTACTCAAGTTGCGGATCATGTCGCGCTGTATCTCTTCTGGAGGATCGAAACCAAATACCCCCACATTACCGATGTTCAATTTGATGATTTTTTGCCCCTCCTCCTCCATCCGTTGAGCAAGCTCAAGTACGGGCCCACGAATGTCATAACAGACGTGATTGAGTTTTTCGGACTTTAGGATCGGTTTCACAATAAATTAAAGGTAAGTTCTTGAAATCTAGGAAAAAACAGCTGGCTATAATCCATATAATTATGACAGAGAGTACACGTGAAGCTTCAATCTGACCCCCACTTCGGAACCAATACGATCACCGGCTATGGTGATGGCTATGTTGAGATCAATAAGACGCCCTATACCCATGCAGTCTTAATTAGTTCGGATGGCGCCATCTCAGAATGGCCAATCAAGACATTTGAAGGCTTGGAGCATGCCCATTTTGAGGAAATGGTTGCCCTCAAACCTGAATTGATCCTAATTGGCACCGGGATTAAACAGCACTTTCCCAAGCCAGAGCTCCTAAAGACCCTTATTTCCGCCAAGATTGGCTTTGAGATTATGAACTCTCAAGCTGCCTGCCGAACTTACAACATACTGGTTGGGGAAGGTCGTAAAGTCTTGCTGGCCCTGATTGTGGAAGCTTGCTGATGCAATTAGGTCAAACAAAGCAGTTGAATCTCTTAAGCCCCAGCAAAATTCTCTTGCTGACTTTGGTATATGCACTGCTCTGGTTTGGCACCCTCAATTACCGACACCTCATTCCATCAGATGAAGGACGCTATGCAGAAATGGCGCGCGAGATGCTGGTAACGGGTGACTGGGTAACCCCGCGCTACAACGGATACAAGTACTTTGAAAAACCACCGCTTCAAGTTTGGGCTACTGCAGCCACCTTTAGGGTATTCGGAATCGGGGATTGGCAAGCCAGATTGTGGACTGCAACTACTGGATTTTTAACTATCCTCGGGATTGGTTTAACAGCGGCCAAAATTTATGGTCGTCGCGCAGGATTTTTGTCTGCTGTTGTATTGGCATCAAGTCCCATGTGGGTCATTAGTGGGCACATGAACTCACTCGATATGGGTCTCTCAGGATTTTTAGTGGCTGCTCTGTGTAGCCTGCTAATGGCACAAAACTCACACAGCAAAACGACTACTCGAAATTGGATGTGGCTTTGCTGGGGATGCATGGCACTAGCTACGCTTTCTAAAGGACTGATTGGCGGTGCTCTTCCTGCCATGGTGTTTATTGCTTATTCAATCACTAATTGGGATTGGAGGATTTGGAAACGCCTGCACCTTGTGACTGGCGGCATTCTTTTTTTAATCCTCACCGCTCCTTGGTTTGTTTTGGTAGCACAACGCAATCCTGAATTTTTAGAATTCTTTTTTATTCACGAACATTTGCAGCGTTTTACACAAGATGCTCATAGCCGCACCGGTCCCATCTACTACTTTATCCCTCTGCTTATTATTGGCTTCTTACCATGGGTATTGCAGCTCCCAGCCTCGCTGGTAAAGGCATGGCGCGACCGCCGCCG
Source organism: uncultured beta proteobacterium (assembly GCA_903858445.1). Classification (GTDB taxonomy): domain Bacteria; phylum Pseudomonadota; class Gammaproteobacteria; order Burkholderiales; family Burkholderiaceae; genus Polynucleobacter. Next base: position 16,633 of record CAIOIX010000138.1, read on the forward strand.
AGAGTTCTCAAGCAGTTGGTTATTAGTCTGTTGGTCCGTAGTTATTTTTGCCTTTTTTAGTGTTTCACACTCCAAATTACCGGGTTACATCATTCCGATTTTTCCAGCATTAGCTATTTTAGTTGGAGTCAGAATCGATCAACTTCTAAGCAAACACAATTCACTTGGCTTAGTTTGGAAGCTAGAGATGCTTGCTTTTGCAATTCTAGGTGCATGCGGCTTTTTCTTTTTGTCAGAAATTAGCAAACAGGCAAGACCTGATGAAATGATGGCTTACGCGCAATACACCCTGTGGATTATTGCTGCATTAATTGCACTGATAGCCTTTAGTTTATTAGCTGCTTGGCAAAGTAAACATAATGCCCTGCTTAGTGTCGTGAGCTTTGCTGGAGGCTTTTTTCTTTGCGCCATCATTGCGGGTACTGGTCACGAAACCTTAGGTCGCGCAGTCTCTGGCATTGATTTAGTAGAGCAAGTAAATGCTGAGATTCCTGAGAAAGTGAACTTTTATTCCGTGCGTATTTTAGATCACACTATTCCTTTCTATTTAGGCAGGACCATGATTATGGTGGAGTCCCCTGATGAGCTGGAATTCGGCGTCAATCAAGAGCCTCAATTATGGCTGCCAACCCTCGAAGCATTTATCGCTCGCTGGAATGAAGATGTTGCTGCGTACGCGCTCATGGTCCCAGAGCAATATGTTGAATTACAAAAACAAGGTCTGCCAATGCTAGAGGTCGGCAGAGATTCACGTAGAGTGATTGTGAAGCACCCAGATGCAGCTAGCCCCATAAAACCATAAGGCCCTCCATGTCAGCCCTGCCATTTATCCCCTTTACCCGCCCCAGCTTTAATCAAGAAACAATTGATGCGGTAGGAGAAGTATTGCGCTCAGGCTGGGTAACCTCCGGCCCTAAGCTAGCTGAATTTGAATCTACATTAAGTGAATACTTTGGTGGACGTCCAGTACGGTGCTTTGCCAATGGCACCGCTACCATGAAGATTGCCTTGCAGGTTGCTGGAATTAGTACAGGTGATGAAGTTATTACCACCCCAATCTCTTGGGTTGCTACTTCAAATGTCATTTTAGGCGTTGGGGCAAAACCGGTATTTGTTGATGTTGATCCGATTACTCGCAATATAGATCTGCGCAAAGTTGCTGCCGCCATCACCCCCAAAACACGCGCTATCATGCCCGTTTATTTGGCGGGATTGCCAGTAGATATGGATCAGCTCTACGCGCTAGCCAACCAATTTAATCTCCGTGTCATTGAAGATGCCGCTCAAGCCTTTGGCTCCCAGTGGAAGGGTCGGAAGATTGGCTCCATTGGAGACCTCGTGAGCTTTAGCTTTCAGGCGAACAAAAATCTTTCTACCGTCGAGGGTGGCTGTTTAGTTTTAAATAATTTAGATGAAGCAAAGCTTGCTGAAAAGTTTCGTCTACAAGGCTTAACCCGCCAAGGTATGGATGGAATGGATGTGGATGTACTCGGCGGCAAAGACAACTTAACTGATCTGAACGCTGTCATTGGCCTTCATCAACTCAAACAACTCCCTGCGTTTCAAACTCGCAGAAGCAATTTAGCTCGCCAGTACTTTGATACTATCCGCGCCGAACTAAAAGCAGCTGATATTGCAGATCTCAATTTAGAATTGCCTCCCGAGAATTTCACGGAGAGTAATTGGCATATGTTTCAAGTGATCCTACCATTGGATCAACTTAATATCGATCGCGCCCAAGTGATGGCCGAGCTAAAAGATCTGGGTATTGGCACTGGCGTTCATTACCCTATGATTACTGGCTTTACCCTCTACAAAAAATTAGGCTATCAAACCACTGATACCCCAATTGCGGAGCGTATTGGGCGCTCTATTTTGACCCTACCCCTGTTCCCAGGGATGGTAGATGGAGATACTGGTCGCATTGCACAGGGGCTCTGCAGTATCCTCAAGAAGCACCGTAAAAACTGAGCCGCTAGTGGATAAATGGGCTTATGCCCGAAGATCAGGCAAAATTGCGCTATGACTGTCAATTTAGCCGCCACCCCAAAGCTTAGTGTCGTCATTCCCGTGTACAACGAGGAAGACGGTCTTCAGGCCCTGTTTGATCGCCTCTATCCCGCCTTAGATTCCTTGGCCGTCAAGCGGAACATCAGCTATGAAATTGTGTTTGTGAATGACGGTAGCAAAGATCGCTCCGCCGGAATTTTGGCAAAGCAAGTTGAGTTGCGCCCAGATGTTACTCGTGCCGTTTTATTCCACAGTAACTTTGGTCAACACATGGCTATCATGGCTGGCTTTGAATATGCTCGCGGTGAATACATCATCACATTGGATGCCGATTTACAAAATCCCCCTGAAGAAATTGAAGCCCTAACCAATGAGTTGCTAAAGGGTCATGATTACGTAGGCACCATTCGCGCAGATCGTCGCGATAGCTTCTTTAGAAAATTTGCTTCGAGAGCTATGAATCAGCTACGCCAAAACATCACGCGCATCACCATGACGGATCAGGGTTGCATGTTGCGTGGTTATAGCCGCCGGATTGTAGACTTAGTGCGCCAGTGCGATGAGAGCAATACTTTTATTCCGGCGCTTGCTTACACCTTTGCAGCCAACCCTACAGAAATCACTGTCAAGCACGAAGAGCGCTTTGCTGGCGAATCCAAATATAGCCTGTATCAGCTTATACGCCTGAACTTTGACTTGGTGACCGGCTTCTCGGTAATGCCTTTGCAACTCTTCTCGGCGCTTGGGATGCTCCTGTCTCTAGCTGCGGGCAGTCTTTTCGTCTACTTACTCGTACGACGCTTTTTGCTGGGAGCTGAAGTTGAAGGTGTGTTTACGCTTTTCGCCCTCACCTTCTTCCTGATTGGTGTAATGCTTTTTGGTCTCGGCTTACTTGGTGAATATATTGGCCGCATCTATCAGCAAGTCAGGCAGCGTCCACGCTACGTAGTACAAACTGTTTTAGAGAAAAAATAATTGCACGCTGTCGTCTTTGCCTATCATGACGTAGGCGTCAATTGCTTAAAAGCCCTGATTAATGCGGGCATTCAGATTGATTTGGTGTTAACCCACCAGGATGATCCTCATGAAAATATTTGGTTTGGTAGCGTTGCAAAACTCTGCGAAGATCAAAAAATTCCCTATCTCACACCAACAGCAACTGAATTAGTGGGGCTCATTCCTAAAATTCAAAAGCTAGCACCAGACTATCTTTTCTCGTTCTATTACCGCCATATGATTCCAGCGGAGCTACTCGCTTGCGCCAAAATTGCCGCACTCAATATGCATGGCTCACTTTTGCCAAAGTATCGTGGCCGAGCACCAATCAATTGGGCCATCCTTCATGGAGAAATCGAAACTGGCGCCACTCTGCATGTCATGGAGAGCAAACCAGATGCTGGCGATATTGTTGGTCAATCTTCCGTCTCGATTGGCCCCGATGAAACCGCTACCGATGTCTTCGGCAAAGTTAGCATGGCTGCGGTTGAGGTCATTCATCAGGTGCTGCCAGAACTTATTCAGGGGCAAGTTCCCAAAAAACCCAATCAGCTCAAAAGGGGTAGTTACTTTAGCGGTCGTAAACCAGCAGATGGATGCATTAATTGGAAGCAAACCGCCAAACAGGTCCATGACCTTGTCAGGGCCGTCGCACCCCCATATCCAGGTGCCTTTACCGAGAATCAGGGCCAGAAGATGATCGTGGCTCGCACTACTCTAAAAGGACCATTTCCAAGCAACCTAAATCTCGGGGTGCCAGGCATCCAAGTGGTTGATAATCGGATATTCGGTATTTGTGGAAATCATCAGGTAATTGAAATTTTGGAATGGTTTCCAGCAATGAACTCACTAGATTAAAACGAGGCAGTAGAGATGAAAAAAGTACTCATTCTTGGCGTTAATGGCTTTATCGGCCACCACCTTTCAAAGCGTATTCTGGAGACAACCGATTGGGATGTCTATGGCATGGATATGCAAAACGATCGCTTGGGAGATTTAGTCGAACATCCACGCATGCACTTTTTTGAAGGCGATATCACCATCAATAAAGAATGGGTTGAATATCACATTCGCAAATGTGATGTCATCCTACCCTTAGTAGCTATTGCTACTCCAGCTACTTACGTACAACACCCATTAAAAGTATTTGAACTCGACTTTGAAGCGAATCTTCCAATCGTTCGCTCTGCGGTCAAATATAAAAAACATTTAGTCTTCCCATCGACATCAGAAGTGTATGGAATGTGCGAGGATGGTGAATTTGATCCTACTACTTCCAATATGGTTTATGGTCCGATCAATAAGCCACGCTGGATCTACGCCTGCTCAAAGCAACTAATGGATCGTGTGATCTGGGGCTACGGCATGGAGGGCCTACGCTTCACCCTATTCCGTCCTTTTAATTGGATTGGGCCTGGATTAGATAGCATCTACACACCAAAAGAAGGTTCATCACGTGTAGTGACCCAGTTCTTGGGACACATTGTTCGTGGCGAGCCCATCAATCTGGTTGATGGCGGCGCTCAGAAACGCGCCTTTACTTATATAGATGATGGTATTGACGCTTTGATGCACATTATTGCAAATAAAGATGGAATTGCTGACGGCAAGATCTACAACATCGGCAATCCAAAAAACAATCACTCTGTACGTGAACTTGCAACTCAAATGCTTGAGATTGCTAGAAGCATTCCTGAGTATGCGAAGAACGCTAATGAAGTTAAGATTCAAGAAACCACTTCAGGTGCGTACTATGGCGAAGGCTACCAAGATGTGCAGAACCGCGTTCCCGCAATTGACAACACCATGAATGAATTGGGCTGGAAACCAACAACAACCATGACGGATGCCCTCAAGAATATTTTTGAAGCCTACCGTGAAGATGTTGAAAAAGCGCGTCACCTAGTCGATAAAGAGTAAGTTCCGAGGTACATGGCAAAGATCGCCCTCAAGGTAGATGTTGATACCTTACGTGGCACCAAAGAAGGTGCCCTTAACTTAGCACGTACTTTTGAGCGCTTTGGTCTTAAGGCCACCTTCTTATTTAGCCTTGGCCCAGACCATACAGGCTGGGCTCTCAAGCGAGTCTTTCGTCCGGGATTTTTGAAGAAGGTGAGCCGTACTTCTGTTGTTGAGCACTACGGTATCAAAACACTACTTTACGGAGTCTTACTTCCCGGACCGGACATTGGTAAAAAAGCAGCTGCAGAAATGCGCGCTATTGATCAAGCTGGACATGAAACAGGGATTCACACTTGGGATCATGTGGCATGGCAAGACGCAGTTCGCACTAAAGATGCCGTGTGGACTAAAGCCCAAATGCAAAAGAGCTGGGATCGCTTTGTAGAAATCTTTGGGCACCCGCCCGTTACTTATGGAGCGGCTGGCTGGCAAATGAATGCGGCAGCATTTGAACAGCTCGATCAATGGGGAATTAAATACTCATCCGATGGCCGGTCAGAGGCCAACCTTATACCCTACCGCCTAACTCTTCCCTCGGGGAAAGCTCAGCATGTACAGTACCCCACCACGCTCCCGACTTTTGATGAACTGATTGGGATTGATGGTGCAGATGAATTTGAGTCAGTTAATACCCTCCTAAAAATCACCCAGAGCAATCCAAATGATCAAGTCTTCACCCTACATGCTGAACTTGAGGGTCAAAAGCTGCTTCCCGCCTTTGAAAAACTACTTGAGGGTTGGCTAAATCAAGGTCATGACTTGGTCACGATGGGTCAACTTCACCAATCTTGGGACGCCACCAAACAACTCGATAAAATAGCAGTGTTGCCCATTAGTTGGGGTGAGATACCCAACCGCAGTGGTGAATTGATCGTGCAAAATCATTAATCAACAAGTGGTAGCAGTAAAAAATCGCTAGAAACATTAAAGACATTTCATTTCTTAAGAGGATCATCATGACAGTAGCTATCGGCCAATCCATGCCAGAGTGCGAAATTCCTGCTACATCAGGTCTTACGTTTACGCCAGCATCCGCTCAAGGCAAGAAATTAGTGATTTACTTTTACCCCAAAGATATGACCCCCGGGTGCACTGCTGAGTCAGGCGAGTTTCGCGACAATATTGAGGCTTTCACTAAAGCCAATACTTTGATCGTTGGCGTCTCACGAGATACCCTCAAATCCCATGAAAACTTCCGCAGTAAATTAGAGTTGCCATTTGAGTTGGTAGCCGATACCGAAGAAAAGCTTTGCCAGATCTTTGGCGTCATGAAAATGAAAAATATGTATGGCAAACAAGTCCGCGGCGTAGAGCGCAGTACCTTCCTCTTTGACTCGTCTGGAAAGCTAGTAAAAGAGTGGCGCGGCCTTAAAGTTCCGGGGCATGTGACAGAGGTATTACAGGCCGCCAAAGACATTCATTAATTTTTTAAAAATTTATGACCGGACGCTTGCAAAGCCTAAAATTTGGGGTAAAGTAAAGCCATATGCACCGTAAACGACGGGAAAGACTGACAATCCGTTTGATTAAAAAGCCTGAATATTTAGCAGGCATGGTGGGTAACCCCCTTCGTTTTATCAATTATTTTAAATCCAGTTTTGCAATAAACCGTCAACGCACTCTGCCTGACGGTTTTTTCTTTTAGGAGAGTCTGAATGCCCTTACCCCCCATCCCAACTCAAATTGCCGACCACGTAAAGTTGAGTAATAAAGACACTCCCGACCTCAAGAAGCGCCCCGCTCAAGCCAAACCAGTGGTCATCGAAAATCATACTGCCGATTGGGCAAGAGAAACTCAAGAGGACCTATCTGCCGCAGAAGTAGCCCTCGAAAAAATCAAAGCCGATCGCCGCCCTCTTCGCGTCGATCGCAATGACAACAAGCAAGCAAGCACTCCAGAAAAACCAAAGCGCATCATTCGCACTGGTCCTCCAAGCTTATTTGTTTTGGATACCAATGTATTGATGCACGATCCAAGCTCCCTATTCCGCTTCTCTGAGCATGACCTGTTTTTGCCGATGACTACTCTTGAGGAGTTGGATAACCACAAAAAGGGAATGACTGAGGTTGCTCGCAATGCTCGCACTGTCAGTCGATCCCTAGATCAACTTGTAGCTGGAACCAGCGGCTCGCTAGATGAAGGCATTCCACTGAATAAACTCGGCAACCAAGACGTATTTGGTCGCCTGTTCTTTCAAACCAAACTAACCACCCAATCTCTGCCTGAAGGCTTGCCTGAAGGCAAGGGTGACAACATGATTTTGGCAGTGGTTAGCGAGCTACAGAAGACTCGCAAGGGCCAAGAGGTAGTCTTGGTATCCAAAGACATTAATATGCGCATTAAAGCGCGAGCCTTAGGACTGCCTGCTGAAGATTATTTCAATGACCAGGTCCTAGAAGATCGTGACTTGATGTACTCAGGCGTCATGAGCTTACCTGCGGATTTTTGGCCAAAACACGGTAAAGGCATGGAAAGCTGGGCGGATAGCAAATCTGGCACGATGTTTTATAGGATCACTGGGCCAAGCGTTCTGAGCATGTTAGTCAATCAGTTTGTCTATCAAGAAAATCCTGATGGCTCCACTCCCTTCTATGCGCAAGTACGAGAAATTAATGGCAAGACTGCCCTATTGCAAACACTGAGGGACTTCTCGCACCAGAAAAACAATGTCTGGAGTGTGACAGCGCGCAATCGCGAACAGAACTTCGCCATGAACTTGTTAATGAACCCAGATGTCGACTTTGTCACCCTCTTGGGTCAAGCGGGTACCGGAAAAACCTTACTAGCGTTAGCTGCAGGCTTGGAACAAGTTCTCGATAGCAAACGCTATAACGAGATCATTATTACTCGTGCAACCGTTCCAGTTGGTGAAGACATTGGCTTCTTACCCGGTACCGAAGAAGAAAAGATGCAGCCTTGGATGGGTGCGTTTGACGATAACTTGGAAGTACTTCATCGCAATGAGGACAATGCAGGAGAATGGGGCCGAGCAGCAACACAGGAACTGATTCGCTCACGCATTAAGGTAAAAAGCATGAACTTCATGCGCGGCAGAACCTTTGTCAGCAAGTTTGTGATTATCGATGAAGCGCAAAACTTAACGCCTAAACAAATGAAAACCTTGGTAACCCGCGCTGGTCCAGGAACGAAGATTATTTGCCTTGGAAATATTGCACAGATTGATACGCCTTACTTAACTGAAGGCTCTTCAGGCCTCACTTATGTAGTAGATCGCTTCAAAGGCTGGCGCCATGGTGGCCACGTCACTCTTGCGCGTGGTGAGCGTTCGCGTCTCGCGGATCATGCAGCAGACGCGCTCTAAGCAGGCCCTCTCATGCCGCACTCTTATCGGGTGCGGCATTTTTATTTCCACTCTACTAGTTCTGAGTGGCTGTAGCACATTCGGAAATAAATCAGGCGCCTCTAAGGTTATCCAATTCAAGCAAGATACTAGCGTCGGAACTGAGGATATTTCTATTGCGGCAGTTGGCCTAGTTGGCGTGCCCTACGTCTCTGGCGGCAATACTCCAAAGGGCGGGTTCGATTGCAGTGGGCTGATTGTCTATGTCTATAACAAAGCTGCAGGGATTAAGTTGCCTCGCACTATTCAACTAATGAGCACCAAAGGTCGTGGCATAGACAATCAACCCCCCGCTCCTGGTGATCTCGTATTTTTCAACACTATGGGTGAAAAATACTCTCATGCTGGAATCTATGTAGGGCAAGGAAGATTTGTACATGCGCCAAGCGCTGGCGGCACTGTTAGGCTAGAGCAGATTGAAAACCCATACTGGGCCGCAAGATTTACCGAGGCAAGAAGATTAAATCCATAAAAGTCACTCAAGGGAACATAGAGTTAATACTAGGTACGCAATCGATGCAGTATTGATTACATTAACCATAGGGCTTAATGCTCTTGGTCTATTTCACAAAAAGGGAGAGTTACTATGAAGAAAATCATCATTGCTTTAAGTTTTCTTGGTGTTGCGCTCAGTTTTTCAGCATCGTCCTTTGCGCTCACTCAATCGGAGTGCGAAGGAAAAGCAGTTAGCAAGGATGGGAAGCCAATCTATGGCGCAGCCAAAGAAGCGTCTATTAAGAAATGTATGGGTGCCACTAAACCAGATTTGGATTGCGAAGCCAAAGCCGTTAGTAAAGATGGTAAGCCACTCTATGGCGCAGC
>CAIOIX010000139.1 GCA_903858445.1 uncultured beta proteobacterium
CTCTGCTGCCCGGGCAAATATTTCAGATCCACAGCTTGCTTCTCTTGCTCGTCGTGAGCAAGATTTACAGCAACGGATAAATACCTTATCTGAGCTGTTGACTGCCTTATTGTCATCTCCGCCAGATCAACAGTTACCAGCAGTGCAGGCGAAAATACGATCTGATGTAGCGGGCTTTAAGTCTCAGCGAGAAGACCTCAAGAAAGAGATAGAACGTAAGTTTCCTGACTATGCTGAATTGGTTGAGCCTAAACCTGCTTCTGTAGAACGCACACAAAAAGCGCTGAAGCCTGATGAAGTATTGGTTTCTTGGTATTTTGGCGATAACGTGGGTTATGTTTGGGCAATTACTAAAGACAAGCCAGCGCAATTTGCCCAGCTATCTGTTGGTCGCACACAGGTTGCTAAAGAAGTGACTCAGTTACGCAAATCATTGGACCCAGGAGTTGCCACAATTGATGAGATTCCACCCTTTGATGTGGCTCTAGCAAATGAACTATATCAACAAGTATTGGCGCCAGTACAAAATACATTTACAGGTAAAAAAGTGATGCTCACCGTGCCGCATGCTGAGCTTGGACAGCTTCCTTTGTCTTTGTTGGTCACCAAACCCACCGCACAACCCGCTAAAGGGGGCCCTACTCCGTTTAGTGGGTATAAAACAGTTCCTTGGTTAACAAGGGATATTGCCGTTGCGCAGGTCCCATCTGTAACTGCTCTAACAGCATTACGTGCTTTGCCGTCTGGTAACCCTAATCGTAAGAACTTTATTGGTTTTGGTGATCCTTACTTTAGTAGCGAGCAAGAGAAGTCTGCACAGAAGCAAGCTAAATCAACTCAATTGACAACGCGGGGCATACCGCTATCCCTACGGAGTGCACCTAAGACATCTGGTGTGAGCTCTGCTGAATTAGCTTTGTTACCTCGCTTGCCTGACACCAGTCTTGAACTAGAAGAGATTGGAAAAGCAATCGGCGCAGGAGATGGCGATATCTTCTTGCATCAAAAAGCATCCGTTAAACAAGTGATGTCGACCGATCTTTCAAATCGCAAGGTGGTAATGTTTGCGACACATGGTTTAGTGCCAGGCGAGCTAAATGGTTTAACTCAACCAGCCCTTGCTTTGTCATCTCCGGATGTCACGGGCGACAAGGATGATGGCTTACTCACGATGGATAAGGTGATTACCTTGAAGTTGGATGCAGATTGGGTGGTTCTGTCGGCATGTAATACAGCGGCTGGAGAGGGTGCAGGTTCTGAGGCAGTATCTGGTTTAGGTAGAGCCTTCTTCTTTGCGGGCGCTAAAGCACTCTTAGTCTCTAATTGGCCCGTTGATTCAGTAGCGTCTAGAACGATGATGACGGACTTATTTAGAAATCAACAGAAAGCTCAAGGCACCAGCAAGGCTGAGCTTTTGAGGCAAGCAATGCTTAACCAAATTGATCAGGGTGGCATGAAAGAGGGCGGTAATATGAAGTATGCCTATGCCCACCCCTTATTCTGGGCACCATTTGTCGTGGTTGGAGA
>CAIOIX010000140.1 GCA_903858445.1 uncultured beta proteobacterium
GCAATGGCAGATTAAAGTCGTCTGCATTCTTAATAGAGTTATCTACATAGTCGGCACCCAATACTTCACGACGGGTTTTTAAGCCTTTTTCAAAAGATTCATGGTTCATTTATAGCTCCTTAGTTAATTAATGTTGGGGGTATGTTTTATTACTTCTTCGCAAACCACTTATCGTTGTCCTGACCTAAAGTTGGAGCAGCACGTCTAATCGGTGGTCGTTGACCATTGATTTTGTAAGGTGTGGCGTGTATTAAGACTGACTCACCATTTTCAATCTTGGTCTCCACCAGCATTTCACGGTCTCGAATATATGGGTGATCAATCAAATCACTTACATCGCAAACTTGTCCAGCGGTGATATCCATCTCTTTAAAAAATGCCAAAGCATGCTCAAGATTTAATTTAGAAATATGGCCTTGAATTAATCGATCAAGATCATCGATATTGGCAAGCCTTGCTTCGTGACTTGAAAAACGGGGATCCTCTAATCCTTTCGGGAAGCCAATCCCCTCAAATAATCTCTTAAGTGTCCCCTCCATACCAGCAGAAAGTGCAATCCAGCGACCATCTTGTGTTTGATATACATTTCGTGGTGCATGGGTGGGAGAGTGACTACCAGATCGTGGCGTCACCTCGCCTGTCAGTTGATACTCCGCCGCTTGTGGGCCCAGCACTGAAAACAAAGGTTCAAATAAAGATAGGTCAACCTCCTGTACGGTGGGATTGCTAGACTGCCGCTGCTTTTGCAGCAAAGCTAGGGCTAGTGTTGAACCATAAATTCCAGCAATCGTGTCAGCCATGGCAAAGGGAGGCAGAACAGGCGGTCTATCAGCAAAACCATTCATAGAGGCAAAGCCACTCATTGCCTCTATCAAAGAACCAAATCCGCCTCGCTCAGAAAATACACCTGTTTGACCCCAACCAGAAATACGAATCACTACTAATTTTGGATTGAGGGCCTGAAGGCTCTTTATATCCAACCCCATTTTTTCAAGAGTGCCCGGCCTAAAATTTTCAACCAAAATATCAGCCTTCTGAATTAAGTCTTTTAACGCAATGAGCCCTTCTGGGTCACGCAGGTCAAGGGAAACGCTATCTTTGTTTCGACTATAAGCAAGCCAGTAGGTGCTCACGCCTTTGCGCTGCCAAGCACGTAGCTCGTCCCCTTTTCCCGGTCGCTCAACCTTAATGACTTGAGCACCCATATCAGCCAAAACATGCGTCAACATATTTCCAGAGACCAGCCTTGAAAGATCTACAACAATGACATCCGCAAGCGCCGGAGTTTCTTGCCCGCTCATTGCAATCGGAGCTCAACGAAAAGAGGTGTCATTACTCTGGCTTAATCCCAGCGTTCTTCATGGCTACTTTCCATCTTTCAACATCAGTCTTTAAGAAAGCTCCTAAATAGGCAGGGGTAGCAGAGCTTGGCGGCACAATCATTGCATCCATCTCATTAAAGCGTTGAACCAATACAGGATCCTTTAAAGCGGTCCCCAAAGAGGCAACCAAGCGATCAATGACCGTCTTAGGCGTGCCCTTCGGCGCATATAAACCATGCCATACCGTTAACTGAAAACCGGGCATGCCAGATTGGCTGAAAGTGGGCGTCTGCGGCAGCGAACTAATACGGTCTCTTGTAGCGACTGCAAGTGCTTTTAGGTTCCCACCTTTAATGTGCTGCAGGGTGCTGGCAGGTTGATCACAAATGACATCCACCTGACCAGCTAGTAAATCATTTAAGGCCGGCCCAGTTCCCTTATAGGAAATAGAAGTCCAATTAGCCGCAAGAGAGGACTTCATTAACACTTCGCATAAATTAGATGTAGAACCAACTCCCGCATTTGCAAAATTTAACTTACCAGGATTTGCTTTGATAAAGTCAATTAAGCCCTGCAAGGTATTGGCGGGGAAATCCTTCCTTGCTACCAGCACCATCGGAACATCATTGACCATACCAATCGGCGCAAAATCTATTACAGGATCATAGGGAAGTTTGGAGTACAAAGCTGGTGAAGCAGCTTGGGCCATGTTGTGAAAGAGGATTGTATATCCATCAGCAGGAGCTCTAACAACACGCACGGCGCCAATTGTGCCGCCGGCACCGCCAGTGTTATCAACGACAACCGGCTGCCCAAGATTTTTTGACATCGTCTGGGCTAGCATGCGCCCCATAACATCCGTTGAGCCCGCCGGTGCATAAGGCACAACCATAGTGATCTGCTTATCAGGGTACTCAGCAAAAGCAACTGCCGAGGCAGATAAAAAAATACTAGCAAGAACTTTTTTATAAAGTTTCATATTGTCTCCTCCAACCAATGAATTACATCTAAGACTTAAGATTGCGACTTAACAAAGCCATACATAGCTGTATGATCTGCACCCTTACCCAATTGCTCATCTGCTGCTTGAGCAGTCAACGCACACTGCTTAGCTAAGTTTGAATAGCAGCCCATACCTTCAATAAAGCCTAGTGCAATCTGTAAATCTTTACGCATCAATGCCAGTGAGAAGCCAGAATTAAATGCTTCATTCAGCATAAAGTTTTCTACTTTATTCTCAGTGGTATTATTTCTGCCGGTCGATGCATTGAAGACTTTATTAACAATATGTGGGTCTAAGCCAAATTTTTCTGCAGCATTTAACGCTTCAGATGCTGCAATCAAACCAGACGCAGATACATAATTATTGAGCGCTTTCACTGCATGAGCTGCACCCGCATCACCAACATAAACAATGCTCTTGCCCATCTTTTCCAGCAAGGGCAAGCAAACATTAAAGTCGCCACTTTCACCACCAACAATAATGGCCAATGATCCATCAACTGCCTTCTTGACGCCGCCTGAAACAGGCGCATCCACAAAATGGATTCCCATCGCAGTCAGTTTTTTATTGTTTTCTTTTGAAGAAATCGGGCTCGATGAACTCATATCAATGAGATAACTCCCCTTCTTAAGCCCCTCCGCTACACCCGGCTTCCCATTGCTACCCCATAACATCGCATCAATGATGGCGCTATCAGGCAACATTAAGATAGTGAAGTCGGATCCCTCTACAGCCTGAGCCGGAGAGCTGTCCAGTTGAAAACCAGCATGACCTGAAAATTTTTCTCCGACATTCGGATTAAGATCAAAGCCCTTAAGCTGGTAACCCACCTTGAGTAAGTTTTGCGCCATTGGCACGCCCATCAAACCAAGGCCAATAAAGGCAATTTTTGTCTCTGCAGGATTCATTAAATTCCCATTTCCTTAAAAATTTCCTTGGCACAGCGAAAGCTATCAATTGCCGCGGGTACACCACAGTAAATTGCTGTTTGCAGAAAAACTTCTTTAATGTCATCCTTAGTGAGACCATTGTTAATAGCGCCTCTGACGTGC
>CAIOIX010000141.1 GCA_903858445.1 uncultured beta proteobacterium
CGAATCTCGCCCGACCCACCAGCATTACTAAGCCTCGCTTCTGCGGGGCTTTTTTATTTGTAGCCCCCTAGTGTAGTTTGCTTGCGCTAGCAGGAAAGTATTTGTTGGGTCAAATGATAGAATTTGGCATTCATTTATGCTGCAAAAGTCCTCCAAGGAAAATTCTATAAACTAAAGAATCTACTTGGATCTCTCACAAATAAAACTTTAGGGCTGTAATGAATTCTATTGATAATCGATTTCTTGAGTGGCTAGGCGTAACGCTAACGGATTTTCGCCCTGACTACGCAGAGATGAAGTTAGAAATTTCTGAGAACCACCAAAATAGGATTGGACGCATTCAGGGTGGACTGATGTGCACCTTACTGGATGCCGTCTGTGGCTACGCGGGTCTATATGTTCCGCCCGGGCATGCACCACTTCGAAATGTTACCCTCTCCCTAACTACTAATTTTATAAGCTCTGCCGAAGGAAGTGTGCTGGTTGCTAAAGGCTTTGTCGAGCGCAAAGGCCGAAGCATTTTCTTCTCTCGCGGCGAAGTCTGGCTAGACTCTTCTCTACTTTTAGCCACAGGAGTTGGGACATTTAAATACATTCATTAAGCTAGAGTGACCCTCTTCGGATCCCAAGAGTAATGCTGAGCTTTACCCTGCAACACTAACTACTCAAAATATATTAGCCCTTAAAGTTGAGTTTAGAGCTACCAACCCAGCTGGCTAGTGCTGAACTGAACCCTTTTTAACTTTTTGGATATCTGCTTGGCTGAACCGGACCAATGTGACCGGAGACAATCTTTCAGCCAATCGGCTCACCTTAAACTTGATCGAATATCTCGATCCCGAATCCCTGCTAAAAAACTTTGATATAAATCCACCTTGAATTTATATGTTGGTGGATAACACCCATCGCGTCTACTGAACTTGTTAAAAAACACTCTAATGATAAAAATATATAAAACTCAATCAGCCTTTCCTATCAACCTTCCAAAGGCTTCAGTCTTTTGACCATCAATCATAATGAGCGCCTTGAACTCAGACTGTGAGGTAGATGGTACCGCTTCCATTCCTGCAATATTTAACTTTTTCTGTACCTCAGCATCCTTAAGGGCCTCAACACTTGCCAAAAACAATTTGTTGGCAATGCCTGCTGGTAGGTTTGCAGGAGCATAAAGTCCGTACCAAAATCGATAATCATAATTATTAACTCCAGACTCAACCGAGGATGGTATCTCAGGAAAGATCGATGATCGTTGAGCTGAAGTTACACTAAGTGCATCCAACTTATCGGATCGAATTAAGGACAATACTGTAGGTGGTGTTGCGAAGGTAACTTGTGTATCACCTCCAAGCACACTCATCGTTGCAGGACTGCCTCCTTTATATGGAATTTCCGTGAATACTGTTCCAGTGGTTTTCATAAAGTCAATCATTGCCAACTGTATTGTTGAGCCTTTACCAGCAGTCGCAACATTGATTGATCCGGGATTTGCTTTTGCCTTTTTAACAAGGTCAGCCAATGAGGTAATTCCGGAACCCTTGCGCACGACAACAATAGCCGGTGAGCTAACCCAGCGTGTGATTGGAGTGAAATCCTTATTTCCATCATAAGTAATGGAAGGATAAAGAATTTTGTCTAACCCATGAAGATTAACCGAGCCCAGATAAAGTGTATAACCATCGGGTTTCGAGCGTGCGACGTAACTAGAAGCCATAGTAGTTGCCGCGCCAGCCCGATTATCAACAATAATTGTTGTGCCAAGAATTTCAGCCATCCGAGCAGAAACTGTTCGCGCTGCAATATCGGCCGCCCCTCCGGGAACAAATCCAACCACTAAAGTAATTGGTCGCTGTGGCCATATATCTTGGGCTACCGAACACTGCGCGGTAAATAATAAGAAAACTACAAGTGAAGTGAGATTAAATAATTTCATAAATACACCCTTTTTATTTAATTTTGATAGCCACATAATAATTAATGCCCTATGGAATATGCGACTCAACAATAGCCTGAATAATCTGAACTATCGCTACATGCGTTCGAAGGGCTATGCCATCCGCATTAGGATCGACCAAATTAGAGACGGCATTAATTAAACCAATCTCAACTCCGCGCATTAATAACGCCTCTTCTAATTCTGGACGGTGAATTAATCTTCTATCCGCCAAGCGCAATGCAAGTGCTGCGACGATTGCAGAGCAGCCCCAATTAGAACAAGCAGCTGTTACTAGAACGTCTGCAGGTGTGATAGCTCCAATACGAGCTCCATGGGGTACATGCAATCGCACCGCTTCTGCGATAGTTGCCATACCAATCTCATTACCCCCATCTCCAACGCAGATGGCGGGCAGTCCTCGAACTAGTGCCTCATCGAAGATATGATCGATTCGAGCTCGACCCATGCCATAATCCCTTCCCCGCATACTATAGTAATTACCATCTGCAGATCTACCTACCCGCTCTGTGGAAAAAAGTAATGCTGGTTTATGGGTATCAAGCAATTTACGTGCTGCTGCTGGTGCTGATTCTGTGTCAGTTGGGAACATCTCAAATGAAACTGCAGCAAGAGTTCCGTCTTGACTAGCTTCGCGAGCATCTTCATGACTCAACACACTAAGACCTGCTGCCCTAAAGATGGGAATGATTGAAGGTGCCAGCGTTGATTCGCAAACTACAATGCAGTGGGCATGCTTAGACACTGCCAATGCCCGAGCAACTGCTGCTGCACCAGCCGGGCCATCATTCTCACCAATAGAGGGGGATATCCAGGCCCGAGTGACAGATCCTGTTGTCATAACAACAGTAGCACCAGTCTCTAAATTTGCAAGCGCATCTGCAGCAGCGCCAACAGGAGACCGCCCTAACTTAGATTTAGTAGCTTCGTACAAATGCTCAACACCTCGCCCTCCAATATCAATATTAATTAGACGATCCAGTCGCGCGTCAATTAATGCTAGATCTACAGTATTTTGGTTTGGATTTATATTCATGTGTAATTCTTCCTTATATCCAACTAGGTCTGTGGGATTGTCAATCTAACAAGCCGCCCCATGTTGTACTCATGCTCAATTTCCCAGCAACTTTTAATCAACTCATCAACCTGCTTAACGGACAAGCTACCAGCCTGTTCACGGAATTTAGCCTCGAGTTGCGCATCGCTTAGCGGGCGAGTAAGGTCTCCAATAGCATGATCTAAAGCCATGAAATATCGCTGCCCATCGATCATATCAACCTCAACCTTTACACAAGATTCAGGAATTGAATTGTCTGCTATAGCCTCGACTCGCTTGCGTAGGCTTGATATCTGAGTATCGTTGACTATTGCATCGGTAAACTCATTCAATCCTGCTTTCCCACAACTCAAACCTATGGCTGCAGCATGATAGGCCGAAAACTTGCCTTCAAGACCGGTAGTAATATTCCTCTTATCGCAGAGATCCCTTACCAAGGGTGCAACCATCAGGCGAACGGCTCCAATATTGACGGGGTTAATTAAATACCGTTCACGCAACTGAATACAGGCATCTATTATTGGATGAATTACAAGCCCACATGGAAATGGTTTGTAGGTATTGCCCCGTAGGGCAAATTCATCACCAAGTGCATCTGTAATAGTTGAAAAATCAGCCTTGACTGATTGAACGGCCATCAATCCTCGAGCGCCCTCAAGACCTTGCATTCCAGTAGTAAAGCCCTCCTTGCTCAAGAGAGCCGCAATGTAGCCGCTTTGTGCTGATCGGCCGGGATGAAAGGATTTAGCCATCGAGCCAAACATTTCACGCAATCCTGCTGATTGAGTTGCTGCCAATCCAATTGCTCGCGTCATCTGCAGCGGCGATAGTTTAAGCAACTTACCAATACCAACTGCTGCACCGATTGTGCCCATTGTCCCCGTGCTATGCCAGCCCGCATCATAATGAGATGGGTACATAGCGCTCCCAACACGAGACATCACTTCAAAACCCAGAATGAAGGCAAGCTCGAATTCGGCGCCGGTCACGTTATTGACGCTAGAATAAGAAAATAAGGCGGAAGCTACGGGTGATGTTGCATGAATATAGTTATTAGGTGTCGTATCGTCATAGTCATGCACGTGAGAACTCACGCCATTTAGCAATGCTGCTAACAAAGGGTTGATTGGCTCAATTCGCCCAAGTGCAAGTGCAGCACCGTTGCCAGATACTGGCCCCAATGCTGCCAAGACAATTTCCATCGCCTCATGATCAGCACCCCCCAAAGTGCAGCCTATAAAATTGATGAGGGCGCGACGTGCCTCCTTACGAACATCGAGCGGTATTTGCTCTAGAGAAGTACGTACCACGTAGTGCGCAATCTGGCTTGTTACTTCACTCAAAATGAACTCCTTTTGTGGTGCACTCCATTTAAGCGGCACCCGCGTAAATAGAGACTGACTTGGTATTAAGATAAGCTTCTACCGCCTCATACCCGCCTTCTGAACCATATCCGGATTCTTTTATTCCACCAAACGGCATTTCAGGCCAGGCTAGCGCTTGCTGATTGATCCAGAGCATACCCACCTGCAACTCCTGCGATATTTTGTGTGAATTTTTTAGAGATTGAGTAAACGCATAACCAGCCAGACCGAATGGCAATCTGTTGGCCTCTTCAAGAGCCTCACTTAATGTCTTAAATGTTCTGATCCCCAGCATCGGGCCAAATGGCTCATCATTAAATACTTTTGCATTTAGAGGAACATCAGACAAAATAGTTGGCTTAAAGAAATTTCCAGCAGAGCCAATACGCTCTCCGCCTGTAATGATTTTTGCCCCTTTTGCAATAGCATCTTCGGTAAAATCAGCCATTGCGGTTAGACGACGTGCATTTGCAAGCGGCCCCATATTAATGCCTTCATCCAAGCCATTGCCTACCTTGAGCGTATCAATCTGTTTCAACATAGCCTCAATGAACTCATCCTGAATACTTTCATGCACTAAAAAACGTGTTGGTGAAATACATACCTGACCGGCGTTTCTAAACTTGGCTGATCCAGCTGCTTTAGCGGCCAATTGAACATCAGCATCCTCAGCAATAATGACTGGGGCATGACCGCCCAACTCCATCGTTGCACGCTTCATATGTAAGCCGGCCAGAGCAGCCAACTGCTTTCCAACTGGAGTAGAGCCGGTAAAGGTGATCTTTTTAATAATCGGATGCTTAATTAAATATTCAGAAATTTCTGCTGGATTGCCATAGACCAAACCAATTACGCCAGCAGGAACCCCAGCGTCAACGAAGGCCTGAATTAGCGCAGCTGGAGAGGCAGGTGTCTCTTCTGGAGCTTTCACAATAATTGAACACCCAGCACTTAATGCTGCCGATAACTTACGCACTATTTGGTTAACAGGAAAATTCCAAGGTGTGAAAGCCGCAACGGGTCCAATTGGAAATTTGAGAACCTGTTGTTGAGTGGCGCTATTGCGAGCAGGCACAATACGTCCATAAATCCTGCGCGCCTCACCAGAGAACCACTCTATTACCTCGGCTGCCATGATCAACTCCGCCTTAGCCTCAGCAAGTGGCTTACCCTGCTCCTGCGTCATGAGTGCTGCAATTTGATCAACACGAGCACGTAAATTTTTTGCGGCAATATCCATTATTTTCGACCGCTCGACAGCGGGAGTATTGCGCCAGATTTCAAAGCCTGATTGAGCGGCTAATACCGCCCTTTCCAATCCCGCTATATCGACACAGGAAACTCGCCCAATTTCGAGGCCAGTGCCCGGATTCATCACCGGCAAGGTTTTTCCGTTATCCGCATCACACCATTGGCCATTAATAAAAAGACGTGTATTTAAGTAACTCATTAATCAATTCCTTGGGTTTTAAATCTATATTTCAAAAATCAGGCATTCTCAAATCTAATCAACCTTGCCAATATGCTTTATTGCATCATTGATACGTTCTGAATCCTTAGTCAAAAAAGCATTAAATGCAGGTGCATCGCGATAGTCTATGGGCGCGCCCGCTTGATTCATATGCTCGACAAATTTTGGCTCTGCAACTGCTTTTGCAATTCCTTGTCGAATTTTCTTCACTAGGTCGTCGTCCATTTTTGCAGGCCCAAATAAACCTACCCATAGATAGAACTCAACCTCCTTGTACCCGAGCTCAATAGCGGTTGGAACATCTGGCAATAAAGGATGGCGCTTGGAGCCCGTCACTAAAAGTGGGCGAAATTTACCGGCCTTGATATGCGGCGCCACTACGGCTGGCACCCCAGTTGAAACATTGACTACGCCGCCTAATACAGCAGTCAGTGCAGGGCCGCCACCTGAGAATGGCACATGACGTAATTTAATACCGGCAGAATTTGCAAACATCTCCATTGGTAAATGAAGGGCGCTATATGCGCCAGAAGATGAATAGGTAATTGCATCAGGCCTTTTTTTAGCATCCGCAACAAAGTCTTGTGCTGTTTTCCAAGGTGAATCTGCTGGAACAATCAAGACAACTGGATCCGCAACGATTAAAGCTAGTGGAGTGAAATTCGATCTATCAAAAGAAGTGGCTCTGCCAAATAATTTTTCTGATACCGGAAGACTAATAATTGCTGAATGTGTAGCGAGCAAGGTATATCCATCTGGCGCAGCATTGGCTACAGAAGCCATACCAATTGCTCCACCAGCCCCGGCCTTATTTAAAATCACCACCGGCTGTTTCCACACCTCATAGAGTGCTTGAGCTATTGAGCGTCCAGCTTGATCAACCGCTCCACCTGGAGGAAATGGAACTACTAGGCTAACAGATTTAGACGGGTATTCATTCACTTGCGCTAATGCCAAACCAGAGCAATAAAATGCACTAAAAAATAGTAGCGATCTTATTAGTAAAAAAAATGCTTTCATAGCGATTCCTTGTTTTTATTATTCGTGATTTATGAATGTATTTGATGGCTTAGACTAGCTACCCATCCATCGCCAAAATGATATTTTCTTGCGTCATCGGTAAATGGCGAATTCTCACACCCATCGCGTTTGAAACTGCATTTGCTATCGCAGCAGCAACCGGTCCAGTTACACCCTCACCTACACCCAGAGGGGGCTCATCAAGGTGATTAATTAATTCAATCTCAACATTCGGCACCTCACTAAAGGTCAGGATTGGATACTCCTCCCAGTTACGCGAGGTAATTCTGGTTCTATCAAATTGCAGTTGCTCCTTCAATGTCCAACTGGTAGCCTGAACAATTCCGCCCTCAATCTGATTCCGTACACCGTCAGGATTAATGACTAGGCCACAATCAATGGCAGCAAATACATTCTTCACCTTAATATTCTCTTCAATAGAAACTTCTGCAATAACTGCTGCGTAATTTCCAACATTTTTATAGCGTGCGAACGCTACGCCATAACCTCGCGTTCCATCGCTCTTAAAATCTGGTTTCCAATCAGCCTGAGCACTGACCGTTTTTAACACGGCGATTGCCCTTTCATCCTTGAGATGTCGCAAGCGGAATTCGATTGGATCGAGTTGAGCAAGCGAAGCAAGTTCATCCATAAAGGATTCAATGGCAAAAATATTAATGTAGGCGCCCAAGGCTCGCAAAGCCGAAGTCCTAATCGGCATTGACTGTATTGCGTGGTTAAGTACTTTGCAATTTGGAAATTCATAGTAAGGGATGGCATTACGCTGGCTACCACCCCCCATAGCAATTGGCATGTCGACCGGTAAAGGAGCTTCCATGCCGTTGCCCGTATGCCAGGCTGCCAATAATCCAGACTTTGACTGTCGGCCTGGCCGCCCAATATGTCTGTTACCCCAAATTTCTTCATGCCATTGAGTAATCTGACCACTTGAGTCCACAGAGCCACAGAGTTTTACAGCCATGGCTGGACCAAATGGCTCCCAGGCAAACTCATCCTCGCGCATCCACTGCACACGCACCGGGGCACCTGCAAGCTCTAACGCAAGTAATGCAGCATCCAAAGCCACGTCATCGGCACCATTATGTCCATAGCACCCTGCACCTTCGGCATGCCGAACAATGACCTGCTCACAATCTAGACGCAGGATTTTGGCAAGCTCGTCTCTTAATGCATAGATTGATTGACTATGCGACCAAACTTCCAGGCACCCATCATGCCACCAAGCCAATGCGCATGACGGGCCAATAGAAGCATGAGCCAAATAAGGCCTGGTGAAAGTTGAAGTAATTACGGGGTCTGGGCCACTCGAATCGGCTATAACATCTTTCAGAATTTCATCTTCAGATTTCTGAGCATACAAAAATTGTTCGATGTCATTCACGTCTGGAAGCAAGGCACTTTCGCTCCACTTGCAGTGGCGCTGTATTGCCAACATCGCTTTAATAGCCTGTTCTTCTCTTTCGGCCACTACCCCAATGAAGCTGCCATCTCGAATGACTTTTTTAATCCCCGGCATTGCCAAGATTTCAGTATCTTCAAAGGAGATTAATTTCGCATGAAATGATGGGGGGCGAGCAATACGGCCATGCAACATTCCCGGCAATGTTATGTCATGCAAAAATGCTGCGCCAGTAATCTTTTTCAAAATATCTTTGCGCGGCAACGAATAGCCTACTAACTCATATTCAAGAGGAATCTTAGGACTAGCCCTACCACTAGCAACAACATCTAAATTGACCTCATCCAAAATATCCCAATAAGAAATTTCTGACTGAGAATTATTGCTGTAAATAAGCCCATCCCTTACCTGTAAAGCACTTATCGGAAGGTTGAATTTAACTGCAGCCACCTCCAAAAAAAGATGTCGGATTTCTGCACAGGCATAACGCATGCTCTCGCCACCCTCTTGAATGGATCGACTGCCTGAAGTTGAAGCCTCGTTTGGACTAATCGTCGTATCTACAGGCAACACATCAATTCTGGAATACGCAACATCCAACTCTTCGGCAGCCATTTGTGCGATTGCGGAAATAATTCCCTGCCCAATCTCGACCTTACCCGGCCGAATCGTAATAGTGCGATCCTGATTGAAACTCACGCGCTGACTCAGTCTTGGATTGGCAAGTAGGTACTGCGGCAATACAGAATCAATTGGATTAGGCATTCTTACCGCCCTCGTTCATGCCAATCACTTTTAGGATGGCCCGAATGAACCTGTTATGCGTTCCACAGCGACATAAATTTCGATCAAGCGCCTCTCGAATCTCAGACTCTGAGGGAGTGGGATTCTTATCTAGCAATGCTTTTGCAGTAACTAAGATTCCATTTGCGCAATACCCGCACTGAGCAGCCTGCTCATCAACAAAGGCTTGCTGCAATGCATGTAGATTATCTGGGGTTCCGATACCCTCAATGGTCACGATCTCTTTACCAACGCAGTCCCATAGAGGCACATCACAAGAGTGGATTTTTTGTCCATTAATCAGAACACTACAAGCACCGCACAAGCCAAGACCACACCCAAAGCGCGTCCCAAACAACTGCAAATCATTTCGCAGAATGTATAGCAATGGGGTGTTCGGGTCTGCGGCAATGGAGTAATCGACTCCATTTACCCTCAGACCGATTGGGTCTGTCATATTCCCATTTCCTTAAAAATTTCCTTGGCACAGCGAAAGCTATCAATTGCCGCGGGTACACCACAGTAAATTGCTGTTTGCAGAAAAACTTCTTTAATGTCATCCTTAGTGAGACCATTGTTAATAGCGCCTCTGACGTGC
>CAIOIX010000142.1 GCA_903858445.1 uncultured beta proteobacterium
CGACTCCAGCAAAACATCGCACTCCACTGTAGGGTTGCCGCGTGAATCTAAAATTTCTCTACCGATGATGTCAACAATGGCGCTCATCTAAATCTCCTAAACACAAAATGAAATAAAAATTACTTAAAACTATCTTCTAAAAATGAACCCGTTTTCTTCACGACGGAATCTATAGCAACTAATGATTCCAATAGTTCACGCATACGATTCAATGGCACGGCATTAGGACCATCCGATAAAGCTTTAGAAGGATCGGGATGCGTTTCCATAAATAAACCGCTAATACCTACGGCAACAGCAGCTCGTGCAAGTACAGGCACAAACTCTCTTTGTCCGCCACTAGAACTGCCTTGACCACCAGGAAGTTGAACTGAATGAGTAGCATCAAATACCACTGGCGCACGAGATTCACGCAAGATAGCTAGGCTACGCATATCAGAAACGAGGTTGTTATAACCAAAGGAAGCGCCACGCTCGCACACCATAAATTGATCTGTAAGATTCACTTCAGCCGCAGCTATACGCGCCTTCTCAATCACATTCAACATCTCGTGAGGGGATAAGAACTGGCCTTTCTTAAAGTTCACCGGCTTACCACTCTGCGCACAAGCACGGATAAAATCCGTTTGACGACATAAAAATGCAGGCGTCTGAAGCACATCAACCACTTTGGCGACTGGCGCAATCTCACTAATGTCATGGATGTCGGTTAAAACAGGAACGCCAATATCACGCTTCACTTTAGCCAAAATCTCTAAACCTCTTTCCATTCCCAAGCCACGAAAAGAAGTTCCTGATGAGCGATTAGCCTTATCAAAAGAAGATTTATAGATAAATGGAATTTGGAGAGCGCTGGTCATTTCTTTAAGCTCGCCTGCAATATCAATCGCAGACTGCTCAGATTCAATCACGCATGGGCCAGCAATTAGAAAGAATCGGTGCTGCAAACCAACATCAAAACCGCAGAGCTTAAATGTACTCATATATTCCTCTTATGCAGACTGCGTAGCATCAACATCTTGATGGATGAGTGCAGCTTTAATAAATGCTGAGAACAATGGGTGCCCATCACGTGGCGTGGAGGTAAATTCTGGGTGGAACTGCACACCAAAGAACCAAGGATGCATCGAACTAGGAAGCTCCATCATCTCTGGTAATGACTCATTCGGCGTTCTTGCAGAAATGATTAGGCCCGATTGCTCTAGACGGGGAACATAAGCATTGTTTACCTCATAGCGATGGCGATGACGCTCGTTCACTTCTGCCCCATAAATTCTGTGAGCTAAGGTGCCATCCTTGATTGGGCAACGCTGCGAACCCAGCCTCATCGTGCCACCCATATCTGAGTCAATGGCGCGTTTCTCAACACGACCTTCACGATCAAGCCATTCGGTAATGAGTGCAACAACGGGATCATTAGTTTCTGGATCAAACTCGGTACTGTTTGCTTGTGCAATATTGGCAACATGCCTTGCAAATTCAATCACTGCTAACTGCATACCCAAGCAAATACCAAGATAGGGAACTTTATTTTCACGTGCATAACGAATCGCGGCAATCTTGCCTTCCGTACCACGCTTGCCAAAGCCTCCAGGAACCAAAATGGCATCGAGCGTCTTAAGGCAATCAATGCCATCTTTTTCAATTTGCTCTGAGTCAATATAGGTAATATTTACACGTGTTTGCGTGTGGATACCAGCATGCCGTAGGGCCTCTATTAGAGATTTATAGGACTCCGTAAGCTCAACGTACTTACCAACCATGCCAATGGAAACTTCATGCTGAGGATTGGCCATCTGATAAACCAAATTAGCCCAGACGGATAAATCCGCTGGCTTAGCTTCAATCTCCAACTCACGGCAAATGAGGTCATCCATACCCTGAGCATGAAGCATCTCTGGAATTTTATAAATAGTATCCACATCCCAAACTGAAATAACAGCATCTTCACGAACATTTGAGAAAAGTGAAATTTTGGCACGCTCATCCTCAGGGATTGGGCGGTCAGCACGACATAGCAAGGCTGTGGGCATGATGCCGATCTCGCGCAACTTCTGAACGGAGTGCTGGGTAGGCTTTGTTTTTAGTTCGCCAGCGCTGCTGATATATGGCACTAAAGTGAGATGCACGAACGCGCAACTATGACGTGGCAAGCGAAGACTCATTTGTCTTGCGGCCTCTAAAAATGGCAGCGACTCAATGTCGCCAACGGTGCCGCCAATTTCGCAAATAGCAACATCAGCATTGCCTTCATGACTAGCTTTAGCGCCCCGCTCTACAAAAGCCTGAATCTCGTTGGTGATGTGAGGAATAACTTGAACTGTTTTACCAAGGTACTCGCCACGACGCTCTTTACTGATGACTGACTCGTAAATCTGGCCAGTTGTAAAGTTATTGCTCTTGCGCATCTTGGCAGAAACAAAACGTTCATAGTGTCCTAAATCAAGGTCAGTCTCGGCCCCATCTTCGGTAACAAAAACTTCACCATGTTGCAGTGGACTCATCGTCCCAGGATCAACGTTGATATAAGGGTCTAATTTTAGGAGGGTGACTTTCAG
>CAIOIX010000143.1 GCA_903858445.1 uncultured beta proteobacterium
CCAAAGACCACCCTATTTAAAGAAGGTCTGGGTATTGTCATGACGCGCTTAGACGCCTCACCAACTAGGCACCAGCTTGTACGCAATCTATTGGTTGCCTATAACTATCCTTTTGCCACGACTTCAATTAAGGCTATTGATATCAAGACGCAAGTCTTATGCGACATCATTCGCCAAAAGGGTACATGCATTCTCGCGATTGATGAAAGTCACCACATGGCTTTCTCAAAATCTAAGCGCTACGCTAAAAATAGCCAGAACGATGTCACTGACCTTTTACATCACATCATGGATGTCACTGGCGTAGGTCTCTTTTTAATGGGAACCGAAGAGTTAGATGATCTTGAGAGGTTAGATCCACACCTAGCTTCTCGAGTAAGCACTCGTATTGAGCTGGCAAACCATGAAACGCTCACTCCAGAATGGTATGGCTTACTCAAGGCCTTTGTTAATCAATCCAAGCAGTTTGATCTTAGCGTCATCCTTACCGAGAATTATGGCGCGCTGATTCATGCGGCTACTGGAGGGAATCTTCGCAATCTAAAACGCTTGATTACCGAATTTGTCCTTATTAGTGTTGATACCAAAGATCAGATGACCACAAAATCGATCTTTCATCTGGCGCATGAACGCATTTATGGAGAGGGGAATGAATATGCCAATCCATTTACACAGTGAACTTACGCCGCCTCCATTACAAATTGAATGTCTTGAAGATGAATCGGGCCTAGGCTATCTCTTAAGATGGCTGGGCACCAATCATTTGCCGTTTCGATGGCTTAAAAAGATGTTGGGAATTCGGGGGCCACGATTACCTGACGCGCGAGATGCCGTCGTGCTTTCTTACCTCACAGGAATAGAGCACGATCAGCTAAAACCAATGCTCATGCAAACATTTGGCAACGCTAAGGAAGGAGGAATGCTGGTGTATGGCCAGCAGCTCCTCTTTCGAGATCTTTATCGATTTCGAAGTCCGCAAATCTGTCCAAGCTGCATCCATCAAAAGGGTTACATCTCCAGGAATTGGGAGTTTGGCCCGATCCCCATTTGTATTGAGCATGAAGCGTACCTTATCGATCATTGCGAACATTGCAAAAAACCAATTCGATGGGATCGGCCCACGATTGATATCTGCCAATGTGGCAGGATCTTTTTAAGCCCATTAAATCCATCGGATAGGCCTAGCCAGGCAGAGCTCAATCTTGCAAGGTGGGTTTTAAAACCATTGATGGCTAGTGAGCCACTCCATTCACTAGGATTCAGTAAAGCTCCGTCTTGGATGGAACATCTTTCAATCGATGGGTCACTTCGGATCATCAAAGCATTTGGTATTTGTAAAACTCCGCATGAAGCAATTTCATCCAGCTATCCCTGGGGGAAATGCACCAGCCAATTTTGGCGAGATCTTTTTAAACGGGCCGCTTTACGAATTGAGGGTCTCTTAGATCCCCCCACCCTTTCGGAGCTGAATACTTTGGTTTATCAGCCATTCTTGGAAAGGGTGGCTTTTTATCCGCTCACCACACCCGATAAGGAAAGCGCCCTTTATTTATTAAAGCACCTTTATGACTATGAACCCCTGACGCACTTTGATAGTGCTAAAGGCCATCTTTCACAACAACGATTATTTGACTAACTGCCATGAAAAATTACTCAGCCCTATACAATGTGCCGCCCCCTCTCCCAAGAGAATCTATTTGTTCTTGGTTAAGTCGGACAAGCCTAAGTCAAGGCGTTTCGATTACAGCGATGCTGGAATTTTTAGAATTAAAACTGCATTTTGATTTTGATTTTCGATTTTGGAGATTGGATATCGATTCAATTGCCAAGAAGGTAAACTTATTAGCTTCTGACTTTAGGAACCAAAGAACCATTTCTAGGTCATTACGAATGTATGATTTCTATGCAAAATTTTACGTAATGCGCTATGGAAGAAAAAGAAGATCTCGATTTTGCCCATTATGTTTACAGGCAGATGAAATACCCTACTTTCGAATGGAATGGCGCCTCAAACTCTGCGTTAGCTGCCCAATTCATAAGTGCCTACTAGAGGACGATTGCAACCACTGCAGAAGCCCCATCATTCTTCCCGTAAACTTATTTGCAAAGGCATCGGATGAGAGGCCCCTTGAATCCCTGGCGAATTGCCCATCATGTGGGACGCAGTTGTCAAAAGTTAGCCCCGCGTATTTTCAAGGCGCCCTATATGAAGCAATGGATAAAAAGAGTAAGTACTTCATAGAGACCAGTGAATTAGTGGTTGCGGCATTCTACAAAAGAAATATTTGG
>CAIOIX010000144.1 GCA_903858445.1 uncultured beta proteobacterium
CCCCCCATCTGCAGTGTTATATTTATACCTAAACATAAAAGATTGCGGTAAACCAAAAATACTTCTGGCTGCCGGAATAACCGCAATCGTACTTTCCAGATTTCTTACTGCGCCGGCTTGATATATATCATGGCCAATCTGGCTCCAACCAGCGATGAAACTGCAGCTTTGAGTGCCTTCAGACTGCAAAGAGTAAGTGCCATTGCTGTTCTGCCCCCACTTATTGCCATCTATATCAGTATAAGTCGTCCCTGAATCACCAATCCTAGTTAAAGTTGTAATTGTTCCATTACTTAAAGTCAAACTGACTGTTGCGCCATCGCTAGAGGGTGTACCCACATGCTTATTTGCAGCCATCTGCTGTCTTAAAAGCTCCGGGGTATATGGGCTAAAGGTAGCAGTCAAAGTATTCATATAAGCAATATCACCATAAACGCTCTGTTCTCTGCCAAGATAACCAAAACTTAGCACATTAAAAGCGTCTCCGGTCAACCTATCAGTAGTATTCTCCATTGCCCCGCTGCCGAATCCTAGTGGAGTAAATGTCTGACCAGTTGGATTATGCTCTTGATCAACTGTAGTGCCATTAACCGAAGAATAGAAGCTTGTCGCAAATCCTTCTAGAAGAGCTGTCCCGGCATCTGCCAAATATGCAGCCATAAGTGCAGTCATACTTGGATTGTTCTTCAGTATCATTGACTCAATGTTCGCTTCTTCTAAAGTAAGGCCTGCAGTTAAAATACTCTTGGCAATACTTTGGGTCCAAGTGGCTCCTCCAAAAGCTGAATTAAAACCACCGGATATTCCTGAACTAAGCGCAGTAACATAAGGCATAGTTTTTAAATCATCGGCACTTAATCCAATAAGGCTAGGATTCCTAGTCACCAGTTCCCCTATTCCGTTGCCAATAAGATTTGAAACTAATCCTCTAGTGCTAGATGACCATAAATATGCACTATAGCTCCAAGGAGAAGTACTAAGACTAACAATAGAATCTGTTGCTGCTGGACCATACAACCCTTTTGCCAGACCAGCTGCCTGGCATTCACTCTGCGTTCCTATCGTCCCATTATTCATATTGATGTATTGATTGTTATATGCATAGAACGCACTATTGACCAAACCATTCGCTGCCATCCCCCCTACATTACCAATAAACATGGCTAACGTAGAGCTTTGAACACCTAAATCCTCAGTGGCTAATGTTCTAACATAAGTAGAGGTTAAACTCGTTAACCCACCGCTAACTGCTCCCTGAAACCAATTTAATCCATTGGTCATATGCCCTAAATTGCCGATAGAACCCAAAAGAGCCCCAGAAGCAAATGCCGAGGCTAACTGTGCATCACTTTGATTTAATCCTGAAAGACTGAATAAATTTGAGGTTAGGCTGACTACGCTACCATTAATGAACCCATGTCCGACATCAGTAATGCTAGAAAAGAAACCCGGGCCTTTTGCTCCAAAGCTTGGTAAAATGCTAGAGACAGCGCTAGAAGCAGAAGTGAAAACAGATTTAATGGGTTGCAAAACTGGAGAAAGAAAAGATGTGGTTGTATTCCAACCTGCCGCTATAGAAGGAACTGCCGCACCTAAAACTGCTCCGCCGGCAGTATAAATATACCAATTACCGCTAAACCATTCCCCTGTAGTTAATCCATGCACAACCGTACCAGCTATTGCACCAGTTATTGCCCATCTTGCAGTAGCACCTAAACCCAAACTTGTTCCTGTAGTAGCAAACCAAGGCTTAGCATATTGACTTAAGCCACCCATAACAAGAGAACAACCTATTGATATAGCAGTATCCATAAGAGGGTCATCGCACCGAAGATAATTGACGTAAGCAAAAAAGCTTTAGGGTTCGATCTTCAAGAAGCGGAAAACGGTGTTTACTTTACTCAAA
>CAIOIX010000145.1 GCA_903858445.1 uncultured beta proteobacterium
GAGTGCTTGAAGGCATTTATGGGGGCGCTAAAAGGCGAGTTGCGCATTCAAAAAACAGCCAATGAAATGGGGATGGATCAAGAGGCTTTGTTTGAGGCAATTGATCTACTCTCAACACGTAAGGCATTGATGTATGCCACGCAATCTTGGCAAGAAGATACCTTACCGACATTTATTGCCCGCTATTTGGCGGGAAAAATTTCCACCAAAGATCTGCAGATTGAAAACTTGCTTCAACTAGGCATGTCAGACGCTAAGATGCCAATAACCAAAATCGCAAAAGATAATCTCGATGAGGCTTGGGCTGATAGTGAAGATGATCCTAAAGCTCGGGAAGATGAGGTTGCAAGCCAAGCAGCTTCTCCAGTGGCGATGCAGTGGATTGAGCAAATCCTTGAGGCTATCTCGCACTTGAGTTACGAAGTCCCGGCAACCCAAGAGCGATGCTTGGGCGCGATTGATGAAATAGAAAAACGCTATCAACTGTTCGAGCAGAGACTGACTCGCGGCTTATTGAAGTGGGTGCGTCATTTAATTACGCAAGACTGGGTATCTAAAGGCCTCGCTTCAGAAATGCTCACGAGCTATCTCCAGTTAATGTTGCCACTGGCTATGGCTGATTGGGATTTAGATGAAGGCTTAGATGAATTTACATCTGAAGATTGGGGCGAAGAATTCGTAGAGCTTTACGTTCAATTAACAACACCAAAAGATCAAAAAATCTTTAAAGCAGCCTGGGAAAGTTTGCGAAAAAGCCAGTTAACCGAAGCAGAAAAAGGCTTAAGACCTGAATCACAAGTCGATGTTGGCTATTTAACGGAGCTTGAGTTTCGCTGGGCTCAGATCGACCTTTACACCGTTGCTTGTCGTAAGTTGCCGACCGAATATAAGAACGCTTGCCTGATCATTTTCACGCTTGGCTATCGCTTGGGCTTACGAAGATCTGAGGTACTCAAACTAGCCACTACACATGTGCACATCAAAACGGGCTGGCCTACTGAAATTTCCGTACAGTGGTGGAGACATCGCCGCCTAAAGACAGCTTCTTCAGTGCGCATCTTGCCAGTTGAGGCCCTACTTGATCCTAGAGAATTGAACTGGTTAAAGTTGTGGACTGCTGCTCGTGAGCAAGGCGCCTTATGTGTTGACGAGCTCATCAAAATTGAAGCACCTGAACACAAAGCAAGCCCTTTAGGTGGACAAACCAAGTTGCCTGAGTCCGGGCTGTATGCGGCAGACGAGCTTGAATTCTTATTCCCAGTGCCAATGAGCGCTAAGGCGCGCGAGGCGCATTCCCTAGAAGCAACGAGCAACACCGAACGCGACAGAATCATTGACTACATTCATGAGTCGATGAGGCGAGTAACAAAAAATCCCTATATCCGCTTTCATCATCTGCGGCACTCAGCGGCGATGAATACCTTGATGCTTTTATGTGCGCCGCGATTGCCTAATTCTGAGCGCTTCATACTTGATCACCTTTATGGCAATACGGAAATCCAGGCGCGCATTACGAGGGATCATGCGGCTGTAGGAATGGCCGATGGAAGTAATCCCATTTTGCAGATTAGAAATCTCAAGCGTCGCATGGGGTATGCCCGCTATTTTTTACTCAATGATTCACGAGCAAGTCCATCAGAGCTCTATGTTGTATCTACGTTGCTCGGGCACTCTTCGCCTGCAACAACTCTATATAGCTACATCCACGTGATTGATGTACTGACCGGCGCTTTTTTGCATGAACGTTTGTTGCGCTTAAATCCGGGGCTACTAAATGCACTCTATCCTGGCACCAAACGCAATTTAGATATCAGACGTAAGCGGTGCAAAACGCCATTTGATGACCCCAAGGCTGGGCTAGATAAAGTTCCGGTGTTACTCAATGAGGTGATGAGTCCAGGGCCAAAGATTCAGAAGCAGGCTTCAAAGCATTTAAACCTTGTGCAGATATTGAATCCCGAAGCTGGGCGGGGAATTGAATGGGCTTGCGATAGCTTTGAGAGACTTCTCGGTTCACAAGAAAAGCAGCTTGCTAAAGCGGCGGCGCTACTCGATATACCTGAGGAGCTTGCACGCCAGTGGATTAGCAATGCTACCGCGTTCACCAATCAAGCCGACCTATATGCATCAGATAGAAAGTATCTTTGCGAAAATTTACCCATTCCGCTTCCCAAAGCTTTTATCGTAAAAAAGCCGCGTATGCGAGGGGGGATCAAGAAGGCCGATGGATGGCTTACGAAAGCAATCGCGTATTTTGAAAAGCACCCCGACCATATCTTCTTATTGCTTGATTACGCCAAAGAGCGGATTCGGGCTAGAGCCGAGACGATTAAATTTACGCAGAGGGAATTGGGTATCGGCCAACATAAAAGAAAAGGTGCGGTTATTTCAAATCCGATCAATGAGACCTATATGAGATTTCTTGATGCTTTAGAAATTAAATATGCACCGACCGGTAAGAATAGCCTGGAATTGAGGTGTGAGGGAAAGGCGGCGGATGATTTGCCGTTTGCTTTTAGGCAGATGATGATTTTGTTGGGTGCGCTGTATGCTATTGATATGAAAAAAGCGCTTGACTATGAAAACTCTAAAAAGCAACAAGCTTGATGTAAATAGCTATATATTTTTTATAGCGCTAAAAAAGGATTGAGTCATGAAATGGCTAACAGCAAGTAATCTTGAGTCTTGGGCACGTAGCCTTCAGGCAAAAAATGTATTCCCAGAAATGATTGGCGATCTTATTCGTGCTTCATCATCGAATGTTTCTAATTTTCGCTTTCCAAGTGGAAATAAGGGTCAGGTGCGTGGATTTGATGGAGCTCTTGAATCCGATGGCGTAGCACCTTTTATCCCCGATGGGCTATCTATTTGGGAGTTTGGGCTTTCAGCCGAGGATCTTAAAAAAGTAAATTCTGACTTTGAGAAAAGGACAAGGGAAACTGATACAGCGATACGCGCTGAAACAACATTTGTATTCGTAAGCCCTTGGGTTTGGGATCATCCAAGAAAAAAATTGCCTACATGGTTAAAGGAAAAAAGAGATTCCAATAGTTGGAAGAGTGTTGAATATATTGATGGGAGCATGCTGGAAGATTGGCTTGATCAGCATCCCGCCGTTGCAGCTCACTATGCCAGAAATGTCTTGGAGTTAATGCCCGCTTTTGGCGCCTACAGCACAGAAGAATTTTGGCTGAATTATTCAAGTCGTTTTAAGGTGCCGCTTGTTGAAGAAGTGCTCCTTGCAGGGAGGTCAGCCCAAGCAGAAAATTTATTGCAAAGATTGCTAGAGGGCGGCGACAGAATAGCATTCTCAGCAGACTCACAAGACGAGGTAGTCGCATTTGCGATTGCGGCAATCAGAAAAGCTCCCCCCAATATTAGATATCTGCTTGAGGCACGAACAATAGTTGTTGAAACAGAAGACGCAGCAAGGCAGCTAGCAAACCGCCCTGGACTTATATTTTTAACGCGAAATCAAGCCCAGAGTTTGGCTGGTCGACTTGCTCAGGTGGGTCCAACCGTCGTGAGTGCGGGCGCCAATGACTCAAAGGCATCACATGAGGCGCTTGCGCGGCCATCCAATACAGACCTAGGTAAGGCTTTTGAAATCATGGGCTATCCTGCTCATGATGGCTATCAACTTGCTCGAAAATGCGGGAGAAGTCTTGCCGTGCTTGCAAGGCTAATACCTAGCGCAACAGCATCGGAGCCGGAATGGGTGAAGTATGGAGATAGACTTGTACCAGCTTTGTTAGCGGGTGCGTGGAACGTTTCATCTGTTGAAGATCAAAAAGTTTTGCAATTAATTGCAGGCACAGAGAGTTACGAGGCAGTTGAGGCGCCATTGCGCCCATTAAAAAAATTAGCAGACCCTCCAATTGATCATGTAGATGATGTATGGGCAATGCGAGCTCCAGTTGATGCTTTTGTGCATTTAGCTCATCTCTTGGGGGCAGAGCATCTTAAAAGATTTTCGGATGCGGCTATAAAAATCTTTTCGGAATTACCGCCAAAACCCAAGCCGGAAGATATATATCAGCCAACCGGAAATCGCTCGGTTGCTCACAGTATCTGGCTAAAAGAAGGCATGATGAATACGATGCTTCATATGGCCGTACTTCATGAAGAGGCTGGTTTTATTGTTCCAGGAGGCACTGCTCAAGACTATGTAAATAAAATCGTCAGAAGTCTACCGGGGTTATATGATGACCATCGTTTAATTTCTAGCCTTAATGATCAACTTTCGTTGTTAGCTGAGGCGGCCCCAATCCCTTTTCTTGAAGCCCTTGAGCATTTGCTTGAGGGCGACGCCAATCGCATTAAGCCCATATTTGAAGAAAGCAAAGTATTTTTGTCATCCCATAGCTCCCATACGGGGGTATTGTGGGCTTTAGAAACCCTGGCTTGGGAGCCGGAGTATCTGTTACGTGCCTCAATTTGTTTGGCAAAATTAGCTGAGATTGATCCGGGTGGCTCCACAATAAATCGCCCAATAAATAGCCTAAGAGAAATATTTCTTGCGTGGGCGCCGAGCACACGCGCCAACTTAAAGCAGAGGCTCGGAATTATTGGGGGCATCGTAAATGCAGTTCCGAATATTGCTTGGCAACTTGTATCCAAATTAATGCCCAGTAGTCATGATTTTTCTCATGCCACATCAAAACCAAAGTTTAGAGAATCAGAGCATGACGCACAAGAAAAAATCACATATGCAGTAGTTTGGGAAAGCCAAGAATTTATCATTGACTTGGCCATTGAGCTTGCTGCAAATGAACCGGAGAGGTGGGAATATTTGGTGGCCAGATTGAATCAATTTCCCTCCGGTGGTTTTGATAAAGCTTTACAGGGGCTGGATTATTTTTTTAGCTCTACAACAACCGACAGCAGCTACAAAGTATGGGATGCGCTAAGAAAAGAGCGCAATCGAAATCAAACGTTTGCTAGTTCTGATTGGGCATTAAAAGAAGATTATCTACAAAAAGTAACGGCGCTTGTTGAGCAATATAAGCCAGACGATATTTTGAAAATTAATTCATGGCTATTTGACGACTGGACCCCTGACTTGGAAGGAAAGATTGAATTTAATGAAGAATTCATGGAGAAAGTCGAGCTTGCTAGGTTTGATGCCCTAAGAAGCATAAAGAGCTCTCTGGGCATAGGGGGGCTAATTTCATTTGCTAAATTAGTGAATTTCCCTCAGCTTATGAATGGCCCCTTGGAAAGGTTGGATCTATCTGAGGGTGAAATTAATGATTTATTGAAGCAATTGGCATTTGAAGAATATCCAGCTAGTCTTTTGGCCACAGTTTGCGTTGCTGAGGGTGTTAGACGTTTTGGAGTGGGATGGATCAAGGGCTTTAAAGGCCTCACAGTATCACTAGGGCTTTCTGTAAACAAAATTGCCTCGCTTTTCCTAGCCCTCCCTGATTGCAGGGCGACATGGGGTTTGGTTTTTAGTTTCGGTGAATTGGTGGAAAGCGAATACTGGAAGATAAAACGAGGTTTTTTAATTGGCGAGAGTAAAGAGGACTTGATATTTGCTTTGAATAAATACGTTGATGCTGGCCGTCCGCTTACGGCAATTGAGGTCGCTCACAATAGGCTCCATGACTTGGATTCAATTTTTATTCTTAACTTGCTTGATGTTGCGGTATTGGAAATTAATTCATCTAAAACTGCTAATACAACAATGACTGAATACTATATTGAAAAGATATTTCAGGAGCTTGAAAAGCGGCACGATCTAACCGCTGAAGATGTCGCAAAAAGAGAGCTTTCATATCTACCATTTTTTAGCCATCGCACTACCCCGCTTACTTTACATAAATTACTTGCTTCCGATCCTGCAATGTTTGTATCGGTCATTTGCACAATTTATAAGCCAGAGGGTGATGCGACCGAGATGGCTAGTGATCAGGAAATAAAGTTTGCAACTGCAGGCTATAAATTGCTTGGTGGATTAAATCTAATTCCAGGGCAATCGGGAGACAGTGTTGACTGCCAAACATTGTTAAATTGGTGCGCTGAAAGTCTTAGGCTGGGAAGGGGTGAGAATCGCGAGAGGGTTACAGCTATTCGAATTGGTCAGTTATTAGCTCATGCACCATCAAGTCAGTTAGACCATGCGTGGCCACATGAATCGGTTCGCGAGATTTTGGAGCGCTTAGCATCCCAAGACATTGAAAAGGGGATTGTTACTGAAAGGTACAACATGCGGGGCGTGTATAGCAAGGCGCTTGGTGAAGGAGGTCTCCAAGAGCGGTCTTTAGCGGAAACTTATCGTAATTGGGCTAAATCTATGCATTCAACCCCAAGAACTGTAGGAATGCTTAATCGAATAGCGGATGGCTGGCTTAGAGAGGCTGGGGAGGCTGATATCAGTGCACAAAAAGATGCGCTACGTTGGTAATTTATTGTCCGCCGAAATGCTGGTAAATGCAGAAAAAAACCTGAGTACTTTTATCAAAAATGCCAAACCGCAAATCTTGAAATGACCAGGCTAGCGATGGTTTTTTAATAATTGCGCCATTTCGATGAACATGGTTATCGTTGTAAAGTTTTTCTACGTAAATAGGATCATCTAGCATTGGGTCAAGTTGTTCCATCATATTGGCGCAGGCATCTGAAAAAAGGGTGGCTGTTAATGAGTGACCAGAAGACATAACGGGGTTAGCAAGAAAGCCCTGCCCTGCGGGAATATCCCTGGCTATATAAGAATTGCAGATTTCTAGAAATCGAATCTGCTCTTCAGTTCCTGATTTAAATGCTCCATGATTTGATATTGCTACCACTCGAAACTCATTTTCAAGAACCTCGGCAAAGACTAAGCTGCCACTTCTTCCTTTAGGATTTTTTGTAGAGGGTGATGCAACGTGAAAGTGATGTAGTCCATGCCGCGTCAGAATAATGTCGATATCTGCTTTTTTAGAGCTTGGATTTGCGCCATTAAGAACAATGCCTGCCTTATTAACTTGTGTTGAAAGGTGGGGCGTCAAATCTTCACCAGCCAAAACTTTTTCTAGCAACGGACGTAGTAATTCTTTTGTCTGTTTCACTTGGAGCGGCGATATGCCCCCACTCCAAAATTTAACTACTCTTTGCTTTTGGGGTATCAATCGCATTTTCCAGTTGATGTAGGCCAAGATTAGGCGGCCTGTTGGCATTGCGCGCATTAGGGTCAAAGACTCTTTATTGTCAGGAATTCGAGGCAGGTTATTAATAAGATGCCTTCGAAATGCGTTTACTCGGGATGAGTAAGCAAGGTTCGTATTCATTTTATTTATATCCGTGAATTAATCATGCGCTTCCTGGCAATGCAATTTCCTAAAAAATGTAGGGCTTACACCAAATCGGTGCGTAAATGCTTTTGTTAATTGAGCTGCAGTGGAGTAGCCATTTAAAGAAGCTATCTGTTTTAGTGAGGTTTTGGAAGTAAGCAGAATGCGTACATTATCTAGTCGCAACTTTTCGACATAATCCCGAGGAGTTTCTCTAAAGCATTGCGTGAACTTGCGATGGAAGGTTCTCTCTGACATGGCCATTTTCTCTGCCATCCTTGGAATGTCGATATTTTGATCAAGATGCCCCCTTAGCCATTCAATCAGTTTTAAAAATTGTGGCTCAGCATTTGCTTGGGCTTTAAGTAATGGACTAAATTGAGATTGATAACCAGGCCGTTTTACATAGAGCACTAAACGCTTGGCAATAACGTTAGCAATTCCAGCGCCAAGATCTTGAGCCACCATCTCAAGACTCATATCAATACCTGTGGTCACTCCAGCAGAAGTCCACAATTTGCCTTGATTAACAAATAATGCGTTGGCATCAACTTCTGCCTCTGGATAAAGGGTTGCCAGTTTTTGGCAAGAACCCCAGTGAGTTGCCACCTTCTTTTTCTTGAGTAAGCCTAGGTGACCTAGAACAAAAGCCCCAGTACAAACAGACCCATAGCGACAAGCCCTTTGAACAGTCTGCTTAATCCACTTCATGAAAGGCTCGTTCCTGGATAGTGCCTCCAATCCATCCGTACTACCGCCAGCGATTAAGAGCGAATCTATAGAGGCTAACTTAGAAGATTGGTAGCTTTGGGATTGAATGCTAATTCCAGAATGACTGGAAACTAAATCTCCTTTGGCTGATATGGTCACCACTTGGTAATAGGGCTTGCCTAAGGCATCGTTGGCTGCAGAGAAAACAGAGGCGGGCCCCGTGACATCGAGAATCTGAAATCCATCAAAAGCAATGAGGGCAATTTGGCGTAATTTGGACATTGGCAGAAATTAGCATGATTTTGTCATTTATGCCAAATCAATATTGCTTAGACTTTGATCATGCTTAATTTATTTAACGGGCCGATATGAATACAAACATCGAAGTGGGCTTTCTGTTGTTTCCTAACTTGACGCAGCTTGATCTGACTGGTCCTGCGCAAGTGCTTAGTCGGGTGCCGAATGCAAAGGTGCATTTAGTCTGGAAAGACTTGGGCCCCGTAATGACAGATGTCGGGTTTTCTATTAATCCAACGACAACATTTGAGGCCTGCCCCCAATTAGATGTTCTCTGTGTAACTGGCGGTTTTGGAATCGGCGAGCAGATGGTTGATGAAATAACACTCTCATTCCTACGCAAGCAAAGCATCGGCGCCAAATACATAACCTCTGTCTGCAATGGATCACTTATTCTTGCAGCGGCTGGAATCCTTCAGGGGCATAAAAGTGCGTGTCATTGGATCTGGAGTAAATATCTTCCGCTATTTGGTGTTAAGCCCATTAATCAACGAGTGGTCAAAGATGGAAAATTTATCTCTGGCGGAGGGGTAACTGCGGGCATTGATTTTGCTTATGAGCTAGCCGCAGAGCTTGCGGGGGAAGATATTGCTAAGCGGCTTCAATTGGCGCTTGAATATGATCCTGCGCCACCATTTGATTGTGGTTCGCCAGAAAAAGCGGGCCCAGCATTAGTAGATGAAGTGCTGGAGCTCCAAAAGGAGAGGATTACGGCGATGGAGGTAGTGATTCAAAAGGCGGTTGTAAATTTTGGTGCTTAAGTTCCTTATGATGGCTCTATTAATAATGTTGGGCTATTCTATGTTTTTATAGGATTTATAAGAGAAAGCCAATATGTCTAGATGGGTTCAGCAATTTAACTCACATCCATTTTTAGTTTGCCTAAAAGAATTGAGAGATGAGCTAGCAACTATAACTAATCCAGAGGGTGATAGCGATTTAACCTTTGAGCTCGCTAGACTGGCCAAAGTTGTTGCACTCATAGAGTCAAGTCTTAGCTTAGCCGATCCAGAATTAATTTCTGTTGCGCAGCTTGATGGCGTTAATCAAGACCTCATAAATTCTAGAAATCAAGTAAAAGCTTTTATTGGCAATAAAAATATTGCATCTTTGGTTGAGGCAAATAAAGCCGCAGATAATGCGCTGGCATATGCCGCTCAAATTTTTTCTCTGGCGGGTGATCATGAGGTTGAGTCTTTATCAAGAGCATCAGGGGCATATACCGCCCTCTTAAATAAACAGCACCTGGAATATAAGCAAGCAGTAACTGCTGCCCTTGATGAATTGAATCAAAAGGTGGCGGAATATAATCCTAAGACGGAAGAGTTGGGAAAAACTTTAGAGTCTCTGAAGGCGCAGCTACAAACAGTAGAGCAAACAATCCAGGCCCAAACAGCTGATTTTAATAAACAATTTAGCGCTAGCGAATTAGATAGAGGCGCTAAGTTTGATGGGGCAATTGATAGGCTAACTCAAAAATCTGACCAAGAATTTAAAGATTTAGCAATAAAAGCAGGAAAGTCCTTAGAGGTACTGTCTAAATATTTGGACGACTCTAAGAAAATATTCGGTGTAGTAGTGAATACTCTTCAAGCCGGAGCATATTCTTCCTATGCTAACTCCGAAAAAAAGACGGCAAATATTTTGCGATGGATTGTATTGGGCATGATGGGGCTTGCGATCACTATTCTTGTATATCCAGAGGTATTAAGGATTTGGGTAGACGGAAGTGGCTATGAATTTGATTGGAAAAAGGCATTGGGAAGGGTTCCGTTTTCAGCGGTGTTATTTGTACCGGCATTTTATTTGGCAAGAGAGTCGGGGAAGCACAGAAATAATGAAATTTTGAATAGAAGACGCGAGCTGATTTTGTCAACCATAGATCCTTACCTAGCCTTATTGACAGCAGATAAGGCGGATCAAATTAAGGCAGACATTGCTAAAGGAATTTTTTCAGAAGGGCAGGCTCCATCTGACTCGGATGGCGCTGAGGCATCTAACTTCATTGCACAGCTAACAAATCTAATAAAGCAAGTAAATAAATAACACATTACGCCATCTCTTGAAATGGCGTCTAGCTCATTTATCGTGTTGTTTGAAACGCTATATGCTGTTTGCGCGCGTAATTAAATTTAACTAAGAAAACCACAGTTAGCCTCCAGAAATTTTAGATACGAATTACGTCCCAGCGCTCATTCCCCTGGAATATTGCTACCCGCATCTCGTAATGCTTTAGCCCAGCGTCGAATCGTTGCGCGCAGCTTGCGCTGCTCGTCATCATTGACGGGCATGGTCGGCATCAACTCTAGTGCTTGTGCGGGAGTAAGGTAGGCGTACTCCAGTAGCGCCATGCAAAACTCTCGATCTTTATCTCGCCCTGCCGCAGCTTTT
The DNA here is from genome assembly GCA_903858445.1 of uncultured beta proteobacterium. Taxonomy (GTDB): domain Bacteria; phylum Pseudomonadota; class Gammaproteobacteria; order Burkholderiales; family Burkholderiaceae; genus Polynucleobacter. The sequence continues at coordinate 10,677 of CAIOIX010000145.1, forward strand.
GCAAGAAAGAGATCAAGCACATCAAGGCAGTACCCCACTCGACCATTGGTATTGTTGTTTTGCACGCGATGGACACGCGTCATCCAGTCTTTTGGCAATATTGCGGTATCTGGCCCCACACCTTGAGCGTAGTAACCATAAGTCTCATGGAACTGTGAGCCTTCACCAATTGCGCCATCAATCTCATCGGCTAAATCTGGAGCCTGTCGTGGATAGATGTCCGCCTCCATCGAGACTGTGAAGACCTTTTCTGGATTGGGTACTTGGCCCAGCATTGACTGACTGCCGATGATCACAAATTCATATTGGTTAGTGACATCCGCGCTAGCGCGAATGATGTGCTCTAGCTCTTCTCGTGTCATGGCAATTCCTTGAAGTCTTGCTCATCTTGGGCGGTAGTCAAAGAGCTACCAAAGACAACCCCTTTTTTGAGCACACTCACATCTTTCAAAATGCGTAGGCGCACTTCATCTGGGAGGATGGTCACCAGTGGTGAGGTTTGTCTAAGTTGCTGAGCATGCCTCGTGTGGCCAAGTACCTTGCGCCAAGAGCCTGTACTTAAGATAAGTTGCCATTCGCGCCATAAGCTGGCAGAGCGAGAGTCGCCAGTAGCAAGCCAGCGCTCAACGTTATCTTGAGCTTGTAATAGCAATGCGGGATCAGTCTTTACCAGCCGAACAGCTTCTTCATGCAGAGCAAGACTTTGTAGATCTTGAAGTCGGTGTCCGGCGTTATCTGGCAAAACGCGTACTTGTACGTTAGGGGCAATGCGCCTAGACCTTGCTCCTGCTGATCCAGCGGGAGCAGCTTGCATCGTATCGCCCGCCAAAAGCGCTAACTCTCCGCTAACGCCCAAAACCGACATCACTCGTAGGTAAGCGCCGATAGAAGGAGACGGGTCGCCTGCCTCAATGGAGCGCAGAGTATTGCGGGTAAGCTTTGCGCGCGCAGATACTTCGACCGTGCCAAGCCTTTGCGCTTTACGTAAGCGCTTAATGCGATCGCCTAGTTGCAATAGCAACTGGCGCTCTAGGATGGGGCTAAGTTCAGAAGCAGTCATTTGATCATTATTTTAACCATAAACCCATTATTTGGTCAATATATTGATCAAATAATCAACCGACCAGCTGAAAACCGTTCATAAAGCTGGGGTTTAGTGGTGATATCGGTATTCCTGGGTTTTGCCACCATAACCATAACTAGCCCCCCTTACATCTTGCACATAGATATAACTTTCTTCATGCAGATTACCTAGAATTTGTTCAAACCCCGCAAAAGCCTCTGTAATGTACCGAGCCTTTTCATCTTTGGTATTGGTTTCATCGGTAATCTTAATATCAAAGTAAAAGCTGTTTTTACCCTGCTCGCTCAGTAGCTTGCCGCCCACCATCCAGCACTCGGGATCAACATAGTCAATTGCGATAGCAGTGACTTCCTTTTTCTTACCCAGAATGCGATGAGTCAAATCGAGTAGTAATTCGGCAATAGATTTGGTGGTGGCAATACTCTTTTGTCCGCTCACTTTAACGTTGAGGATGGGCATGAAATTCTCCTTTGGTTGTTAATAAATAAGTTAGCTATGCAACTATAAAGGTGAGAAAATGACGGTTAATCCAACCAAAAAATCTACTCAGGGGATTTAGTTGTACTACTGGTGCAGTCAGTCTGATCTTGGCAGATGGAAGCCCCGAAATTAGAGCCAAACCGTTACTGGTAATCAGTAAGCATTCCCCCGCCGCCAGGAGGAAATCTCCATCAAGATCATCAAACGTCAGCCAGATGCTGCCTTCTAGGCATTCCAGACGTGTATTGTGTGCTTTTGAAAAGCTCACCTTATTGGTTTCCGTAACTTGGATGATGGTGTTACTAAGTTCAATATTCATTTGCTTCTCCTTATATCTTGCTTGGTCATAAAGTTAGCTATGCAACTAATTAGGAAATAAAAAAGGGCTCACAAAAACGCATTACTTTAAGGCGGTACTAATACCTCGTATTTGATCTACAGCATCTTCAAAATGACTAGTGCCTAAGGATTTTTTAAGGCGCTTGGCTACTGCTACGCTAGCAGCATTAATAGCTTCTTTCATCTCCATGGCCTTTTTAGTGGGGTGAATTTCTTGTTCGCGGCCATCCTTCTCAGAAGCTACCCGCTTAATTAATGAGAGGCGTTCCAATCCATCTAAAGACCTGGTCGCCGTTGGGCGGCTGATATTCATCTCACTGGCCAACTCACTTTGCAAGAGTGAAGCTTTGTTCAAAACCACTCTAAGCATGAAGGCCTGAGAAGGCGTAAGGCCAAAAGGTTTAAATGCACTTGTCCATTCCTTCTCGAGCTGACGAGCTAGGCTGGTGGTATTGAAGTAGAGACATTGTTCAAACATGTCTCTACTTTAGCAGTATTTAGTTAGCCATGCAACTAAATTTAAGTTTGACGAAAAATACTCAGAAAGCTATTTGGATCCCATTTTGGGGTTGTTGCCACAATTATCAAGCGACCCCAAAGTCTAGCAATACTTAAAAACAGTATCCGCCTTAAATATAGAAATACGGACACGTTTAGTCGTTATTCAAATTAAGAGTTTCTAGACCTCAAGAATAAGCTTAGACTATGGGATAGGAAAGTTTATTCCAAAGCCAAAAAAC
>CAIOIX010000146.1 GCA_903858445.1 uncultured beta proteobacterium
ATGTCACAACACGATACATTGCTAGCTGCTTTTGAAACATATAAAGCAGAGAACGAGAAGTTCATTGAAAAAGGCGTTAAGGCGTCTGCTGCCCGCGCGCGTAAGGCATTGCAAGAAATTGCCGGAGCATGCAAAGAGCGTCGCAAAGAGATTACCGCAACAAAAGAGGCGATGGAAGCTAAGAAGTAATTTTTATTCGCATTCTTTAAAAGCCTAGTTCATCACTGAACTAGGCTTTTTTTTCTACTTACGAGAAGATCGATCTTGAGGGTATGGCGAACTTATGACTAAGACAGAATTCATACACATGCTCATCGAAGAGGGTTACCCGCGTCCAATTGAAGTTCGACACGATCCTGGCGTCTCTTTGGGTGAGCACGCTCATCCATTTGAAGTCTATGCGTTAATCTTGGAGGGCGATATTGAATTAATCATTCAAGGTGAAAGTAGTACTTATAAACTTGGCGATATTTTTTATTTAGGCGCACAAGAGCTTCACTCAGAGTCATATGGAAAAGAAGGCGTCTTCTATTTAGCAAGCAGAAGGTCGGTTGATGATTTATAGCGAGAGGTGTATATGAAAGTCGCATTTATTGGTTTGGGGAACATGGGTTTGCCAATGGCGCTCAATCTTCTAAAGGCTGGGTACAGCGTTACCGGATTTGATTTAGTGCAGAGTCAGGTTGACGTTTTTTCTGCTGCAGGTGGTCGCGCAGAGGAAAGTGCTGCGTCAGCAGTAGGTGATGTGGATATTGTCATCAGCATGCTTCCCGCCTCACGCCATGTAGAGGGTCTATATCTTGGTAGCGACGGGATCTTGGCAAACGCTAGTCCCACAGCTCTATTGGTTGACTGTTCAACCATCTCGCCAAAGGTTGCTAAAGACGTATCTCACGCTGCTAATGCCAGGGGATTTGCAATGATTGATGCGCCGGTATCTGGAGGTACTGCTGGGGCTCAGGCTGCAACATTGACCTTTATGGTTGGTGGTAATGTCAAGGATTTCGAACGCGCTCGACCACTGCTTGAGAAGATGGGAAGGAATATCTTTCATGCGGGCGGAAATGGCAGTGGTCAGACAGTTAAGGTCTGCAATAACATGTTGTTGGGCATTCAAATGCTGGGAACGAGTGAAGCATTGCGTTTGGGAATTGCTAATGGCATGGACCCCAAAGTATTGTCTGACATCATGACTAAGAGCTCAGGTCAAAATTGGGCTTTGGAGCTATACAACCCATGCCCCAATGTGATGGAGAATGTTCCCTCATCAAAAAACTACGCAGGCGGCTTTGGGGTGGATTTAATGCTTAAAGATTTGGGCTTAGCAGTGGAGAATGCCCGCGACTTAAGTGCTAGTACTCCCTTGGGTGATTTAGCGCATCACTTATATGAGCTTCACAGCAACGCTGGTAATGGTACGCTAGATTTCTCCAGTGTATTTAATTTGACGAAGGTTAACTAAAAATTAATTGGAGATAACGAGGGGCTTCTCTTGTTTTTTCCCCATTTGGCCAATGACTCGTGCGTTTAAGAATTGATGCTTCTTAAAAATTTCCAACACAGCTTTAACGGAATCCTGGCTACACGAAACCAATAGGCCACCGCTGGTCTGAGGATCGGTTAATAAAGCTTGTTGTGCCCTGGTAAAACGATCAGGTAGAGAAACTTCATTACCGTAGCTCTCCCAATTTCGATTGGATGCTCCGGTAATGATGTCCTGATCGGCGAGTTCCTGAACTTGAGAAAGCAATGGGACTTGGCTCCAGTCAATATGGGCGGTGCAATGAGAGCCTCTCGCAAGCTCAAGGGTGTGGCCTGCTAAACCAAAGCCGGTGATATCGGTAAGGGCATGAACTCCGGATAGCTTAGCAAGGTCGGGGCCAGCAGAATTTAACTTGGTGGTATTGGAAATCATTTCTTGATAACCAGCTAGGCTCAAGAGATCTTTCTTCAGAGCTGCAGAAAGAATGCCAACCCCAATCGGTTTTCCAATGATGAGGACGTCACCCGGTTTAGCCGCAGCATTGCTCTTGACTTGTTTCGGGTCGATGATGCCGATTGCAACTAGTCCATAGATAGGCTCTACAGAGTCAATCGTATGCCCTCCAGCAATAGCGATGCCAGCGCCACGGCAAGCCTCTGCGCCACCTTCTAGAATGCGGGCGATGGTAGCATTTGATAAGACCTTAATAGGCATACCAACAAGGGCTAAGGCAAAGAGTGGTGTGGCACCCATTGCGTAAATATCGCTAATGGCATTGGTGGCAGCAATCCTCCCAAAATCAAATGGATCGTCTACGATGGGCATAAAGAAGTCGGTAGTGGCAACAATTGCTTGTGATTCATTAATTTGATATACAGCCGCATCGTCAGAGGTTTCAATCCCAATTAGAAGTTCTTTGGGGAAGGGTAATTGCGGAACGCCTTTGAGAATTTCTGATAGAACCCCAGGTGCAATTTTGCAGCCACAGCCACCACCATGCGAAAGTGATGTCAGGCGAGGTTCAGTATTTACTGAGTTGTTGGTAGAGGGATTCATATGATCTCTGTCAGAGTTTTAATATTGGGTTATTGGCGAAGTAAGGTCTCAATTTTTTCGGTAACTTCTTCACTATCTGCATTGTCAATTGCACCAAACCAAACGCTGATAATTTTGCCCTGCTTATTGAGAAGGAAGGTAGTGGGAATGCCGCGCGCTTTCCAAGTTTTGTAAATAATGCTACTACGGTCCTGCAAAATCTCGATGCTATTTTCAGGAATGCTATTGCCTTTTAGGAATTGGATAATACGAGGCTTCATTTCTGCTAGGTTGATAGCCAAAATCTTAAAACCTTTGGCGCCATATTTTTCTTGCAGGTGGGTGAGCTCAGTAAATTCTTCTCTACAGGGCTCACACCAGCTGGCCCAGAAATTTACCAGAACAACATTACCCTTGAAGGTATCGATATTTATTGCTTCGCCCGCTAGGTTATTTAGTTGTAGTGGGGGTGTTTGTCTCAAGCCGACCTGGCTGATGGGGCGCCATTGCGCGTTGGCACAATTAGCTACAAGACTCAGGTAAAGAAAAAACAGCGAGAAGAGTGCTCCTTTCGCTGTTTGTTTTTTCAATACTTGCATCGCTGGAGATATCGATAAATATAAATTAGCCAATTAGTCGGCTAGTAATTTTGTATTTGAAGTTATCGGGATCCAATGAATCAAAACGACCTTCTTTATTCTCCGCCTGTGGGTACATTAAGAAAGGAATGGCACCGTTTTTACCAAGCTTAGAGCCTGGTAGTGCGATATCGTGGTCGTAGTTATAAGCCATCCAATTCATTTCCCAGTTACCAAATAGGTAATCACGGATCGCCACCACCTTTGGATCGGTCATGGCGAGGCCTCCGGTCTCCTCTAGAATGACTTTTCGAACGTCTGCGGGATCAACTGGGCACCAGCCATAACCGCTGGCATAAAACTCTGCGCGACAGTGTTGCGCCTTAGTGATGTCGCCAGATTTTCCAAGACTCTTATAGCCACGAGCAGAGTCGGCAATACGAATGCCGTACACATCTCGTGCGGCAACACCGGCTGAGCGCGCTAGTGCAACAAAGACCGCGTTAATATCTGCACATTTTCCACCCAGATTATTCGTCTCCAACATCAATTTGACGTCACCTTGACCGCAACCGCGGGTTTTAGGATCGCGATGGGTGTTCTCCACAACCCAGTTATAGATTGCTTTGGCTTTATCAACATCGCTTGCGTTGGCTGGAAGTCCAGCAAGAGCTTCAAAAGCCTTAGTTTTAACGATGCCATCAGTTGGCAAGTAAGCGGTTGCACGCGTCCAGAACTTTTGCTCTTCTTTTGAAAGTTTTAAAGCTGAATTTGGATTAGAAAGTTCTAGATGACGATTGCGTGTACTCACAATCATGGCAACCTTTACTGAATGGGTACTGGCTGACTTATCCCATTTAGTCCAAAGCATGCGAGCTTGTTTGTCTGGAGTTTCATACATCCTAGTCTCGGCTTGTACATCGCCAGCTTCCGGTCTGATTGACAAGGTCTTGAAGTAATCGGTATTTAAAACTAATGGCAATGGAATCCATGCCTCCGCAGCACCATTGGTATTTTCGAGATTCACTTCAGTGACGATCTCGTAAGTAGTCCAATCCGGTGAAGATTGTGCAAAGACGGATGCGATTGGATTGAGGGCGGGCAGGGCAAAGGCACCTGCGATAGTTTTGATGGCTGAGCGGCGGGTAATAGTCATTGGCGATCTATTTAAAGTAATAAAGAGTTAAAAGTTTTTCACGGAATGATCTTAAAGGGAGTTTTAGCGGCTAAAGCTTCTCTTAGAAGGGCTAGCGCGCTTTGTCGCTGGCTTGCCGCTACCGCTACCTCCACCAGCGCTTCCTGCGGGTCGAGGCTTTCTAGATTGCTGATGTTGCTGGCTACGCAATTGAATGGGTTGGGCTACTGCATTTGGATCGGGCTCAAATCCAGGAATAACTTCTTGAGGAAGTTTTTGCTTAATCAGCTTCTCGATATCTCTAAGCATTTGATGTTCATCAACGCAGACTAAAGAAACCGCAACTCCATTGGATCCAGCTCTACCAGTACGACCAATGCGATGGACATAATCCTCAGAGACATTCGGTAAGTCATAGTTCACTACGTGAGGCAGTTGGTCGATATCAATACCGCGTGCGGCAATATCAGTTGCAACGAGTACAGCAATCTTTCCAGCCTTGAAATCAGCCAGTGCTTTAGTACGTGCGCTTTGGCTCTTATTGCCGTGAATAGCCATACTTGTGATGCCATCTTTTTCTAGCTGGGTTACCAACTTATTGGCACCATGCTTAGTTCGAGTAAATACCAGAACCTGCTTCCAGTCATTGGTTTTAATCAGATGCGCCAAGAGCGGATGCTTTTGGGTTCTATCTACCGGATGAATTAACTGAGCAATTGCTTCATTGGTGCTATTGCTACGCGCCACCTCGATCAAGGCGGGTGAGTTCAGTAGACTATCGGCCAGCGTTTTAATTTCCGTTGAAAAGGTTGCGGAGAATAGAAGATTCTGACGTTGCTTTGGTAGGGCCGCCAAAATCTTTTTAATGTCGCGTAAGAAACCCATATCTAGCATACGATCGGCTTCATCTAAGACAAGAATTTCAATGGCACTCAGTGATACGCAGTTCTGGGACATGAGATCTAGGAGACGTCCAGGAGTGGCAACCAAAATATCCAAACCGGCTTGAATGGCTTTAATCTGTGGATTTGCGCCAACACCACCAAAGATGACGGTAGATTTGAGCCCAGTATATTTGCCGTAGGTTGTTACTGATTCTTGTACTTGTGCGGCCAACTCTCGTGTAGGAGTCAGAATCAGCACTTTCAGTTGGCGTTTGCCTGAAGCAGGTTTGGCACTACTAATAAGGCGTTGTAGGATAGGAAGGGTAAAGCCAGCAGTTTTACCTGTTCCAGTTTGCGCGGCAGCAAGTAAGTCGCCACCTTTTAGCACAGCAGGAATAGATTTGGCTTGAATTGGAGTAGGGCTGGTATAGCCATGTTCTTCAATCGCGCGCAGGATGGATTCAGATAAACCGAGTTCTGTAAATAGCATAGGGACCAATAAAAATATTGGCCCGTATTCAATTAAAAGACTATCCCGGCCAATGGGGTGAGCTGCCACACTAGGGTGTTTGCAGTAAGAACTCCTATTTTAAGTGATTTTTGATCGCTTAAGCTATTAACTAGCTAATGCCATAGGTTTGGCGTGAAAGCATTGGCATATCCTGAGATAAAGGGTTTGGCGGTTCCAGTTATAGGATCGAAGACTGCCCGTTTGATTCTGCCGATATTGCCCCCGTAGACATGGATGCTAATAGAAGTTTGATCGCTCAGGTTGTTTGCCACGACATGGACGTCATGGGTATTGGGTGAAACTGTAGCAACTTGACCCGCCTGGAAAATTGATTGTTTCCCAGCTTGGTAGCTGCCATTTTCTTGAGAATGGTATCGGGTCTCCTTTTCCTCTCCACGCAACTGACCAACCATTCCCCAGACAGTGTGATTGTGGATTGGTGTTTTCTGTCCCGGACCCCATACAAAGCTCACTACAGAAAAGCGATCCAAGGGGTCTGCATACAGAAGGTACTGTTGGTAGTAATCGGGGTGTGTTTTGCTAAGCACCTCAGGCAACCAATCATCTTCTCTAATGAGCTCCTCAAGAATTCTCTTGCCTCTAGTAAAAATAATTTCCTCAGAAGCCTGTTCATCGATCAGCAGAGTGAGACCTTTGATAAAACTGAGTAACTTCCCTTCTTTCATATTGGATTCTCCGGATAATTAAACCGAGATCGGGAACAACCAGTCAGGTAGCCCTTTGGGCTTTACTGTGATGGTATCGACACAAACGATGTGAAGTAGTGCGCTAGCAATCAATTCCATTTCTGCATTTGGATCGTCTGGATTTACACGTTTTGCAGTTTGTCTCACTGCTATTTGGGTGCGTCCCCGATGTTCAATGACTTGATCAATGCTTAAGAGATCGTCTAGTCGACCAGGCTTGTGAAAATTCATAGTGATTTCTCGAATCGGCAACAGGATGCCAAACTCAGCAACTAAATTAGATGCACTTAAATATCGTTGATAAAGCCATTGGGCGCGACTGCGTTCAAATAATTACATATAGAGAGC
>CAIOIX010000147.1 GCA_903858445.1 uncultured beta proteobacterium
CTTAAGGATGGCCATGATTTGGCTATCGGTAAAGCGGGAGGTTTTCATAGAATTTCCTTTAAATCAAACAACTTAGAAATTCTACTTTTAACTCAGGTTAAGGGGCGGGGGTATTACCCTCTAACTTATGTTCTTGGGCTTGGCCTAATTGATTGGCAAATTCCCAGTATCCACATGAATAAAGCATCTGCGGATCAAGCATCAATTCAAAGACATCATTACCGATATCGTAATGTTTTTCCCCTACCTGAAAAGCCCGATCTTTCGATTGTAGATTTAACAATCTTGCTCTAAGGACCTCAAAAATAAAGCGCACTTTAGCCAAACCTTGAACGCGCATATTAATGTCATATTTCAATAACTTAGTGAGCATTTCATCAAGCTTTTCACAGTCCCAGAACCCATCCATATAGGTCTCACCCATTCCCAACGACCACTTAGATAAAATCGCTGAATAAGCTACTGGGTCATGTACCTGCATGTCCCAAGGATTGGGGCCATTGATACTTACTCCAGCCTCATTGAATAATTGTTGCAAAAGTTTGGGGGAATTTAGATCTTCATATTTCGCATCAGTTTTAGCAAAAATATTCATATAATTTTCTAGAATCTCTCAGGAAATATTTTAGAACTTCACCATTTACCGAATGGATTTTTTTGCGGCTTGAGAGTATGCACTTCTTGTCACAACCCAACCGAATAAAAAGTCTTCAGTTACATTTTCATTGTTAATAACTTACTTTATATTATAGTAACTATAATATATTGATAAATTAATAGGAATGTATTATATTTTTCTATGTCGAGTTAAGGCGCTTAATAGTCGATTAAGAATAAATTACGACCATCACCTAATGCGCTAAAGAGAGAGATTGAGACTGTCATCGCAAATAAAGCTATTAAATATTGAGGTATCTACGTAGGGGTAGCAACTGGTTACAACAAGCCAACTGTCATACCCATTGTATTTCCAGAGTTTTGCTATGGGTGGCTTTGTGCAATTGCCTTACCTCAACTGGAGCAGACTGGAGCCTCCATTATCACCAATCATGCGCACATACCACCATGATTAGTTAAATGTAAAAAATGTATCGACTCTATATAGAGGTAACAGCTAGAAAATTATTTCCAAAAAATCGAAAGTTTTTGAGGTTTATTGGCCTGAATCAATACCGACCTTTTTTGCTGTCTACCCTCATAAATTCCAAAAACATCGTATTGGCCAGGGGGTAAATTAATTAGCATCATAGGTCCATCACAAATGGCAGTAAAAATCTCTTGATTCTTGGCGTTAACAATCTTTACCTGTATATCTGACAACCAAAGACCCCACCCTTTCTCGTCTACTTGCGAAAATTCGAGCATAAATGGCCATTTTTTTGAGTCCATCTCAATCGCGATAGATTCATCAGAGCCAATACCACCCGCAACATAAGCAATTTCATGGGAATACTGAGTACTTGGAATTTGAGCAACAGCCCACAAAGGAACAAGAATCGCCACAAATATAAGACTTCTAAATAGATAGAATTTCATGATTGGGCTGTCCTCTGGGCTATTTATTTAATCAGATGGCAAGTCATTACTAAAAACTTGAATTTGACTGGCATGAGCACCTCCAGCCAAAATCTTTTGCTCAGCAATGGATAATAGTTTTAGTTGATATTTAGCAAAGTGCTCTAAAGCATCGCCTAGCACCACATCGGGATCAACGTCTTCAAGCGCCTCATAACTAAAATGACATAGGAGGTTCTTACCGTCTAGCTTTGCGGGATATTGAACGCCGCCATCATTTGCCATTGATGCGGGGCCTATAAATTCTATTTTCATAACAACAACTCCTCAAGCTCTACTAGTTAGTCAACATTTGTATCTGCAATACAAATAAGTTCTGCAACCCCAGTTATTTCATTGAATAGGTTCAGGATTAACGCATTCGCCCTTAATAGATCCAAGAAAGCACAACCGGGTTTTTGCGAGATGAAGGGGCGGTAATACCACTTGGATAACCTACGATAATAGGGGCTACTGCACTGTATTCATCGGGAATATTTAACCGAGACTTCATATCGGGGCCATTTAAAGCCATAAGCGCCGATCCAATGACGCAAGTACCTAAACCCATCCCTGTGGCGGCTAACATTAAATTTTCAGCAGCAAGCCAACAGTCAGCATCCAAAAAATGGCCGGGTAATTTCGCCGTAATAACAATTAAAGTGTCGGCACCATAAAATATATTAAAGTTTGGGTCACTAAAATCATGGGTAGCATGAGTTTTTGAGTGCCCCGGTGCATGTAAGATCTTCTCGAATTGGGGTTTGGCTAGGTCCGATATTTCCCGAAGAAGATTTTGATCTTGAATTACTGCAAAAGCGCAGGGCTCCTGATGCATTGCTGTAGGAGCTCTCACCGCATAGGTAAGTAAAGCTTCAATCAGATCTTTTTCTACTTTTTTATCTGCATAGGATCGTACCGAGCGCCTATCTAAAATAGTCTCAAGCGCAGATTTAGTTTCCATAGCCTCCCCTTGTTGAAACTACGTATATGTAAAAAATAGAGCAATCCAAAATGAATGCCCTATCACTTGGCGCCAGACTTCTTCGAACTTATTTTTACCTCCTTAGCCTTGCCAATAGGATGGCCTTGAGCAGAATGAATGGCTGTTTCAACGCTTTCCTCAAGCTTATGGAATACTTCTTGAGTAGTTCTACGAGCCTGTTCGAAATTTTTGATTCCCGTATTAAATGCATTGGTAAATGTACGTACATAAGCCTCAGAACCAGCTGGGGATTTAGATGATGCATCCTCAACCATAACCTTCCAATCTTTCTGAAATTGGTCAAATGCAGCATCGACAGCATTAATTAACTCTTGATTGCCACGTCGTAAGACATCCGCTACTTTATTTTGATAAGCGCTAACCTGGGTAAGAACCTCCTGCACCTCTGGGTCCTGAATAAGTGATAAGCCCGTCTTAATGTTTTTTCCATCAGTCAACTCTATTAATTTTGACTGTAAATTTCTTATAGCTTCTTCAATGGCCTGATAGTTAATATGGCCTAACTCTTGTACATTTTCTAACGCAATCTGACCCAAGGATCGAGCCGTTTCGATTGATTTAGTTTGGTTTTCTAAAAATTGATTTTTTAACATAATAGACTCCTATAGATTAAGAAAATAACAACAATTTATAAATTGCAATTTCATTACAGTGAATTGCATGACTACTTTCCAAAATAAACCAAGAGAATTTCGACTGTATATAGACCATCCCTAGTAGAAATTCATCTGAACAGATCTAGGACAAAGGCCAACGCGGCCTTAATATCCTCCATGCCAATTATGGCTATCAACTTCTTAATAACTGATTTTTTATAACTTGTTTCGAAAC
>CAIOIX010000148.1 GCA_903858445.1 uncultured beta proteobacterium
AGCGCTGCGTAAACACTAGATTCCGAGATCTCCATCTTTCTCGCAGCCTGAGCAGCACTCAAACCCTTCCCCACCCACTCAATCGCTTGATGGGTTTTTGGCACCAGTCTTTTCATAACACTCCTTTCATGTGAGTACTATAGCACACAACTTCAGAAGTTGTGAAGTTGTGAACAATAATTTATTGTTGTCGTTTTTATGCATCAAACCGAATAAATAAGAGCCAGAGAAAGCTTTATGATCGAGCTATTGTTTTGAAAATACGGTAAAAATGAACGCCAAACTACTACGTCATTGCATGAATGTATGGCCGCCCTTCTGGGGGGCAGGCATTAAGGTGGAGATGATTTCTAAGGATTACCGTAGCGCTAAAGTAAGCCTGCGATTTGGGCTCTTAAATCGCAATATTGTTGGAGTGCATTTTGGTGGCAGCCTTTTTGCCATGACGGATCCATTTTTCATGATCATGTTTTCTCAAAATCTGGGGAAAAATTACGTCTTTTGGGATCAAGCTGGAAAAATTGAATTTCTAAAGCCCGGCAAAGGCAAAGTCATCGCAGAATTTGAAATCAGCCAGGAGCAGATTGATTCTTTAGTAAATGCTGCAAGCTCAGGTGAAAAAGTTTTGAAAGATTACAGTGTTGACGTAAAAGACAAGCTGGGCGATACAGTTGCCAGGATTACTAAAACCCTTTATGTCAGGAAAAAGAGTGCTTAGGCATTTAAAAAATCTGTTTTCCTAGTGCATATATGCCTCAGGATCAAGCCGGTGCATTTCAGCCTCCATCCAAGACTCAAGTTCTGCCTGTAATTCATCCTCAGTTTTGCCTGCCACTGTAATGACGGGGCCGATAGATATGGTGATAAGTCCAGGACGCTTGAGCACGGTATTTCTAGGCCATACTGCTCCTGAATTTTGGGCAACTGGAAGAATGTCACTGTGAGCGCTTATCGCCAAACGCACCCCACCTTTACGATACGATTTAAATGAACCTCTAGGCGTCCGCGTGCCTTCTGGGTAAATGACTATCCATTCGCCCCTAGCAAGGGTTCTTTCACCCTGTAAAGTAACCTTAGCGCGCGCTTTATCGCGATCACCACGATTAATATGGATCATTTTTAGTGAGGCCAAAGCCCATCCAAAAAAAGGTAGAAAAAATAACTCCCTTTTAAACACAAAGCAAAGTTGTCTTGGAAAGATTGATGGGTAAGCAATGGTTTCCCATGCTGACTGATGTTTACCTAAAATAATTAAGGGCTTATGAGAATTCTGAGGAATATTGCTAAAGCCTTCAATTTGAAAGCGAATGCCGCACAGTAGCGTTAAAGCCTTCAGTGCAAGACGACACCAAGAGACTCCAATGTTGTAGCGGGTATGAACATTAGTAAACGGGATTACCAGCACAATAACTGACGCGTAAATGCTTACAGTCGTAAACAGGAAAAAATAGAAGGCAAGGGAGCGCAGCCAAAGAATCACGATTACAGCAGCCCTTTAAATATTGATTTACCTGTTCAATTTTATCCTAGCAGCCTTTGCTTGGCGGCATTGAACTCTACTTCAAGTTGATCAACAATTTGAGCTACGCTTGGTATTGTGTCAATTAATCCAACGCCCTGACCTGCGCCCCAAATATCTTTCCATGCCTTAGCACCAGAACTATCTTTACTTGCCTGAGAAAGCTTGGCAAATGCCTGAGGATCACCTTTGGGTAGATTATCGGGGTCTAAGCCGGCACTGAGGATGCTTTGCTTGATGTAGTTCCCATGAATGCCCGTGAAGTGATCCGTGTAAACGATATCGGCTGCCTGAGCAGAAACAATTGCCTCTTTATATTGATCGCTAGCATGCGCTTCTTTACTGGCAATGAAGCGCGTACCCATATAAGCAAAATCTGCGCCCATGGCTAAGGATGCCAAGACTGCATCACCAGTAGAAATAGCACCCGATAGAATAATCGGCCCTGAATACATTGCCCTCACCTCGCCAACGAGGGCAAATGGTGATAATCCCCCAGCATGACCGCCAGCGCCAGCTGCGACCAGAATCAAGCCGTCCACACCAGCCTCAAGCGCTTTTTCTGCATGACGAATGCTAATCACATCATGTAGAACGATTCCGCCATAACTATGAACGGCATCGACGATCTCTTTAATGGGGGCCCTCAGGCTCGTAATATAGATAGGAATTCGATGTTTGACGCAGGTGCGCATATCTTGCTCAAGGCGCGTATTCGAGATGTGAACAATTTGATTAACAGCTAAAGGCCCAATTTTTGCGGTGGGGTTCTTCTCCTGGTGCCCTTTGAGATCTGAGGTAATTTGCGTCAGCCATTCATCTAACAACTCCGGTGGTCGAGCATTTAGAGCAGGAAAAGACCCAACAATTCCAGCTTTACATTGGGCTAGCACTAATTCTGGGTAGCTGACAGTAAACATCGGGGCAGATATGATCGGTAGTCTTAAGCCCTGCAACACACTAGGAATATTTGTGCTACTCATAATCCCCTTAACTCTCGACGGAGAATTTTTCCGACATTTGTTTTGGGCAGTTCATCTCTAAATTGAATAAATTTAGGACGCTTGTAGTTTGTAAATTCTATTTTGCAGTAGGCGGCAACATCATCTTCAGTCAGATTAGGATCGCTTCTGACTATAAAGATTTTTACGGCTTCACCAGTGTCTTCATTGGGCACACCAATTGCCGCACACTCTAAAACACCAGGCATCAAGGCAACAATTTCTTCTAACTCATTTGGGTAAACATTAAAGCCTGATACTAAGATCATGTCCTTTTTGCGATCCACAATTTTGGTATAGCCATCTGCATTCATAATGCCAATATCACCGGATTTAAAGTAACCATCCGGCGTCATCACGCTCTTTGTATCTTCTGGCTTATTCCAGTAACCCGCCATTACTTGTGGTCCGCGTATACAAATCTCACCTGGAGAGCCAAAAGGCACTTCGACTCCAGCATCATCCAAAATCAGGACTTCAGTCCCAGGAACGGGTAAGCCAATCGTACCGGTGAATGCAGAGATTAATGGTGTGTTGACACAAGCTACTGGTGCAGTCTCAGATAAGCCATATCCTTCAGCAATGGGTACGCCCGTAATTTTTTGCCATTGATCAGCCACCCCTTTTTGCATAGCCATACCACCACCAATTGTGACCAATAAATTAGGCAAAACTCCTTTTTTAAATTCAACGCGATGAATCAATGCATTGAATAAAGTGTTCACACCAGGGAAGATATTGATATTCGGATGAGTATCTAATAATTTGAGGAAGCCATCTATATCACGGGGATTTGGAACCAATACAAGTAAGCCACCTTTGCGCATACCAAAGAGCGCGCATGCTGTCAGTGCAAAGATGTGATACATCGGCAAAGCACATAGGAAGACCAGTTGCTCGTCGCGGCGATTGCGCATGCCTGGCTCTAGCCACAACTCCGTCTGAAAAACGTTAGAGAGGATATTTCGGTGCAGCAAAATAGCACCCTTAGCAACACCCGTAGTGCCTCCTGTGTACTGGAGGAACGCAATATCGTCAAGGGATGTGATGGGCTTTAAAAAGTGGCTGCTAGCGCCTTTTTGCAAGGCAACCTTAAAAGAATCGTGAGCAAGACTCCAGGCCGGCACTGCCTTCTTCACCTTGCGCACTACAAGGTTAACAATTGCACCCTTTAAGCCAATCAACTCACCAAGACTGGTAACGATGGCTTTTTTCAAAGGAACGTTTGCGGCAATCTGCTGATACACATGCGCAAAGTTTTCCAAAATAATTAAGGCCGAGGCGCCACTATCTTTGAGTTGGTATTCCAGTTCCCTAGCGGTATAAAGAGGATTGACATTAACTACTACATATCCAGCGCGCAAGATACCAAGCATCGTAATCTGAAATTGCACTACATTGGGCAGCATGATGGCTACACGAGCACCAGGCTCTAGGCCAAGAGTTTGTAGATACGATGCAAAATTCTTAGAGAGATGATCCAACTCACGATAGGTAAAGAATTTACCCATGTATTCACAAGCATTACGACTGGGGAAGCGAGCAAAGGATTCCTCGAACATTTCCACCAATGAGGAGTAGGCGGAAATATTGACATCATGAGGCACGCCCTCAGGATAGTTCTTCAACCAAGGCTTGCTGGGATTTAACATAGGCGAGAAATGCAACTCTTTTTCAATAGTTCAAATACAGAAGCTAACAAGGAAAGAAAAAGCCCTCAAAGAGAGGGCTTTTCATCAAGCAATTACAACATTAGAAGCGATAGCCTACGCCAACGAGGATGTCAGTACCAGTACCTTTAGCAGACATGCCACTGAGTACAGCGCCACTTGAGGAGGTAATGGTTGCAACACCTTTATTGCCATACGCTGCGTAATTCACTTCGCCAAAAGCGTATATGGACCCGGTCAATATCTGCTTATAACCCAAGCCTAATGTCCAACCAGTTAGGTTAGTTGTGGTGTAAGGAATAGAGGGGGCTGATAAACCAATGGTAGCCCCAGTGTAGCCAAGCTTCGCATAAGCCAACTTATCCTTATCAATCACATATCCTGGAGTCAACACGATACTGAAAAGATTCTTCACGTTATAGGTTGCGGTAGTTGAAGAACTTAAGGCACCGTAGGGTGCGGCGGCTGTTGAGTTCAATACCCCTGTTGCCGAAGAACTTGCTCCAGGATAGTAAGTAGCCCCAAGACCCAAAATATAACTTTGGTTGATGCCGAAGTTATAGCCTAAGGCTAAATTGGCGAGGCCAGTATTCACATTGTTCACACTCGATGCAGAAGTTGTAATGTTGGCTGCGGAATACGGAGCAGGAGCCACGGCTTTTCCATTACTAATTGATGGTGTAAAGATGCCAAAACCTACGCCGATCTGCCCATAAGCACCCTCCCAAGCATTCGTGTTTGATGACTGAGCCATTGCTGATCCCGTAGCAATACTCGTCAACGCCAAGACTAGTGCGCTCATTTTTAATTGCTTCATGTCTCTTCCTTTTTCATTTTTTGATTAATTGTTATGGACCCTTAAACCACTTCAGTAACTCTAAAGATATTTATCGAAATATCTACCTCGGGTTTTCCCCAAATAAATTGCTGTGCTGCACAAATTAGTTTCATCTCAGTCGTTAAAGTTGGCTTGTAGCCACGTTTGATAACGACCGCTTGCTTTTATTTACTTCTTGCCGTCATTTACTTTAAATTAATTTGTTGTAATATAAACGAACGATCGTATTATTTTTACAACAAAATGAATAAATGAGTAAACCCATGCTGATGCAAAGGACTAGCAAAAAGGAGTTGGCTGAGCCCAAAAAGGGGTTAATGACTAAGGCCTTAATCTTGCATGCCGCTCTAGAAATTGCTAGTAAATCAGGGCTTGAAGGTCTCACTATCGGCACTATTGCGGAGATTGTAAACATGAGCAAAAGTGGTGTTTTTGCTCATTTTGGCTCTAGAGAAGAATTACAAGTTGAAGTTGTACGAGCCTACCATCAGGGTTTTGAGGAACAGGTATTTGCGCCCGCCCTATCTAAGCCCAAGGGGCTACCACGCCTAAACCAAATGATTGACTCATGGCTCAAGATGAGTGTTGGTGGCGATACCTCCAGCTGCTTCTTCATTTCAGGGGCAGCTGAATATGATGACCGCCCCGGCATTGTGCGCGATGAACTGGTGCGAAGTGTTGAAGATTGGCGCGCTGCAATGCTCAGAGCTATTAAAGAATCGATTACAGCCGGCCATTTAAAAAAATCGGTCAATGCAGATGCCCTGCTGTTTCAGCTTTACAGCATAGTGCTCGGCGTTCACCATGATTCGCGCTTTTTGGGCCACTCCAAAAGCCTTACCACTGCAAATAAGTTAATCAAAGAAATCTTTGCAAGTAACAAAGTAAATAAATAAACCTAACAACCATCTTTCTCGAAAAGTTATATGCCCCAATACAACCCTCCCTTGCGCGACATACAGTTTGTTATTCATGAGCTCCTCAATGCGGATAAAGCCTTTACCGCCTTGCCGGCATTTGCAGATGTAGATAAAGATACCATCAATCAGATTATTGAAGAGGCCGGAAAATTTGCAACGGAGATTGCCTTTCCCTTGAATCAAGTGGGAGACAAAGAGGGTTGTACACGCCATGAAGATGGGTCTGTCACCACCCCCGCTGGATTTAAAGATGCTTATCAGCAATATGTGGGCAGCGGCTGGCCTGCATTGTCATGTGACCCTGAGTATGGTGGGCAAGGATTGCCGCAGTTACTCAATAGCGCTCTATATGAAACACTAAATTCTGCAAACCAGTCTTGGGCGATGTATCCAGGTTTATCGCACGGTGCATACGAATGCCTACATGCACACGGGACAGATGATCAGAAGAAAATTTATCTTGAGAAATTGGTGTCTGGTCACTGGACTGGCACGATGTGTCTCACCGAACCTCAATGTGGCACCGACTTAGGTATTTTGAAGACTAAGGCGGAACCTCTAGCAGATGGAAGTTATTCCATCACAGGCACAAAGATCTTCATCTCTAGCGGTGAGCACGACTTTACCGACAATATTGTTCACTTAGTCTTGGCGCGACTGCCAGACTCGCCTAAGGGCACCAAAGGAATTTCTTTATTTGTAGTTCCAAAGTTTTTGATCAATGCAGACGGCAGCTTGGGTGCAAACAATCAAGTTTCTTGCGGCTCACTAGAGCATAAGATGGGTATACATGGCAATGCGACCTGCGTCATGAACTTTGATGGTGCGATTGGTACGCTTGTAGGAGAGCCTCACAAAGGTCTTAATGCGATGTTTGTGATGATGAATGCCGCACGCTTAGGTGTAGGCATGCAAGGCCTTGGCTTGACGGAGGTTGCTTATCAGAACTCTGCCGCCTATGCCAAAGAGCGCTTACAAATGCGCAGTCTTACTGGCGCTAAAGAACCTGAAAAGGCAGCTGATCCGATCATTGTGCATCCAGATGTGCGCAGAATGCTGCTCACACAGAGAGCCTATGCTGAAGGTGGTCGGGCCTTTGCTTATTGGGTCGCCTTAATGATTGATACGGAACTGAATCATCCGGATGAGAGTGTTCGTAAAGATACTGCTGATATGGTCACCCTGCTCACCCCCATCATTAAAGCTTTCCTCACAGATAACGCGTTCACTGCTACAAATGAAGGCTTACAAGTTTTTGGTGGGCATGGCTATATTGCCGAATGGGGCATGGAGCAATATGTTCGTGATGCACGTATTAATATGATTTATGAAGGTACTAATACGATTCAATCCCTTGATCTTTTGGGGCGCAAAGTACTTGGTGATATGGGTGCGAAACTACGCAAGTTTGGCAAACTCGTTGAAACTTTCATTGAAGAAGAAGGTGTTCGCAAAGAAATGCAGGAGTTCATCGACCCCTTAGCCGACATCGCTACCAAGGTAGAGAAACTGACCAAAGAAATTGGCATGAAAGCCATGATGAACCACGAAGAAGTGGGGGCTGCGGCCGTCCCTTATCTTCGTACTGTAGGGCATTTGGTCTATGCATATCTCTTTGCCCGTATGGCCAAAATTGCTTTGGCCAATAAGTCAAGTAATGATCCTTTTTATCAGGCCAAAATCGCAACTGCCCGCTTCTACTTTGACAAGCTCCTTCCTGAAACTGCCACCTTGATTCGCCAGGCGCGCGCTGGATCGAAATCATTAATGGCAATGCCTGCTGAACTCTTCTGAAAGACTGGATATGACTGAAAATAACATCATTAAAAAAGTAGCCATTTTGGGTGCCGGAGTGATGGGCGCTCAAATTGCCGCTCAATGTATTAATGTTGGTCTCCCAGTAATTTTATTTGACCTGCCTAGCAAATCTGATGATGGCAAGACAGTGAATAAAAATGCTATCGCACTAAAGGCTATTGAGAATCTTAAAAAACTGAAGCCAGCACCCTTAGGCTTAGCAGTAGATGCAAATTTGATTATTGCAGCCAACTACGAAGATGATTTGGGTCTTCTAGCAGATTGTGATCTGATTATTGAGGCAATTGCTGAGCGTCTAGATTGGAAACATGCCCTCTATGAAAAAGTAGGGCCCCATATTCCGGCGCATGCCCTCTTTGCCACCAATACCTCTGGCTTACCGATTGGTGAACTTGCCAAGGGATTTTCTGGTGACCTGAAGAAACGTTTCTGCGGTGTGCACTTCTTTAACCCGCCAAGGTATATGCACTTACTGGAACTGATTCCAGCTACAGATACTGATCCAGGGGTATTAGATGCTCTTGAAACCTTCATGACCTCCACTATGGGCAAAGGTGTTGTTCGAGCAAAAGACGCGCCGAATTTTATTGGCAATCGTGTGGGTGTTTTCTCGATTCTTGCTGTGTTTGCAGAGGCTCAAAAATATGGTCTTGGTTTTGATGAGGTAGATGCAATTACTGGCAGTAAATTGGGTCGTGCTAAATCAGCTACCTTTAGAACCAGTGATGTTGTTGGTTTGGACACCATGGCTCACGTCATCAACACCATGGAAGTCGCTTTACAAGACGACTCTTTTTCGACCCTATTCAAAACACCGGATGTTGTTGCCAAGTTAATTGCTAAAGGCGCTTTGGGTCAGAAGACTAAAGCGGGTTTTTATCGCAAGGATGGCAAAACAGTACTTGTATTAGACGCTACTACTGGAGAATACAAGCCCTCTACTGCCACAATCGAACCCATTATTGAGCGCATTCTTAAAAAGCCGATTGCCGAACGTCTTGAGCTTCTCAGAAACACCGATGATCCACAGGCGCAATTCTTATGGTCTATTTATCGGGACATCTTCCACTATTGCGCCATTCATCTAGGGAGTATTGCGGATTCTGCTCGTGAAATTGATTTTGCAATGCGCTGGGGTTATGGCTGGGATAAGGGTCCATTTGAAGATTGGCAAGCTGCTGGTATTACGCAAGTGGCTAACTGGATCAAAGAGGATATCGACACAGGCAAGACGCTCAGTAAAGAGCCTTTGCCAGCTTGGGTATTTAGCGGACCTGTTGCAGAGAAGCAGGCTTTCCATACACCAGGGGGATCGTGGTCTGCAGCAGAAGGAAAATATATTCCGCGTTCCTCCCTTCCCGTCTACAAGAAGCAAGCATTTAGAGCATCTCTTCTGGGTGATGGTTCACCCGATCCAAGAACGGCTGGTACCACCATCTATGAGAATCCAGACCTGCGCGCTTGGGTAGATGAGCGTCAACCAGAGGTCTTGATTGCTTCGTTTAAATCCAAGATGAATACCTTTAGTCCTGATGTATTAAATGGACTTCAAAAGGCCGTTAAGATTGCTGAAGAACATTATTCTGGTTTGGTTATTTGGCAACCCACCTCATTGAAGTTAGGCACACCTGGCGGACCTTTCTCTGCAGGTGCAAATTTAGAAGCTGCCCTACCCATGGTTATGAAGAGCGGCCCGTCTGGAGTTGAGCCTTTTGTAAAACTCTTCCAAGACACCATGATGAGAGTTAAATACTCTCAAGTACCAGTGGTCGCTGCAGTATCGGGTGTTGCATTGGGTGGTGGCTGTGAGCTCGTGCTGCAATCCGCGCGTAGAGTTGCGGCAATGGAAAGCTATATCGGCTTAGTTGAAGTTGGTGTTGGGTTACTCCCTGCGGGAGGCGGCCTTAAAGAAGCGGCCATTCGTGCGGCTCAAGGTGTAAATCTTGCAGGCAACACTAACTTCCTAGATTTCACTAAAGCCTCTTTCGAAAATGATGCCATGGCAAAAGTATCTTCATCTGCCCAAGAAGCAATGAAGATGGCTTACTTGAAAACAGGCGACATTATTGTCGCTAACGTATATGAATTACTTGCGCTGGCGCAAAGCCAAGTTAAAGCAATGCGTTATTCAGGTTATAGGCCACCGATTCCAAAGCTTATTCCTGTAGGCGGACGTTCTGTTGCTTCAACTGTGATGGGCCAAGTGGTGAATATGCGAGATGGGGGATTCATCTCTGAACATGATGCCCATATTGCTCAAAAAATCATTGAAATTATTACTGGTGGCAATGTTGATGCAGGCACCCTCGTAACTGAAAAGTGGCTCCTGAAACTAGAGCGTCAAGCTTTTGTGGAATTGATTGGGCATCCCAAAACAATGGAGCGCATTATGGGCCTGCTCCAAAACGGCAAACCGGTTAGAAACTAGGCACTCAAACACAATACGAGAACATATTCATGATTAAAAATATTCAAGACGCTTATATTGTTGCCGCCACTCGGAGTGCTGTTGGCAAATCAGGTAGAGGCTCTTTACGCAACACTAGACCGGATGACTTGTTGGGCAATGCCCTTCAACACGTTCTTACACAAGTACCTACACTGGATCCTGCTGCGATTGAAGATGCCATCATCGGCTGCGCTATGCCAGAGGCACAACAAGGCTTAAACATTGCACGTATTGGTCTACTGCTGGGTGGACTGCCCAATACTGTTGGCGGCATTACCGTAAATCGATTTTGCTCCTCTGGATTAAATGCTATAGCAATGGCTGCTGATCGCATTCGGGTAGGCGAAGCTGACATCATGATTGCTGGCGGTGTCGAATCAATGAGTATGGTTCCTATGGGCGGCAATACTCCGTCCATGTCTCCAGCAATATTTATGGGCGATGAAAATATTGGAATAGCCTATGGTATGGGTTTAACCGCCGAAAAAGTAGCTCAGCAATGGAAGATCAGCCGTGAGGATCAAGATGCCTTCGCTCTCGCCTCCCATCAAAAGGCGCTTGCTGCTCAAGCCGCTGGTGAATTTAATGCTGAAATCTTTCCAGTAAAAATAGCCAATCGAGCTATGAACTTTGATCAAGGTCAAGTCGATATCAAATGGAGTGATTTTGCAAAAGATGAAGGTCCGCGCATTGACACTTCTCTGGAGAGTTTAGCTAGACTCAAATCACCCTTCGCTGCTAGTGGCAGTGTTACCGCAGGCAATAGCTCGCAAACATCG
>CAIOIX010000149.1 GCA_903858445.1 uncultured beta proteobacterium
ACCAAGGATGTCTATGCCAACCTGACTCCATGGCAAGTATCACAGGTGGCACGTCATCCCCAAAGACCATACACCCTAGATTATGTGAATGCCTTATTCACCGATTTCCATGAATTACATGGTGACCGTAATTTTGCTGATGATCTATCCATGGTTGCTGGCTTAGCTCGCTTTGGTGGTGAACCTTGCATGGTGATTGGCCACCAAAAAGGGCGTGACACTAAAGAGCGCGCCTTGAGAAACTTTGGCATGAGTCGTCCCGAGGGTTATCGCAAAGCAATGCGCCTCATGCGGCTTGCGGAAAAATTTGGCATCCCGGTATTTACCTTTGTAGATACCCCGGGTGCATTCCCTGGGATTGATGCGGAAGAACGTAATCAGTCTGAAGCAATTGGCCGCAACCTATATGTTCAGGCTGAGTTAGAAGTTCCTATTATTGCTACGATTATTGGTGAGGGTGGATCTGGTGGTGCATTGGCCATTGCCATGGGTGATGTTGTGCTCATGCTGCAGAACTCTACCTATTCTGTGATTTCACCGGAAGGTTGTGCTTCCATTTTGTGGAAGACGGCAGAAAAAGCGCCTGAGGCAGCGGAGCAACTTGGTCTGACAGCGCAGCGCCTGAAAAATTTGGGGCTGATTGATAAGATTGTTCCTGAACCAACGGGTGGCGCTCATCGTGACTACGATACGATGATGGTCAGTATGCGTAAAGCATTGACTGACTCGTTAAAAACTTTCCAGGGCATGAAGGTGGCTGCGCTTCTTGAGCGTCGCCATGAACGTTTGATGAGTTATGGCAAGTTTAAGGAAATCGAAAGTAAGTCTTAAAACAAGCAAGCGAATTGCGGTTGCCTTAAGTGGCGGCCTAGATTCGGTTGTACTGCTCGATACCGTTTGCAAGGCGCAGCAAACCAACGTAGCGGACTCAAAAGCAAAAATCTCAACAGATACCCCAGTTGAAATTTGGGCCTTTCATATTCATCATGGCTTGCAAAAGAGCGCTGATCAGTGGTTTGAGTTCTGCGAGAAGTTAGCCAAAAAATACAAAATCCATTTTGATTTTCGTCTGCTGCATTTAGCCAATGATGAAGTTCAAGGCAATCTCGAAGCTAGGGCCAGAGCAGGGCGTTATGAAGCATTGGCCGAACTCTGTAGTGATCATGGTATTACTGATTTATTGTTAGCGCACCATCAAAACGATCAGGCTGAGACCGTCTTGTTGCAGCTCTTGCGCGGCGCTGGTATTGCGGGCTTATCTGGCATGCCGGAGAAAAGGGCGCTAACAACAGAAGTGGATAAGGTTGCTGGTATTACACTTTGGCGTCCGCTATTAGATCAAAATAGGAAGATGCTAGAGATCTATGCAAAACAGCATAAGCTCAAGTGGATCGAGGATCCTAGTAATCAAGATACTCGCTATCGACGTAACGCGATTCGAAAACTCATTATTCCAAGGCTGGAAAAAATTCAGCCTGATGCGCTTGCAAATTTAGCGCGCAGCGCAGAATTGATGGCCGATGCGCAAATACTATTAGATCGACTCGCGCAACAAGATGGCAAATCAATCCTGAATTTAAATCAATTAACTATTAAGCCGCTACTTACTCTTGCTGATGTAGATTTGCCGGCAGCCAACAACTTAATGCGTTACTGGCTTAAAAGTAATCGGCTATCAATGCCTTCACAGGAGCGCTTGCAATCTTGGTGGAAAGATCTTGATAGGGTCAAAGCAGATGCGCAGCTAGAGTGGCAGCATGATGGATCCCGTATTCGCCTTTGGCGGGGTCAGCTGCAGCTAGCTAGTCAGAATATTGCATCTCCAAAGACTGGGAAGTGGGTGTTTAGACCCCTCTCCGCTAGAAGTAAAATTTTGGGCCTTCCTGCCAAATGGGTGGCTGACTGTCAGGAGCGCGGTGTTATAGAGTTCAAAGCACGTCTAGGCTCTGAAAAGCTCCAATTGAAAGTCAACACACCACGTAAAACTCTGAAGAACCTCTTTCAAGAGGCCGATATAGCCCCTTGGTTACGTCAGGCGCCCTTGTTGTACCTTGATGGCGATTTGGTTGCAGTAGCTGGTCTTGGGTCCAGCTACACCCATCTCATTGGATCCGGCAAGCGTGTACTGCCTGAATGGGTTCAAAACCCTGTAAAATAAGCCCTTTTCCGATATTCGGGGAATAATTTCCCTGCTACAGATAGTTAAACAGACGGTTTTTATGGCTCTAATTGTTCATAAGTACGGCGGCACCTCGATGGGCTCGGTTGAGCGCATTCAAAATGTCGCAAAGCGTGTTGCTAAATGGATGCGTGCTGGACACCAAGTTGTAGTGGTGCCTTCCGCAATGTCAGGCGAAACTAATCGCTTGCTTGGTTTGGCAAAAGACATTAATCCTAATGCGAATCCCCGCGAGCTTGATCAAATAGCTTCGACAGGTGAGCAGGTAAGTTCTGGCCTGTTGGCACTGGCTTTATTGCGCGAAGGGATTGATGCAGTGAGTTATGCTGGTTGGCAAGTCACCGTGCATACCGATTCCTCGTTTACAAAAGCTCGTATCAAGTCCATCGATGATCAAAAGATTCTTGCTGACCTCAATGCGGGTCGTGCAGTAGTCGTAACTGGTTTCCAGGGCGTTGATCCAGATGGAAACATTACAACCTTAGGTCGCGGCGGCTCTGACACTTCTGCAGTTGCGATGGCAGCAGCACTAAAGGCTGATGAGTGTTTGATTTACACCGACGTTGATGGCGTTTACACGACCGATCCGCGCGTTTGTGAAGATGCGCGTCGCTTAGACAAAATCACTTTTGAAGAAATGCTGGAGATGGCTAGCTTGGGCTCAAAAGTGTTGCAAATTCGTTCTGTTGAGTTTGCTGGTAAGTACAAAGTTAAAACCCGGGTTCTTTCTTCCCTGACAGACCCTTTGATGCCCCTCGATATTGAGATGAAGTCGGGCACCTTGATTACATTTGAAGAGGACAGCACTATGGAAGCCGCCGTTATTTCCGGCATCGCCTTTGCGCGTGATGAAGCGAAGATTACCGTTCTGGGAGTTCCTGATCGCCCAGGTATCGCCTATCAAAT
>CAIOIX010000150.1 GCA_903858445.1 uncultured beta proteobacterium
ATAGCCAATACATTAGGCTATAAAAGAAAAAAGGCTCCCAAAGCGATTTGCCTTTGAAGCCTTATAAATCTTGGTGGGTCGGGCGAGATTCGAACTCGCGACCAACGGATTAAAAGAAATAAAATTGTTCTAAAACAGTAACTTAGACATTGACGTAAACCTGTCAAGAAAGTAGTGTGGTGTAGGCGGGTAGTCTCCTGGTGCCGGATGTGAACTCTTGGAACTCATTTGGCGTCGACAGCGTCATCATGGAGTGTCCGGTTAAGTGACACTTTGTTTGTCGGGTTAACCGACAAAATATGGTGGCTGGCTACTTTGATTGTAGTTTCAGCCCTTCAAAACTACGTGTTTAAAGGCGCTTGACCGTCCCTGTCCGGCCAGAAGTGGACGCTCAGGCAGGGCAATTAGTTGTTTTGGGGGTCTCAATCGGCCTTGGATTCAGCCGGTCAACACAACAGATTGGGCAAAACCAGACCAATAGCTTGGCATAATGTCTACCGTTCAGGAATTGTTATCAACCAAGGGTAAATCCCAAAATTATTTCCATGCCCACATACATTAAAAGATACATATTAGTTTCAATATTCTCAGTAACGGCGGCGTATTCGTTTTCAGCAAATGCACAGAGCTCAATTACTAGCTTTTCAACAACTGCAGCCGTCATTAATGGCGATTCATTTGGTGGATCAGGAGCATATGTTGCGGGAGTTGGAACTTCAAGTGGTGGTAACTTTACTGGGGTTACGAATACCGTGAATCTTCGTGGTTGGTACCTATTTACCTACACTATTAGTGGCAATACATTATTCACTAATTCGGTTGTAAGTGACTCTCCAACTAAAGCTGGTTTTAACGGGGGAGCAAGTTCTTGGGTCGTTCCTTCTGGCGCAAGAGCAAATTCGATATCAATATTAGGTTTTGGATCACAACAAATAGCTTTGCATTTTATTGGGCTTGGAGGCGGTGATTTTTCTGTGTCTGGATTGTCTCTCATAAGTCTTAGCGCAGCAGTCTTTAGTCCATTTTCTAGCGACACTCAAGCATCCCTTATTAATACCGCTCCTGCATTACAGAATATTTACACACTTCAAAATTCTGTATTAGCCAATAGCTTTTCTTATGACTGCTCTTTGTTTGATAAAAATAATATTTGCATTTCTGCTGGTGGGCGCAATACAGCGGTATCGGTTGCGAATGGCCTTAATAACACTAGCGGTTTATTGATTGGTGCATACCGCGCCTTACCTACAGTGCGTATCGGGGCCTATATTGATCAAAACCTTTCTGTAAATAATGCAGGCTCCACCGTAAGTCTGGGTAATAACACTCCATTGATTGGCTTGTTTGGGGCATGGAGTGAGCGCCAAGACGGTACCGGTAGTGAGTTAAAGATCTCAGCCGCTTATGGCCAGAAAAATACAACGATCACCCGTCAAGTGGTTGGTATTTCAGAGGCGGGCTCTGGATCTTCGCAGCTTAATAGTCAGGGCTTTCAAGTGTTAGGTAAGCATGGATATGCCTTGGTTGAAAACATTGTTATTTCCCCGTATGTGGGTGTTCGTTATACCCAAAATAATATGGGCGGTTATACCGAAAGCACTTCTTCAGCCCCCATCGCTCCATTAACATATGGCGCTCTTAATACAAATGCCACAACTGCATTAGCCGGGCTAGGAGCTTCATACAGAGGTATCCCCAAAACAAGTTTATTCGCCAGTGCTGGCGTGGAAAGTGACACCAATACATCTAATGGCTCCTACTCCGCTACTGGTGTTTATGGCTTAACTCCGATTAATTTCAATCCGAATCCAGTTAAAACTCGTCCAACAGCGACGGTTGGCGCTACCTACGATATTGAGAAGAATCAGCGCTTGGGAATATCTGGTACCTATCGTCAAGAGCCTTATCAGGCTGTCTCAACCACCACTGTGATGGCAACATACACTGTTGGCTTGTAAGTCTAACTGGCTAATGAAGGCTCTTTGAAATTCATGAGTCGTTTTAACATTGCAGCGGCACTCCTTTTTTGTTGCTTCTCGCTGAGCGCCCTGGGAGCGGGGGATGAAAGCGACGGTTATGTAGGAATTACCATGGATAACTCTTTGTCATTTTCTGGTAAAGGATCTTCTATTGATCTAGGTGGATTGGGCGTATGGGAAGTAAATGCAGCCGCTTCAGCTATGGCTTTTTCCCAGACCAATCCCTCCACAGGCGCCGTCGATATTTCTAATGCACAGCTCTTGATTCAGAAGAGCGAAGGTGAATACCAGTTTTCCATGCAGACGGGGCTCTATACGACCCCTGTTTTGGGTAAAACGATTGATCGCACCCTTAGCAATACTGTAAATACTTTTGGTTACATCCCTTTGGCTGCAGTTTCTTATGTACCAAATGAAAATTGGTCAATAACTGCAGGAAAAATCCCCTCGATGGGTGGTTATGAGTCGAACATGACTTTTCAGAATTTAAACATACAACGTGGGCTATTGTGGGATCAAACAAGTTCAGTTTCTTATGGTGGAGTCGTTAACTACTCCAAGGATGAGGTCTCATTAGCTTTTACCTGGAACGATGGGTACTACTCCAACAAGATGAATTGGCTAGGGGTGTCTGGAAGTTATCAATTAAGCGCTAAGGAGAGTGCTGGACTTAGCTGGGTGGGGTCGACTAGCCCAAATTCGCAGAACACGCCTAATACCCCTTTACTGCAGAATAATTCTCAGATTGTGAATGCGCTCTATTCATTCAATGGAGATCGTTGGTACTTTGCGCCATATTTGCAATACACATTAGTGCCAGCTAATCAATCTATTGGGATTACTTCTGAATACAAAACATACGGCGCCGCAATTTTGGCCAACTATCGATTCTCTGGAGCAGATTGGCTAGGGCTGAGTGGCGCCAAGATGAGCCTTCCAGTGCGCCTAGAATTTATACAGGAAAGGGGTGGCGTTGCGAATGCTGCAAATCCAATGCTCTTTGGACCTAATAGCTCTGCTACATCCTTCACGATCACCCCAACAATTCAGGTAGATAAATTTTTTGCTCGAGTCGAAGGCTCGCTAGTGCAACTGAATCATCCTGAGCCAGGTCTTGCTTTTGGCTCAAACAATATGCAGCGCTCCCAGGTTAGGATGATGTTGGAAGTAGGATTGCTGTATTAATAGCTTGTTTTAGTAACGAATTAATCTATTTGTTTTATTGAAAGCACTGCATGATATTGAACTACATTGAGCAACTGCCAAATTGGGCTTTATTCATTATTTTCCCAATTGCCTCATGGGCTGCGTTAGTGCTTCTAA
This sequence comes from uncultured beta proteobacterium, assembly GCA_903858445.1. Classification (GTDB taxonomy): domain Bacteria; phylum Pseudomonadota; class Gammaproteobacteria; order Burkholderiales; family Burkholderiaceae; genus Polynucleobacter. The sequence continues at coordinate 3,303 of CAIOIX010000150.1, forward strand.
CATCAATATTTAGGCGATGTTCAAAAATCTTAGGCCTAGATGATTTTGATTCGGACATTATTGATACGGCAACTCAAAATGCCATGTCTGGGGCATATGTAGTGCTGGGATTTGTATTGGTTTTGGTGATGGCAACGGCTAATGACATTGATTCCAATATTTCTAAAGAGGCGAGCCAGATTGAGGCTCTTGATCGTTTATTAATTATGGAGGGATCCCCTTCGTCGAAAATAGCAAGGCAATCTTTGCATGCTTACACTAAATCAATAGTTGGCGATGAGTGGGGCAGACTTGTCAGTGGCGAGCAGGATTCAGCAACACGCCTTCATGCTGATAAGCTTCATCATGATGTTAGTTTGCTGCAGCCGAACACCCCTAGACAAGCAGCGTTGTTTTCGGAGATTACCAAAGCAAGTAATGAGGTTACTCAGTATCGCAATTTGAGAATATTAAATTCTCAAAGCCGTATGCCAAATCTCTTTTGGCAATTAAGTTATCTCACTTTACTCGGGGTGATTGCAATCGCAGCCTTAAGATTGATGCAGCCATCACCAATTCGGATTTTGGCTTTAGCAATTCAATTGGCAATGATTTCCTGGTTATTTGCTACCGTCATGATCTTGGATTTGCCTTACCTTGGTCAGATTAAGACTTCCCCAGAGGCTTTTGAGAAGGCAATACAGGTGATGCAATCACGCCCCTAATTTACGGGCGTGATTGAAATCTTATTAGGCTTTAGTACTAACTAAAGCCCCAAGCTTTGCTTGGGCATCTCGCTTAATTCCGGCTACTGCATTTCTGAGGTTGAAATAAAAGCGTGAATTTTTCTCAAAAAGCCAGGTATCACTTATTTCATTTTCATACGTCTTGAGAGCGTCAAGAATGATCGCAATTTGCTCGCTGGTAGTTGCCTGGGTAATGGCTTCATCCAATTCACGCAAATTAACAAACATCTCGTTCATTAAGTGTTCCGCTGGAAACAGTCGCGCTGAACTTAATAGCTTGTACGCTGGATAAATGATGATGAAGAAGGCTAGGATGTAGGCCCAAATATTCTCAATCAGGCTCGCCATCCATAGCGGCAAATATGAAAAGACGGGTGGGCTGCCATGCTGATAAAAACGCTTAGCAATTGGGCTCAACGGGAAGCCTTGGTCTAAATTTTTAGGAAAGTATTCAGATTTCGCAAAGAAGCTATTAGAGTCTGCCCCAAGTTCCTGTGCTGATAAGAGATAAGCCCATTGGATAGCTGGGTGCATTGATTTTTCTACCAATAAGGAAGTAGTAGAGGCAAGAATCGTAATGTCTTCACTTGGGTACACCGACTCCAAGTTAATGGAGCCTTTTGGAATGACAAGTTTTTGCAAGAAAGGTAGCTGCTTTAAATAGGCATCCGCTAATGGAAAATTCATAATCTTGATGTCTTTTGAAGCTAGCAATTTTTGAATGTTTTCTGATTGATAGTTATCAATAATGAATACCGCATCCACTTTCCCTGCGATTAATTCATTGACGGATTCTTTAAAGGGGAGCTCAACAATATTCTTAGTATTTGGAGAGGCTTTTTGATTAAGTTCATACAGGCTCCTGAAGATTTTATTGGTGATATTGCCTGCTGGACCTATTGCCATCTTCTTCGTAGAGAAGTACTCAAATGGATCATTTGTCTTAACTGTGTTGCCTTTATAAAAGATCCAAATTGGCGCATATTGAACGCTCCCCAGCGAAACGAGGTTTGGATACTCTTTGACTGATGCGACTCCTGCCGTTAAAAAACTGGCACTAATTTCTGAAGAATCGCTGTCTAAACCTTTGAGTCCTTCACCTAATCCGGATGTTGGAACGAGTTCTAATGTGATTCCCTTGTCTTTAAAAAATCCCTGAAACTTCTCGGAAATTTTCTTATAGGATGAGCCTTCTTGGCCTGTTGCCAAATAAACTGTTTTTGGCGGGATTGGGTTAATATAAATTGCAAGACTCAAAATCCCAACCAAAACAATTAAGCCAATTGGGCCGTAAAACTTAATAATTTTTATCCCGCTCTTTAATTCCTTTGGGAGAAATTTCTTAAGGTATCTTTTGAAGTATTGAAGAACGGTTGTAGTGTGATAGCTCATGAAGTAATTTGATTAGTTTTGGTCTATGGAGTAAATAAGGGCAGATTTTTTAAGCTTGCCCACAAAGTGAAAGTTTGATTCATTATTGCTGCGTAAATTGGGTTTTGGGATTTCACCGGAACTTAGCACCACTTCATCGCCAAACACGCCACTTAGATTTACGTTGCATCCGCTATGCAGCTCAAGATAGGATGCTCCATCATTGGTTTCCATGTCGATTAAATCTCGATCAGTTACGGAGGTCTTTTCTACATTGAGGCGGAGGCTTTTGTGGATCTCTAGCCTGCTACTGCTTAGGTTGATTCCATCTTCAGTGGGGGCTATAACCTCCAGTCGAGAGAGTTTGATGTGCGAATTTTTAATGTCAATACCATCATCAGCTGAGTGGTGGCTTTTGATGGAGGTAATTGACCACTCTTTTGGCCCAACTCCGAGCACCGAGATGCCATCAATATCATCGCCTATTCCAATCGTTTTCCCAGTTTTGGGGCTAAGGTACTTCTCTTTGCGACCCAGGTAACTGGTTGCTATAGATTGGGCAGTAAAGCTGGATAGAGGATTTTTTCTATTGATTGAATTTTTGATCTCATCCTTACTAGCATCGGCAAAGTTTCCAAGAAACCAGAGACCACCATTACCTGCTTGCTTCACTGGCTTAAAGTGTTCATTAGCGGCCTTCAGTTTGATGCGTTTTGCCGAGAGTTTGGAGCCCTGGTCAAATATTAGGGTGGAGCGCTTTGTGATGCTGTTTTTGAATACACCATTGATCACTAGTAGGGTGACCTGGTCTTGAATCGTGAGGCATACATTTTTCAGTATGCGTACTTCGCCTTGAACTGCATAGATTTTTTTTGCACTTAAAGTCTTATTTTTACGAATGCGACTGGGTAAAATTTCAATGGAGGGATTTTTCATCGTGGCTTCATGGCTGATTTGGTTTAGTTGCAAATTCAATACAATGATAAATTACCCATGAAATATAAAGACACGTTGAAAATACCCCGTTGGTTACCGTTATGCTTTGAGGCCTTATTGGCAGCCATTTTTCTTGGGTTATCCCCTATCTATTCCTTTGCTCAGTCGGAGACGCCTTTGATTCCCGGCTTGAAATATGAGCTTATTGGGGTATACGATCAAAGTCGGTTAAATCATATTCTTGGCCCAGAACTAGATGGGTTTATGGCATCGTCAACCGAGCCACTGGCCTTTAAGGGTAAATTTCCTGCCGCAAAGTATGCCGTTAAGTTATATCGCGTTGAATACGAATCCTTAATCCCTGAGTTAGATAATAAGAAAACTAGGGCATCTGGATTGATTGCCATTCCCGTAACTGGTGCCAAGACTTTGCCTCTAGTGTCCTATCAGCATGGCACCGTTTTCAATCAATTTGATGTGCCATCCCATCCAGAAAATTCAATGGAAACTAGAGTCATGATTGCCCAGTTTGCAGCTCAGGGCTATGTTGTGATTGCTGCCGACTATTTTGGTCGAGGTATTTCTGATTTGCCAGATAGTTACTTGGTGAAGGGCAGTACACGGCAGGCAACCTTTGATATGTTGTGGGCTTCTAAAAATATTGCTGATAGTTTAAAAATTGGCATTAGCCAATTTTTCGTGAGTGGCTGGTCTCAAGGCGGCTGGGTGAGTATGCAGTTTTTGAATAAACTCAACCTGTTGGATATTAATGTTGCTGCCGCTGCAGTAGCTAGCGCACCAGTGGATGTGTATTTAACGGTAAATCGTTGGATCAATAATTATCAGCCTGGTGACGCTATCTATTTACCAGGTGTAATTGCCATTCAGCTACAAGCTCAAGAATTTTATTTGCGGCAAGCCGGTCTATTGGAGTCTGCGGTACGACCGGAATATGTTGATGCCTCGCGTCAACTATATGTAGGAAAGCTAAATTGGGAGCAATTTTCTAAAATTACCCCACGAAAATTGCCGGACTTCATTAGACCTGAATTTGCACGCACAGGATTTTTAGAGCAGGGTGTATATTGGCAAACTCTTGACAATAATCAGGCTTACCGTTGGCGTAGTGAAGTTCCGTTGAGAGTGTATTACGGCGGCAAAGACGAGGTGACTCCAACTGTTATTGGCTATTTACCTGAAGAAACTCAGAAGCTCCTTGGCGGCGCCTCAGTTAATACAATCAATGCTGGTGCTAATGCAGATCACCGGGGAGTTTTTCTATACGGAGTCTTAAATCAAAAGAAATGGTTTGATAGTTTTTTGACTCAACAGAATCGTTGATTTTTCACATAACAAATGAATTAGAAATAATTAACCAAGTAGCCAAGCCAATTGCTGTAAAGAAAATTGTGTAGCTTACAAGCGGCCCTAGGAAGATAAAGTAGCGGGTAGGCAATTCATTCTTAGATAAGGTTTTAGTAAAAGCTTGGTATTGAATTGCGGATAAAAGGCAGATTAGCGAACCAATGGCTATAAAAAATATACCGATAAAGGCAGAGGCTTGAACGCTGTTGACATTAATGTCATTCGCTATTTTTAAATACTTTATAAATATTCCAAATTTTTCAATCACAAAGCCAAGAGCGATGAAGGAGATTGAAGACCTTTGCCAAGCAAGCAGAGTTCTCTCTGCGGCAAAAAATACCTGAGGGTTATATAACTGCGCTATTTTATTTTCCATTTCTTACCTTATGAGGTCAATTGCACCAGACAGAATATGCACCCCAAGAACAATTAAGACCAGCGGAAATACCTTGTGACCATATTTACGGATGATTCCACCCATCAGCTCGTTCTTTACTATGGCGTATCCCATCGCGCACCACACGCCTGTCATGAAGGCAAACGTCAATGTATAGGTAGCAATTGAGTCAACTGAAGTGGCAAACAAGGGTACATATACACCGATGTTATCTCCACCATTGGCAATCGTTACGCTGGCAACAGCTAACATTTGAGAGTGAAGACCTTTTTCAACTTTATGCTCTTGCTCTTGGATGGTTTGATCCTCATCATGGCCTTCTTTCTCAGGTGCTCTCCATAAGTCGGGAAGCTTTTTTAGGCCAAGATATAAAGGTGCTGCCCCAAGAAGGGCAACCCACTGCGGTGGAATATTTAGCGCCAATAGGGCGGCAATGATGCTAGCAAGCACGAGCAATGCAATGCCAAGGTATTGACCTATCACGATAGATTGACGTGATAGTTTCTTATCTGCAAAAAATGCAGCTAGTAAAAAGATGTCATCTATATTGGTTGAGATAAACACAATTGCACCAATGCCTAGGTCGGCCAAGAGGGTATTAAAGCTTAAATTCATCTGATTTTATTTAAAGAGGGTTCTGATGTCAGGCGTGAGTAAAGTTATGAATTGCTTATTTTGGTTCTGATCCATCGCCTGAGTTAATCATAGGGTACATGGGGTAACTTGAGATATACCAACCGTGGAGTCATTGCTGCGTTGCTATTTTAGCTGTAATCCGAAATCAGTTTATGCGGGCTGAGATGCTGTATTGAGCCTGGGATAAAGTATTTCTGACTTTAAGGTTCTAAATAGAATATGGCTTTAAGTGTAAAGGCTTGGAGTGCCATTCTAGTGTTATTAATTGCTATAATGATCGCTCATTAGGGGTATTAACTATTCGCAATCATTGCCGATCTTAAGCGTTTTAATTCCGATGATTTGATGGCAACCTAAGTGCCATTACATTTCATTTTTTGGCTTAGGGATTTTCCATTGTTTTAAGAAAATTTCTACAGGCTGTAGTTTCTCTTTAATGCTTCATTGTGAGAATATTTTCTGCCTTGCATACGTATTAAGATTTTTTCAGATTTATCTTTAGCGCATTTCCTTGGATCAAGACAATTGGTCTGCACCAACCCTCGATTAACTACAAGAATGAATCCAATCTTTACCTCCATCACAGCAGGAGTTACTTCTAAGACTCTAAAAACCTTTATTACTCTTGTTTGCTTTGCGGTACTTTCTTTGGGTTCAATCAGCTCACAGGCTTGGCCAGCTTGGCCAGGTGGCGATGCAGATTTTCCTTTGACTGAAGGCAACGGCGGAGCAATAAATGGTGGCCTTGGCCAAGTTAATTTTATTGGAGCCCAAGCCATTGATGGTGGCATGGGTGGGCGCGGTGGAAATTCGTCGCACTATCAATCCACGAATCTTTTTATTTTCACCAGTGATTACGGTGCTGGCGGCGGCGGCGGCGGCGGCTCTGCGGTTCTTGGTAGCGGAGAAAATTCATGGGGTGGATGGGGAGACAGAAATGCTTATTCCATCCGCATATGGAGTGAAGGTGGCTCCCCGGGAGGGGCTGGCGGGAGTGGTGGTAATGGCGGCGGTGGCGGCGGAGGAGGAGGCTATTATGGCGAACTTTCTGCGGTGCCTGTTATCGACCAGGATTATCGCGGTGGGGCTGGTGGTGCTGGTGGTAATGGCTATGTCACCGGGCATAACGGAAACGGAGGTGGTGATGGTTTCGAGAGCACCCCTGGCGGCGGCGGTGGTGGTGGTGGTGGCTATGGCTTTATCTATGCAAGCGGATCTACCGGGCAGGTGTTTATAAATGCATTTCAAATTACTGGGGGTTTGGGGGGTAATGGCGGGCAAGGTTTTCAAGGTGGAGAAGCTGGGCAGGGCGGAGCTGGATTAGTTTGGAGTAATGGCTTCAAGCAAGCGCTTAATAATTCAGGGTCTATAGCGGGAGGTGTTGGTGGAGTCGGTGGTGACTCCAATTGGAGTTTCGGTGTCGGCGCGTTTTCGGGTTGGGGTGGGGAGCTTTTCTTAACGCCAGACATGGGCTTGGGCGGAAAGGGTGGAAACGGTGGGGCTGGTATAAGTAATTACTATCTTCAGCTTAAAAATGCAGGGTCGGCAACTATTGCCGGTGGATCGGGCGGAGCTGGAGGCACTGGTGCCCCAAGTGGAGGTTTAGGCAGAGGGGGTAACGGTGGGGTTGGCGGTGCTGGTGGTACCGGGGTTTCCGTTGGTGAGCTTATTCTCAATAATTATTCCGGCGCTTCTATTGTCGGAGGTGCTGGCGGTGCTGGTGGTGTAGGCGGCATGGGTAAATATGTTGCTGATAGTGGCCAACCTTCTTTTTCTGGTGGTGCTGGTGGAAATGGTGGAAGTGGGGGAGCGGGTGTCAGCGGTATTAGCGCCCTCATTAACAACACTTCAGGAGCGGTTATTTCCGGAGGCAACGGAGGAAATGGTGGCAATGGAAGCAGTGAAAATCTGGGGGTTCCAGGCCCCACTGGTTACGGTGGCCTTGGTGGTGCGGGAGTATCGGTAAATAATGCCAGTATTACCAATAGTGAAGGTGCGTTTATAACTGGCGGGAATGGCGGCGCGGGCTCAAAAGGTGGGAATGGCGGTGCTGCAATATTAGGTGACCGCAATGTTGTTGGCAATAGTGGTGGCTCTTATATAACCGGTGGTTCTACTGGGCTTGGTGATGGTCATGCTTCCACCACAAATTATGGAGGCGCAGGCATAGCGGGTAACTATGTTTGGCTCACAAATACCTTAGGGGCAACTGTTGCTGGAGGAGTTGGAAGCTTCTGGGGCGGTGCCGGCATAAGCGGTGACTATGCTCATGTCACCAATGCAGTGGGGTCAGCTGCTATTTTGGGTGGAAGGGGTTTTTTTGGAGGGGCCGCAATAGATGGCAATAATGTTACCGTTTTAAATACCGGTGCTGCAAATATCACCGGTGGTTTGGGTTTCTCTGCTGGAGGCGTTGCAATACAAGGCAATAGTAGCGTCATAACCAATGAGCTAGGTTCTTCGATAATTGGAGGTACTGGCCCTGTTGGTAATAATGGTGTTTTTGGCGATAAGAACACTATAACTAATGACTCCGGGAGTTTAATAACCGGTGGCGCTGGGGGCAACCTTAATCCATATGATTTAAGTCTTCACAACGGCGGCGGCGGAGGTACGGGCATAAGTGGCAATAACATTGTCATTGCAAATCTCTCAAATTCTGCTATTCAAGGTGGTGTTGGCGGCGGCGGCAGCTCTGGAGGAGTGGGTGGAACAGGGATACGGGGCACCAATCTTAATATCACCAATAATATCGACGCTTCTATAAAGGGTGGTAATGGCGGTTCAGCCATTAATAGCGTGGGTGGAGACGGGGGAATTGGGTTAAGTATATTAAGTAGTATGGATGCCACCACAATTCTTAATTTTGGCTCTATTGTTGGTGGCGTTGGTGGCGTTGGACCTACCCCTGGTACAGCCGGTTTAGGCATTTACAACAACGGAATAATAGATACGATTACTAATTTGGGCTCCATTAGTGCTGGCGCCACCGGCGTCAATAGCATCGTAAATTATGGATTAATAACCAATTTCAATAATCTTCAGGGAGCGAGTGCTTCTGGATCTACCCCGTTGTCCTTGGCGGGCTATTTGCCAATGCGTTACAACGCTATCTTTAACGGTGCCTCTAATTATGGCCAACTTCTAATTGATGGCGC
>CAIOIX010000151.1 GCA_903858445.1 uncultured beta proteobacterium
ATTAGTTCAACTATTAAATCAATCCAAGACATCATGCGCAAAGACGTAGGTGTCGATGGTGATGCCCAGCGTTTAAGTCAATTAGTGTGGCTACTCTTTCTCAAGATCTTTGATGATCGTGAGAGCGAGTGGGAGTTACTGCAAGATAAATACAAATCACCGCTTCCAGAAAAGTATCGCTGGAGAAATTGGGCTGCGAATCCTGAAGGGATGACTGGCGATGAGCTAAAGCAATTCTTAGACAATGATTTGTTTCCAGCCCTTCAAAATCTAGAAGCTAAAGGCGGTGATCAGCGTGCTTACGTAATTCGCTCAGTATTTGAGGATGCTTATAACTACATGAAGTCTGGTCAGTTGATTCGCCAGGTAATTAATAAGATACAAGAGGGTGTTGATTTCAACAAAGCCCAAGAGCGCCATCTCTTTGGTGATATGTATGAGCAGCTGCTAAGGGATTTGCAAGCAGCAGGTAATGCAGGCGAGTTTTACACCCCAAGAGCCGTAACTGAATTCATGGTGCAGATGGTTAACCCACGTCTTGGTGAGAAAGTAATGGACCCAGCCTGCGGCACAGGCGGATTCTTATCATGCTCAATTGAACACATCAGAAAACAAGATGTAAAAACATTAGAAGATGAGGCGCAATTACAGGGCAGCATATTCGGCATTGAGAAAAAGCCAATGCCACATTTACTCTGCACAACTAACATGATTCTTCATGGTATTGATGTGCCAAGCAACATTCGCCATGACAACACATTAGCAAGACCCCTTATTAGCTGGGGCCCATCAGAGCGTGTGGATGTCATAGTGACTAACCCACCATTTGGAGGCATGGAAGAGGATGGAATTGAGACCAATTTCCCAGCTGCATTTAGAACCAGGGAAACGGCTGACCTTTTCCTGGTGCTGATTATGCAAATGCTCAAACCAGGCGGGCGAGCGGCAGTTGTTCTACCGGATGGCTTCCTATTCGGCGAGGGCATCAAGACTCGCATCAAAGAAAAGCTCCTAGAGGAATGCAATCTTCACACAATTGTGCGATTGCCTAAGGGTGTATTTGCTCCATACACATCAATTAATACCAACCTTTTATTTCTCACCAAGGGTACCCCAACAAAAGAAATTTGGTTTTATGAGCACCCTTATCCAGAGGGCGTTAAGAGCTACAACAAAACCAAACCTATGAAGATTGAAGAGTTCGAGCCCGAAAAAAAATGGTGGGGTAACGAAGGCGATGGTTGTAAAGCTCGTAAAGAAAGTGAATTTTCTTGGAGAGTGAGTCTTGGAGATATTAAGGCAAGAAATTTCAACCTTGATGTTAAGAATCCACATGTAGGAAAGCAAGAAATTCAAGATCCCGTAGTATTGCTCGCCCAATATGAATCTCTGCAGCAGAAGATTGACAGTCTAAGACAAGAATTAAAGGCTGTATTAGGGCAAGCCCTTCAGCGTGGACAATAACTAATGGAGCTTGTTGAGAAGTTACTTATTGATGAGATTGATTTATGGAGTTCGGCTGACTCCATAAAGAGCTCAGGGCGCGGAAGGGTTTCCGCTGCCTCAATTAATTGTTATGGCGTTGAAAAATTAAGAGAATTAATTTTTCAACTTGCTATTAGAGGAAGGTTGCTCGATCAGTGCGCCACAGATATTCCTGCATCACACCTATTAAAAGAGGCTGAAACATATGCTTCTGGGTTGGCTTCTCGAGCAGTAAACCGTAAGAAAAAAACATACCAGAGCGTGAGCGCTGAGGAAATAAGTTTCTCGACCCCAGAAGGTTGGGAGTGGGTAAGGCTGGGGCAATTAGGAGAATGGGGTGCAGGTGCCACTCCCTTGCGTGGGACCGCTAGTTTCTATGGCGGTGACATACCATGGTTCAAATCTGGAGAGTTATCGCAGGATTTTATAAGAGTATCCGAGGAAACTGTAACCGAATTAGCTTTGGAAAAGTGTTCCTTGCGCATGAATAGGCCTGGAGATGTCTTGTTGGCTATGTACGGTGCAACTATAGGTAAAGCTTCAATCCTAGAGGTTTCAGGGACAACAAATCAGGCAGTTTGCGCATGCACCCCTTACCCAGGAATTTCTAATAGATATTTGTTGTTGCTCTTGAAAGCCATGAGAGCTAACTTCATAGGTCAAGGTGCTGGAGGGGCGCAGCCTAACATTTCACGAGAAAAAATTATAGTCACACCAGTTGCCATTCCTCCGGCAGAAGAGCAGGAAAGGATTTCATTAAAAGTTAATGAATTAATGGCCTTATGCAAAAAGCTTGAGGGTAGCATAGGCGATGGAATGGTTTCGCATCAAGCGCTTGTTAATGGTTATATATGCCAGCTACTGAATTCAGATAGCGCTGAAAAATTCCAAGAAAATTGGAATTCGATGTTAGGTAAATTCGATGAAATATTCATATCAGTAGACGCTATTGAGCGCTTGAAAAATACAGCGATAGATCTTGGACTCAGGGGAAAATTTTCCGTCGCAGAATCCACCGAAGAATCCATCGCTGATTTGTTA
>CAIOIX010000152.1 GCA_903858445.1 uncultured beta proteobacterium
CCTGCTGGAGTCGGGCAACGAAGGCTTCAATAGGCATAACACCTAAATCCACTCCGCCACGGGCACGAACGGCCACAGTATTACTTTCAGACTCTTTATCACCAACAACTAGCAAAAACGGGATCTTCTGTAATGCGTGCTCGCGTATTTTATACGTAATTTTCTCATTTCGCAAATCAGATTCGACTCTAAACCCTTGTTTTTTCAGAGATTGCTGTACTTGTTGTGCATACGCAGCGGAATTATCTGAAATATTGAGAACTACAGCCTGGGTAGGAGCAAGCCAAACAGGCATGTTTCCAGCATGATTTTCGATCAAAATACCAATAAAGCGCTCTAAAGAGCCAACAATCGCCCTATGAAGCATGACCGGAGTCTGACGAGAATTATCTTGGGCAACATATTGCGCGCCCAAACGCTCAGGCATCGAGAAATCTACCTGAATGGTGCCGCACTGCCAAGTCCGCCCAATTGAGTCTTTTAGGTGATATTCGATCTTCGGACCATAAAAAGCACCCTCACCTGGCAACTCTTCCCACTCTTGACCAGAAGCCTTTAAGGCGCCACGTAGAGCATCTTCAGCTTTATCCCAAATCGCATCGTCGCCAACGCGCTTGACTGGGCGTAAAGCTAGCTTTACCGCAACTTCGGTAAAGCCAAAGTCCTGATACACATCGCGCACCGCTTTATCAAAAGCAGCAACCTCAGACTGAATCTGATCTTCAGTACAAAAAATATGACCATCGTCTTGAGTAAATCCACGCACGCGCATCAATCCGTGCAAAGCGCCCGAGGGTTCATTGCGATGGCACTGGCCAAACTCGCCATAACGTAATGGCAGCTCACGATAACTATGCAATCCAGAATTAAAAATTTGCACATGGCCAGGACAGTTCATTGGCTTCAAAGCATAAGCACGATTCTCTGACTCTGTCGTGAACATATTTTCTTTGTAGTTATCCCAGTGACCTGATTTTTCCCAAAGACCGCGATCCAAAATCTGCGGAGCCTTCACCTCTTGGTAGCCTTCGCGCTGATACACGCGACGCATGTATTGCTCTACCTCTTGCCAAATCGACCAACCTTTAGGGTGCCAAAAAATAAGACCAGGAGCTTCAGGCTGAAAGTGGAATAAATCGAGAAACTTACCAAGGCGACGATGGTCGCGCTTCTCGGCCTCTTCAAGCATATGCAAATGGGCGTCTTGGTCTTCTTTTTTTAACCACGCAGTGCCGTAGATCCGCTGCAACATCTCATTCTTACTCTCACCACGCCAGTAAGCACCAGCAACGCTCAAGAGTTTAAATACCTTGAGTTTTCCGGTAGAAGGCACGTGGGGTCCACGACATAAGTCGGTGAACTTACCTTCAGCGTATAAAGAAACATCCTCACCCTGCGGGATACTAGAAATTAATTCAGCCTTGTAATTCTCGCCCTGATCTTTAAAAAATTTCACAGCATCATCGCGAGACATAACGGTTCGGACAACTGGCTCATCTCTCTTAGAAAGTTCAGTCATTTTCTTTTCGAGAGCAACCAAATCCTCCGGCGTAAATGGACGATGAAATGAGAAGTCGTAATAGAAACCATTTTCGATCACGGGGCCGATAGTGACCTGAGCCTCTGGGAACAATTCTTTGACGGCGTAAGCTAGCAAGTGCGCTGTAGAGTGGCGCACAATTTCTAAAGCCTCAGGACTTTTGTCTGTGATGATTGCTAGCTGACTATCTGCGTCGATAACATGACTCAAATCGACCATCTTGCCGTCAACGATGCCACCCAATGCCGCTTTGGCAAGACCGCTACCGATGCTTTGGGCAACATCTAGAACGCGAACAGATCCCTCAAATTCACGTTTTGATCCGTCTGGCAGAGTTACTACTAGCATGACCACTCCATCTTATTTATGTACCGCATTATTTGCTTCGGTGCTACATGACATCCACTAAAAAGAAAGCGCGGTAGCTTTCGGCAACCGCGCACTTTTGGGTCTTTATTCGTTGGTAGGCTCGATTGGACTCGAACCAACGACCCCCACCATGTCAAGGTGGTGCTCTAACCAGCTGAGCTACGAGCCTAAAAGAAATATTTTACC
>CAIOIX010000153.1 GCA_903858445.1 uncultured beta proteobacterium
GTGACAAAAACGTATTTGGTCATCGCTTAAGCTCTGTTGGAAAAAGTAATTATAACGATAGCCATACCAGCATCACAAATTTCCTAGGCGGTAATATCTGCCTATCAGTATGTTTACAGGAGTAAAAAATGAAGAAATTCTTAATTCGGATCCTCCCAGGCCTTTTGCTAGTTAGCCTATTTGGGCTGCAGCCCTTATTAGCGCAAGATTTGAGCACAATTACAGGTGTTTGGAAGACGTTTGATGATGACACGAAGCAGCCTGCAGCTCTAGTTGAAATTACCGCCAAAGATGGCATCTATAGCGGGGTAATTAAAAAGCTTCTAGATCCAAGTGCCCTGCCTACCTGTGAAAAATGTACCGACTCTCGGAAAGACAAGCCAGTGCTTGGCATGGAAATCCTCTCTGGACTCAGAAAGTCAGGCGAATCATATATTGACGGTCGTATTTTAGATCCAGACGACGGTGAAATTTACCGTACCGAGATGAAGCTAAAAGATCAGGGGAGCAAGCTCGATGTGCGTGCCTATATTGGGATTCCCTTACTTGGTAGGACCCAAACCTGGCTGAGGGAAAGGTAATATCGCTAATATGCGCCTGTTTTTTGCAATTCTCATTAGCATTCTTTCACTCTTTTACTTTCTGCCATTTGGCATCGCTTTTAATAAAAAACGGGCCAATACAGGGGCAATTTTTGCTCTAAACCTCTTTTTGGGGTGGTCCTTAATTGGCTGGGTAATCGCCTTAGTTTGGGCGCTCAAAGAAGAGCGAATGATTTAAGCCCTTTTTTGGGTCATATCCAGACAAAATCAGTACTTAAACCCATACTCAGAGCATGCTCAAGCAATTACAATGAATCTAATCGGGATCAGTTTTCCCGTCCGGCCTTATCTGTTGACAACACTTACTTCATAGGAAACACGATGTTAGAAGCCTACAACGCCCAAGTTGCGGAACGCGCAACCCTAGGCATCCCAGCCCTCCCTTTAACAAAAGATCAAACAGCGCAACTGGTTGAACTACTGAAAAACCCACCCAAGGGTAAAGAGGCTGAACTTGTAGAGCTCATCACTAACCGCGTTCCCGCTGGCGTTGATGATGCCGCCAAGGTCAAAGCAGAATTCCTGGATGCTGTTGCTAAAGCTACAGCAACGTCCCCATTAATTTCCAGGCTGAAAGCTACTGAGTTACTTGGCACCATGCTCGGTGGTTACAACATTAAGCCATTAGTAGAGCTTTTGGAAGATGCTGACTGTGGCGCTACAGCAGCCCAAGCCCTGAAAAAAACCCTCTTGATGTTTGACTACTTCAATGACGTGCAAGAACTTGCTGAAAAAGGCAATGCAAACGCTCAAGCAGTAATGCAAAGCTGGGCTAATGCCGAGTGGTTTACTAGTCGCCCAGCTGTTCCTGAAAATATGAAGCTCACAGTCTTTAAAGTGACTGGTGAAACCAATACCGACGATCTCTCTCCAGCCCCCGATGCTTGGAGTCGTCCTGATATTCCTCTGCATGCAACGATCATGCTCAAGAACCCACGCCCAGGTATTGAGCCTGATGAAACTGGTATTCGCGGCCCAATGAAGCAAATCGCAGCCCTCCAGAAAAAAGGTAATCAAATTGCCTATGTAGGCGACGTTGTTGGTACTGGCTCGTCACGCAAGTCGGCAACCAACTCTGTTTTGTGGTGGACTGGCCAAGATATTCCGTTTGTACCTAATAAACGTTTTGGCGGCGTCTGCCTTGGCACCAACATTGCCCCTATCTTCTTCAATACTATGGAAGATTCTGGTGCATTACCAATTGAATTAGATGTCTCTCAAATGAATATGGGCGATGAAATCGAATTACGCCCATACGAAGGAAAAGTATTTAAGAACGGTAGCGAAATTACTAGCTTCGCACTTAAATCACCGGTGATTTTGGATGAAGTCCGTGCAGGTGGACGCATTCCATTGATTGTTGGTCGTGGCTTAACAGCTAAGGCTCGCGCCGCTTTAGGACTGCCCGCATCTACAGAGTTCCGTGTACCAGTTAGCCCTCCTGATAATAAAAAAGGATTTAGCTTGGCGCAGAAGATGGTTGGTCGTGCATGCGGCTTACCAGAAGGTCAAGGAGTTCGTCCGGGCACGTATTGCGAACCACATATGACAACCGTTGGATCGCAAGATACAACCGGCCCAATGACGCGTGATGAATTGAAAGATCTGGCTTGCTTAGGTTTTTCCTCTGACCTAGTCATGCAATCGTTCTGCCACACATCAGCTTATCCAAAGCCTGTAGATATTCGCACTCAGCATGAGCTACCACCATTCATGACTAATCGCGGTGGTGTTGCATTGCGCCCAGGTGACGGCGTTATTCATAGCTGGTTAAATCGTCTCTTGTTGCCAGACACTTGTGGCACTGGTGGTGATAGCCATACTCGCTTCCCAATCGGTATTTCGTTTCCAGCAGGTTCCGGCTTAGTAGCTTTTGCTGCCGCTACTGGTGTTATGCCCTTAGACATGCCTGAGTCTGTGTTGATCCGCTTCAAAGGGAAAATGCAACCCGGCATCACGTTGCGTGACCTCGTAAATGCAATTCCTCTATATGCTATTAAAAAAGGATTGTTAACTGTTGAGAAGCAAGGCAAAAAGAATATCTTCTCAGGTCGTATTTTAGAAATTGAAGGTCTGCCTGATCTTAAGGTAGAGCAAGCTTTTGAACTATCTGATGCCTCAGCAGAACGCTCTGCTGGTGGATGTACAGTTCACCTCAATAAAGAGCCAATCATCGAGTACATGCAATCGAACATCACCCTGATGAAATGGATGATTGCAAATGGTTACGAAGATAAACGCACACTTGTCCGCCGTATTAAAGCTATGCAAGCTTGGATTGCAAACCCACAACTCCTCAAGGCAGATGAGAATGCTGATTACGCTGAGATCATCGAAATTAACATTGATGAAATTAAGGAACCAATCCTGGCCTGCCCTAATGACCCAGATGATGTAAAAGTCCTATCTGAGGTTGCTGGTGAAAAAATTGATGAGGTGTTTATCGGCTCCTGCATGACTAATATCGGCCACTTCCGTGCTGCCGGTCAAGTACTCCAGGGTAAGAAAGATATGCCAACTCGCCTATGGGTTGCCCCACCAACCAAGATGGATGCAATGGTCTTGATGGAGGAAGGCTATTACGGCATGTTAGGCGCTGCGGGTGCACGCATGGAAAGTCCTGGTTGCTCCTTATGTATGGGCAACCAAGCTCAAATCCGTAAGGGTTCTACAGCGGTTTCCACATCAACGCGCAACTTCCCCAACCGCTTAGGTATTGATACACGGGTTTTCTTGGCTTCGGCCGAGCTAGCCTCCGTTGCCGCCTTGCTTGGACGCCTGCCGACCCCGGCTGAGTACTTAGAGCAAGTTCAGGCGCTCAATGCTAAGTCCGATGAGGTGTATCGATATATGAGCTTTGATAAATTAAAGTCATTTAGTGATGTTGCGGATACCGTAACCATCTAGGAAAGTAAAACAATTCCTGTCTAGGGATATAAAAAAGGCGATCGTTTTGATCGCCTTTTTTCATAAACACCTTCAATCTATGTACGTGTGAGTATTTGCCTATTTAGCTAAATAGAAAGCATGCTTTCTTGACGCGCATTTTCACTAGCAATGCCAGAAACCCACTTATTGGTTGGGAGTCCTGTCTTTTCCAGGATCAACTTAGCTCTTTTAGAAACTTCTTTCCACTGAGCCGTAAGCTTGGGTCCTTTAAAGCCTATTGCTACAACATTGCAATCATGGGACTCTGGAAACAGCAGGACTCTATTGTCAAAAGCCTCGCAGATATTCTTCAAGTTGAGATCAAAACTTTTGTGACGTGAAAATAAATTAACCGTCATGACACCTGGACTCTTCAGAATATCGTAGCAGCCTTTATAGAATTCAAGCGAGCTAGCTGCAGGCCCATCACAAATAGCATCATAGAGGTCCACTTGCACGGCATCGAACTGGTTATGCTGTTTTGAATTCAGAACAAATGCTTTCGCATCAGTTTGAAGAGTTTCTAAACGGCGGTCATCGTCAGGTGTGAAGAACATGCTCCGCGCAGAAATGATCACGGCAGGGTTGAGTTCAACAACCGTGGTCTTAACGGCGGGACAATAGCGATGCTGGAACTTCGTTAAAGCTCCAGTTCCCAACCCCAGTTGAGCAACACGCATGCCAGGTCTGGTTTCTAAGAAAAGTAGCCATGCCATCATCTGTTGGTTGTATTCAAGGTAAATCTCATCGGGATCACGGATGCGCATCGCCCCTTGAATCAACTCACTACCAAAATGCAAATAGCGTACGCCACCGCTTTCAGAAAAAGTGACCGGCTCCATTCCAATAGACATAACTTAATTAGCCCAATGACGGGCATTACGGAAGAGGCGTAGCCATGGGCTTGCACCATCCTCAACTGCAAGCCATTCTGAGGGGCACCAGCTCATCTGCGCAGCACGAAATACACGTTCGGGATGCGGCATCATCACAGTAAAGCGACCATCTGGTGTGGTAACACCAGTTAAACCGCCTGGGGAGCCATTAGGGTTCATTGGGTAGGTTTCTGTAGGTGAGCCATTGTTATCCACAAAACGCATAGCAGCCAATCCCTGCTTCTGAAGTAATTCTAAATTACCCTGCTGACTGAAGTTAGCAAAACCTTCTCCATGTGCAATGGCGATGGGTAATTGACTCCCTTCCATACCCTGCGTAAAAATGGAAGGTGATGACATGACTTCAGCCATAACCAAACGCGCCTCGTATTGCTCTGATTGATTTCGAGTAAATTTGGGCCAAGCTTGTGCACCAGGAATAATTCCCGATAGATTACTCATCATCTGGCATCCGTTACATACACCCAATGCAAAACTCTCTTGGCGATTAAAAAATGATGTGAACTGATCGCGCAACCGCTCATTAAACAGAATCGTTTTAGCCCAACCCTCACCTGCACCGAGTACATCTCCATAACTAAAACCACCGCAGGCAATTAAGCCGCGGAAATCAGCCAACTGCGCCTTGCCAGAGAGCAAGTCAGACATGTGAACGTCATAACTATCAAAACCAGCCCAGTTAACGGCATAGGCCATTTCAACATGTGAATTAACACCCTGCTCACGCAGGATCGCCACCTTAGGTCTCAAATTCTTCTGAATGTAAGGCGCAGCAACATCTTCGGAAGGGTTAAATGTGAGAACTGGGGACAGGCCAGGGTCAGCTAGATCATCCAGTAACTGGAACTCACTATCGGCACAGGCAGGATTGTCACGCAGACGCGCAATCTGGTAGCTGGTATTAGCCCACATCTTTTGCAAAACTTCTCTAGGCTCCGCAAAAATATTATTAGCGTCGCGCCAAATATCAATCCGACCATTGGTATTCGGTTTGCCAATGACATGGCTGTATGCACTTAAACCAAGGTTGCGCAGGACTGCAAATACGGCATCTCTATCAGCTCTAAGCACTTGAATCACGGCACCCAATTCCTCATTAAACAAGGCGCGTAATGTTTGCTCGTGGCGACGACCCGAAACCTGTTGAGCCCAATTTTTAGCATCACCATAATCAGGTTCTTGCCCTGCATCAACGGCGATCATGTCTACGTTTATGGAAATACCGCAATGAGATGCAAAAGCCATCTCAGCAATACAAGCAAGCAAACCACCGTCGGAGCGGTCGTGATAAGCCAGTAATTTACCGTCTTTGCGTAACTCGATGATGGCGGCTGCTAACGCTTTTAAGTCTTCTGGATGATCAACGTTGGGAGCCACCTTGCCTGACTGGTTCAGAACTTGGGCCAAGATGCTACCTGCCATACGATTTTTACCGCGGCCTAAATCAATCAAAATAAGCTCGGTAGCTAAAGCTGCACCGCTAGCATCTTTTAATGTCAGCACAGGAGTTAAGGTCTTGCGAACATCGGTCACAGACGCGAATGCAGAAATGATTAAAGATACTGGTGAAACCACCTTCTTGGACACATCACCATCGCGCCATTCAGTAGCCATTGATAAAGAGTCCTTACCAACTGGAATTGAAATCCCAAGAGCTGGACACAGATCCATACCAATTGCTTGCACTGAGTCATATAGCTTGGCATCTTCACCAGGGGCGCCACAAGCTGCCATCCAGTTTGCAGATAATTTCACATCTTGAAGACTGTTGATATCTGCGGCCAATAAGTTGGTTAAAGCTTCACCTACCGCCATACGGGCTGCAGCAGGAGCATCGATAACAGCCAATGGACTTCTCTCTCCCATCGCCATCGCTTCACCACGATAGCCTTTGTAATCCATCATAGTGACAGCGCAATCAGCAACAGGCACTTGCCAAGGACCAACAAAAGGATCGCGTGAATTTAAACCGCCAACTGTTCTATCGCCAATAGTAATTAAGAAAGACTTACTAGCTACGGTCGGCTGCTGCAATACCCAGGCAATACATTGCGCTAAATCAGCGTCAGTAACATCTAATTCAGTGAATTCTTGATTAGTACGCCTAACGTCACGATGCATACGCGGAGGTTTGCCGAGCAAGACATCCATTGGCATATTAATTGGCAGTGCGGTATCGGAACCTATTACCTGCTTGCTATCGCTCAACTGAAGCTGACGTTCATCAGTAGCCTCACCCACCACGGCAAATAAACAACGTTCACGCTCACATATCGATTGAAATAAATCTAAATCTTTTTCTTCAATGGCTAAAACGTAGCGCTCTTGAGATTCGTTGCACCAAATTTCAGCAGGACTCATGCCACTTTCTTCAAGCGGAATATTACGCAATTTGAACTTAGCACCTAAGCCAGCTCCGTCAGCTAATTCTGGGAATGCATTAGACAACCCACCTGCACCTACATCATGAATCGAAACAATTGGATTGTTAGCACCCATTGCCCGACAGGTGTTGATCACTTCTTGTGCACGACGTTCCATTTCAGGATTGCCGCGCTGCACAGAATCAAAATCTAAATCAGCAGTATTAGTGCCAGTGGCAACTGAGCTACCTGTTGCGCCACCCATGCCGATACGCATACCAGGACCACCCAATTGAACTAATAGATGACCTGCTTTAATCGGTTTTTTATGAGTGTGAATAGAATCAATGCTGCCAATACCGCCGGCAATCATGATGGGCTTGTGAAATCCGCGACGCGTACCATCTAAGGTTTGCTCAAAGACGCGGAAATAACCACCAAGAATTGGGCGTCCAAATTCATTATTAAAAGCCGCACCACCCAAGGGGCCGTCAATCATAATTTGGAGCGGTGTTGCAATTCGCTCGGGCTTACCGTACCTCTCAGACTCCCACGGCAAATCAGTACCAGGGATGTTTAAATTAGAGACGGAGAAACCTGTGAGGCCCGCCTTAGGACGACCACCAATACCAGTTGCACCCTCATCACGAATTTCACCGCCTGCACCGGTGGATGCCCCTGGGAATGGGGCAATAGCCGTTGGGTGATTATGTGTCTCCACCTTCATCAAGGTGTGAACTAAACGAGTATCTTTTTCGTAACGCTGATCCGCGCCTTGGGGAACCCAAGTCTCTGATACGCAACCTTCCATAATGGCGGAGTTATCGGAGTAAGCAACGATAGTGCCCTCTGGACGT
Source organism: uncultured beta proteobacterium (assembly GCA_903858445.1). Lineage (GTDB taxonomy): Bacteria > Pseudomonadota > Gammaproteobacteria > Burkholderiales > Burkholderiaceae > Polynucleobacter. The sequence continues at coordinate 7,647 of CAIOIX010000153.1, forward strand.
AACTGATGTGTATTACGGATCATGGCAAATAGAGAACGATCTTGATCTTCCCCATCGATGGTCCACGAGGAATTAAAAATTTTGTGACGACAGTGCTCGCTATTTGCCTGGGCAAACATAATTAGCTCAACGTCGCTTGGATTGCGCTCCAATCGGATGAAACTCTCCGCAAGATAAGCTACTTCATCATCAGATAGGGCTAAGCCCAGCTCTTGATTTGCCTTATCTAACGCTGACCTGCCTTCAGTTAAGACTGGAATTCTTAAAAGCGGGCGATCTTCTAGGGTTTGATATAAATCCTTCGCTACATCGGTAGCATCAATGACTACCTCTGTCATGCGATCATGAATCAGCGCCAGGACAATTGCTACTTGTGCTGGAGTGAGATCCTTTTTAGCCTGCCAGGCGTATTGAATGCCTCGTTCAATACGCAGAACACTGATGCCGCATTGATGCGCAATATCAGTGGCTTTACTGGCCCACGGTGAGACAGTGCCCAATCTTGGAATGACTATTGCACCTTGCTTAAGATCAAACGCTTTTCCAAACCATGAATGACCTGACTTCAGCTTTGTGACAAAGGCTTGTCCGTAAGTTAGGAGACTGGTGAGAATTTCTAGATTTTTTGAGTCTAGGTCAGATTCTGACCAGATGAAGTGGAGATATTGAGCCTCAATGGACTCGAGTTCAACACCTTGGGCCGCTAAGGTAGCTAAAAGACGCTGTTGGCGGAAGGCTGAGAGGGCATCAGCCCCTGGCAAGAAACGGAAAAATGACATCCCTAGATTATAAGGTTTTGGTCAGACTAATTGCCCAGCTTGAAGTTGTAGCTGGCGGGCACACTGGGCAGCGAGGGCCGAGTCATGAGTAACCAAAACTAAAGTGGAATTGCACTCTCGATTAAGTTCAAATAAGAGCTCAATGACACGGTTACCACTAGCCTCATCCAAACTACCTGTCGGCTCATCAGCAAATAGGATCGCAGGCTTCCTAATAAAGGCTCTGGCCAAGGCAACCCGCTGCTGTTCACCGCCAGAAAGTGTTTTAGGAAAATGCTTTAAACGGTGACCTAGGTCCACTTTTTCTAGCCAGTATTGAGCCTGCTCTCGGGAATCAGTCAAATTAACACCCGCGATTTCAGCGGGCAACATCACATTCTCTAAGGCATTTAAGTGCGGTAAAAGCTGAAATGACTGAAAAACAAAGCCAGTGTATAAGCTGCGTAATTGGGCACGCCCATCCTCATCCAAGGCATTTAGACTCTGACCCATCAGGCACACCTCACCTTCAGTTGGGATATCAAGGCCAGCCAAAAGACTCAGAAGTGTACTTTTACCTGAACCTGAGGCTCCAATAATGGCGACGCTCTCACCCGCCTCTATATCGAAGCTAATGTCGTGCAAAATGGATAAAGTGTTATCACTAAGAAAAACAGTCTTTCCGAGTCTCGTAACGCTGATTGTTTTAGATAAACCACTCATGCTGTATTTTTTCCACTGACCCCAGAATCATGAAACGATTTCACAAACCTTGTAATGCACTGAGAGTCTCATTCCTTATTGGTCTATTTTGCCTGTTTATTGGATTTAACTCCTGGGCACAAACAAATCCTGTGATTCTTATCATGGGTGATAGCCTATCAGCTGAGTATGGTCTGCCTAGAGGCTCTGGCTGGGCAAACTTACTCCAGCAGCAGTTAATTTCAGAAGCAAGCCCTTGGACCGTCTTCAATGCCAGCATTAGCGGAGAAACGACTTCTGGCGGTCGCAATCGCTTTAGTGACTTATTGGCTCAAAAAAAACCGGGTTTGGTACTTATAGAGCTGGGGGCTAATGATGCGTTGAGAGGGCTGCCGATCAAGGAGACCGAAAGCAATCTGCGCAAGATGATCCAGTTAAGTAAAAAATCTGGGGCAAAGGTTCTTTTGTTTGGTATGCAAATTCCGCCTAACTATGGACAAAATTACACGAAACAATTTCAAACGCTATTTTTCACATTAGCAAGGGAAGAGGATGTTGCCCTACTGCCATTTTTCTTAAACGGAGTGGCCGATAAAGTAGAGCTCTTTCAAGCTGATCGGCTTCACCCAAATGCAGAAGCTCAGAGCATTCTTTTTAAAAATGTATGGGACTCAATGGCCCCATACAAAAAAATGCTCAAAAATAAATAAAGTCGTTATCCGCCGGCATTACCTGAAGTCATTGGCTTGAGTGGGTTAATCATCTTTACACCGGCTGCATCACGCCAGTAAGCCATAAAACCAGCAAATTCAGATTGAGCGCCAAGAGCTTGCATCTGCTGAGCTTGCGCTTGATGTATTTTTGCATCACTACTTGATGGTTGGCGAACTTGATTAATCCTGTAAATACTTGTGCCGACACCCGGATTTGAAACCGATACAACAGATGGCAATTGATCCGGATTGGCAGACATTACCTCATCCATTGCCTGGCCCACTAAATTACCCGGCTTGTTACGTGAAATCCAAATAGAGCTAGAAAATCCAGTCGAATTCTTCGGATCTTTTTGAAGGGCGGCATATTGCTCTGCAGCTGCAGCTACAGCTAACTTCTCAGCAGCACGCTGACTTACCTGACGCTTTACTTCAGCAGCTACATCTTTAAATGGCAAAGTTTGAGCTGGGTGGAAAATCACAACACGAGCAGAAACAAAAACACCGGGTGAAGTTTGAACAGCCTCAATATTGCGCTTATTTTTTAGAGCCTCATCGGAAAATAACGCTTGCACTACTTTTGGATTGCTGAGTGGATGGTCTTTACCAAGACCGGCAACTCCTCCACGAGTAACGTTCTTTTGGGATTCGATGCTTAATTTTAATTTATCAGCTGCGGGCTTAAGGCTATCAGACTGGTCATAAGTCATGTTGGCAAACTGGTCAGCCTTGTCGCCAAATACTTTAGCATCCCCTTTTGGATCAGCCTTCAGAACAATGTACTCAATATCGATAAATTCTGGAGCTTCAAATAACTTAGTATTTGCGTCATAAAAAGCTTGGAGCTCTTCCTGTGACGGATTAATTTTGCTCAAGTAATCCTTGGCGCTAAATTGCAATACCTGTACCTCACGCTCTGACTCATACAGAGATGAAATCGCCTCAGAAATTTTAGAGCTAGTAAGTTCAGTTCTTGCAACAGAACCTACTAACTGCTGGATTTTTAAATCAAAGCTTTGACCAGCATAAAACTGATCTTCGTTCATGCCATTGCTTGCCAGCAGTTGTTTAAAGCGCTGATCGTCAAAACTACCATCCTGGCGATAGAGCGCGCGAATTTGTGGAATATTTTGCAGACTTTTAATGAGCGCCTCTTTACCAACTTGAAGATGTAAATCAGCAACAGCAAATCCAAGAATCCGCTGCTGCAAAAGCTCATTCAGAATAGCTTGGCGAAACTGAAGACTTTGCGCAATTTGAGCATTGCCACCAACACGCTCAGCTTGACGCTTAGCTGCAGATTCCACTTCTTGAGCGGTGATAGGCTCTCCACTGATCTTTACTAAGTCAGTTTCTTTATCCATAAAGCCAGAATAGCTAGAGATGCCGAACATGACAAAAGAGGGAACAATGAAAAGCATTAAAACAAGTTGGAGAATCTTTTGGTGCTTACGTACGGTATCAAACATGAGTTAATCGCTAGGAAAGGAGGTCAATGATGAGAGTGTACTAGGCGTTTGGGCTAGATAAACTAGTTAGCCTAAAAAGCAGATGCAGAATCTTGGTGGGCGCTGACGGGTTCGAACCGCCGACATTCTGCGTGTAAGGCAGACGCTCTACCAACTGAGCTAAGCGCCCCAAAATTACTACAGGAAGGATTGTAACCCAAACGAGTCGCAAAGGAAAAAAGTTCCACGATCTACTACCCCAGAGCCTGGAATAATAAATCTTGGAACCCTACAAAATTAATGCTTTAGAACGTCAGCACCCGCCGTTTTTTCGCTCGCCTTACTTGCCTCAGCAGCTTTTTTAGCAAGCTCTTCTGGGGTGGGATCCGGCAAGGCCTGTGGCTTACGCTCAAGAGCAAGCTCCAGCACCTTATCTATCCAGCGAACCGGAATGATTTCAATTGCGTTCTTTACATTATCCGGAATCTCGATCAGATCCTTGACGTTTTCCTCGGGAATAAGGGCAAGCTTAATACCACCACGATGGGCTGCCAATAATTTTTCCTTCAGTCCGCCGATGGGTAGCACTTCCCCGCGCAATGTAATCTCACCTGTCATCGCTACATCAGAGCGAATGGGGATGCCGGTTAATACAGAGACTAACGCGGTGGTAATTGCAATGCCGGCTGATGGACCATCCTTGGGGGTGGCACCATCTGGAAAGTGGATGTGAATGTCTTTTTTCTCAAAAGATTCATCCGCTATTCCCAAGCCTCTTGCACGAGAACGAACGACAGTGCGGGCAGCCTCAACAGATTCCTTCATAACGTCGCCAATAGAGCCTGTGCGGGTAATAACACCTTTACCAGGCATTACCGCTGCCTCAATCGTCAACAGATCGCCGCCAACTTCCGTCCATGCCAAACCGGTTACTTGCCCAATTTGATTTTCTTTTGCAGCCAAACCAAAGTCATACATCCGGACTGATAAGAATTTCTCAAGATTGTCTGCGTCAACGATGATGGGTGCAGCCTCTTTCTTCAAGAGCAAGAGCTTTACAACTTTACGGCAAATTTTGCTAATCTCGCGCTCAAGCGAACGAACACCAGCCTCACGCGTGTAATAGCGAATCATGCTACGCACAGCACTATCTTCGATCTTGAGCTCATCTTTTTTCAAACCATTATTTTTGATTTGCTTAGGAATGAGGTAGTTAGTAGCGATACTCGTTTTTTCATCTTCCGTATAACCAGCAAGACGAATAATTTCAAGGCGATCCAATAGTGGGCCTGGAATATTTAATGAGTTAGCCGTGGCTACAAACATTACATCGGAAAGATCAAAATCAACTTCTACGTAGTGATCTTGAAAAGTATGATTTTGCTCGGGATCCAGAACTTCGAGCAAGGCGCTAGCAGGATCTCCGCGAAAGTCCATGCCCATCTTATCCACTTCATCCAATAGGAAAAGAGGGTTGCGGACCCCAACCTTCGTCAGGCTTGAGAGAATTTTGCCAGGCATTGAGCCAATATAGGTGCGACGATGACCGCGAATCTCCGACTCATCACGAACACCTCCTAATGCCATGCGTACAAACTTGCGATTAGTAGCGCGGGCAATAGACTGCCCCAAGGATGTTTTGCCAACACCAGGAGGGCCAACCAAACAAAGGATTGGAGCCTTCACGCGATCTACGCGCTGCTGAACCGCGAGATACTCCAAAATGCGTTCTTTGACCTTGTCTAAACCATAGTGATCTTCATCCAAGACTTTTTCAGCATTCGTGAGGTCATTATTGATCTTGCTTTTTTTCTTCCACGGAAGATTGACTAAGGTGTCAATAAAATTGCGAATCACAGTCGCCTCTGCAGACATCGGTGACATGAGCTTAAGTTTCTTAAGCTCAGATTCCGCTTTTTTCATTGCCTCTTTAGGCATGCGCGCAGCTTTAATGCGTTTCTCCAGCTCCTCGAGATCTGCGCCCTCTTCGCCTTCACCCAATTCTTTTTGAATGGCCTTAACTTGCTCATTCAAGTAGTACTCGCGCTGACTCTTTTCCATTTGGCGCTTCACCCGTCCTCGGATCCGCTTCTCAACCTGCAAAATATCAATTTCGCTCTCAAGGTCGGCCAAAAGACTTTCAAGTCTTTGAACTACATCGGTCATTTCCAAAAGCTTTTGTTTTTGCTCCAACTTTACCGGCAGATGAGCGCAAATAGTGTCAGCTAAGCGACTAGGATCATCAATTCCACCTAAAGATGACAAAATTTCTTGAGGTACCTTCTTATTTAATTTCACGTACTGATCAAATTGCGCCATGATTGCGCGACGCAATGCTTCAGTTTCATGGGCATCTAAAGCTGCCATAGATGTTGGGGTAGCTTCACAGGCAAAGTAGCCTTGACTATCTTCAATCAGTCTCACATCTGCACGCTGAATACCTTCAACAAGGACTTTAACCGTGCCATCTGGCAACTTCAGCATCTGCAAAATATTGGCGATACAACCAACTTCATAAAGGTCTTCTACGCTTGGCTCATCCTTGGCGGCTGTCTTTTGAGCTACCAAGAGAACGTTTTTGCCAGTTTCCATGGCAGCCTCTAAGGCCTTAATAGATTTTGGACGCCCCACAAATAATGGGATCACCATATGAGGGAAGACAACTACATCCCTCAACGGGAGTAATGGCAGTTGAATCGGTTCAGAGGGTAGTAATAAGTGGCCAGACATAGGGGCAAATCCTCCAAAGTAGTCAATTCTCAAAATCTATCCAAATAGCAAATACACTAAATAGAGACGATATTAAGAGATAGGATACTACCTATATGGGCTTGGTCTAAAGAAAAACAAGGGGGTTAAATGCGAAAAATGCTCAATAAATGGGATAAAACAGTAAAAAAGCTTTAAAAACTAAGCTTTTTTACTAAAATCCTCATCCATAACATCTTGCTTATAGACCAACAGGGGTTTACCGCCCTCTTGAAGGCTAGATTCATCAATTACCACCTTTTGGACATTCTTCAAGGAGGGTAAGTCGTACATTACATCCATTAATGTACCTTCAAGGATGGATCTGAGACCACGAGCACCCGTTTTGCGTGCAATGGCCTTTTTAGCAATTGCAGAAAGCGCTTCTTTCCTTACTTCAAGCTCAGCGCCCTCCATGGTCAGGAGAGCCTGATACTGCTTTACCAAGGCATTCTTCGGCTCAGTCAAAATCTGAATTAAAGCTTCCTCATCCAATTGGGTCAAAGTAGCAGCAACGGGTAAACGACCAATTAACTCTGGAATTAAACCAAATTTAATCAAATCTTCAGGTTCAACCTCAATGAGAAGGTCGCTAATGCCACGATCGTCTTTACCCGGAACGGTTGCATTAAAACCAATACCCGTCTTTGCCGTGCGCTGCTGAATCACTTTTTCAAGTCCATCAAATGCACCACCGCAAATGAAGAGAATATTAGTTGTATCAACTTGCAAGAAATCTTGGTTAGGATGTTTGCGACCGCCTTGAGGGGGAATGGAGGCCATGGTGCCCTCTACGAGCTTCAGGAGTGCCTGTTGAACACCTTCCCCAGAAACATCACGCGTAATAGATGGGTTATCTGACTTACGAGAAATCTTATCGATCTCATCGATATAAACAATGCCACGCTGTGCTTTTTCTACGTTGTAATCACAAGCCTGAAGCAGCTTTTGAATAATATTTTCAACGTCCTCACCGACATAACCAGCTTCCGTTAATGTAGTGGCATCAGCCATTACAAACGGGACATCTAGCATGCGAGCCAAGGTTTGAGCAAGCAGAGTCTTTCCAGAACCAGTTGGTCCGATCAGCAAGATATTACTTTTCGCTAACTCAACACCATCGACCATTGCTTTTGCAGGGGTCTTGGAATGTTTTTTATCTAGCGCTTCGGTCGGTTTGCCTTCTTTATCTAATTTCTCTTTTTTAGGCTTAGGTAAATATTGCAATCGTTTGTAATGGTTGTAAACCGCAACGGCCAATGTTTTCTTGGCTTGATCTTGACCGATTACATACTGATCTAAATGTTCACGAATCTGATGCGGTGTTGGCAAAGCTTCATCGCCCTCAC
>CAIOIX010000154.1 GCA_903858445.1 uncultured beta proteobacterium
AGCGTCGCAAAGAAATTACTTCCGAGAAGGAGTCGCTTGAAGGTAAGTCGAAGGGTGATGGCATGTCTCAAGATGCTGCGCGCCATGCTCATATTCGTAAGTAAGTCTTTTTGCTTAATGATAAAGTCACTCTAGGGTGACTTTATTTATCAGTAACCAGTGTTTATTAGCTGCGACCAGTGCTTCCAAAGCCACCAGCACCGCGACTGCTCTCAGTAAATTCTTCGACTACCTTTAGTTCGACCTGTTGCACTGGCATCACCACCAACTGAGCTAAGCGTTCCATTGGCTCCAGCCTGAATGGAAGGTTTCCGCGATTCCAAGTGCTCACCATAAGTTGCCCTTGATAGTCAGAATCGATTAGGCCAACCAAGTTTCCCAGAACGATGCCATGCTTATGGCCAAGTCCAGAGCGGGGCAGAATAAATGCTGCGTAGCGCGGATCCTCTACGTAGATGGCTAGACCTGTCGGTACCAGTATCGTTTGGCCCGGCGCAATTTCAATAGCCTCATCAATGCAGGCTCGTAGATCTAAACCAGCACTTCCGGCAGTTCCATAGTTGGGTAGCTGACCGCGCATGCGTTCATCGAGAATTTTGACTTGTAGTGATTGCATGGGATTTCCTAAAGCAAGTAAGGGATTGAAGCTGAGGCTAAATGCGAGGCTAAATCTTTTTAAAGTTTTTTTGCTACCAACTCAATCAATTGGCGAGCAAGTTGGAGTTTCTCAGACTTAGTGATTTTTTTGCTACCACTTTCATCGATGACAAGTAATTGATTGAGATCGCTACCAAAAGTATCGGGGCCGATATTGCCAATAATCATCGGAATACCTTTGCGTTTGCGTTTCTCGGCGGCGTGTTTGGCCAGGTCAGTTGATTCAGCTGCAAAACCTACGCAATATGGATACGGCTTACCGGCTTTAGCTTTAACGGTCTTTGCCATATCCAAAAGAATGTCTGGATTTGCAATAAATTCAAGTTTGGGCACTTGTTTACCTTGGCGCTTAATCTTGTCTTTGGCAGGTTTTGCGACTCCCCAGTCGGCAACGGCTGCAACTGCAAAGAACACATCGCAAGCGCCAGAGCTCATCGTGGCAGCATGCATCTCTTTTGCGCTAATAACATTGGTGCGGGTAATTTTTCCACTAACCTCTAGAGGGGTAGCCAAATTACATGGGCCGGCAACCAAGTGGACCTGGGCGCCAGCCTCAATGGCAGCGCGAGCAATAGCAAAGCCCATCTTGCCCGAGCTGCGATTGGTAATACCGCGCACGGGATCAATCTCCTCAAAAGTCGGTCCAGCGGTAATCAGCACACGCTTACCTGCTAAAGATTTCTTCTGAAAGAATGCAATTATTAGCTCGGTGATCTCTATCGGCTCGAGCATTCTGCCCATACCAATTTCGCCGCAGGCTTGAGCACCGCTAGCCGGACCAAGCAATGTAACATCGTCTTGTATCAGTCGTTCAACACTTCTTTGCGTTGCTGAATGTTCCCACATCTGCTTATTCATGGCAGGTGCCAATAGCAGTGGACAGTCTCTTGCAAGGCAAAGTGTGGTCAATAAATCATCTGCTAGGCCGAGAGAAAGTTTTGCCATCAAATCTGCGCTAGCGGGGGCAATCAAAATCACATCCGCAGATCTTGATAACTCGATATGCGCCATATTGTTTGAGATGCTGCTATCCCATTGACTAGTGAAAACTAGATTACCAGTGAGGGCTTGCATCGTAACTGGAGTCACAAACTGCTGCGCGGCTTGGGTCATGACCACCTGAACCGATGCCCCTTCTTGCATTAAGAGGCGAGCGAGTTCTGCTGACTTATAGGCTGCGATTCCACCAGAGATGCCAAGAACGATTTTTTTATTTAAAAGTGATTGCATGGCGCCAGCTTAATGGGATTGAGTGGATTTGCCAAATGACTTGCGTAATTCAGCTAAAACAATCAGCGCAGCACCTATGCAAATTGCGCTATCGGCAATATTGAAGGCTGGCCAGTGTTGGTTGCCGTAATGCAGATCGATGAAGTCAACTACGGCACCTAACATCAGCCGATCCAAGACATTGCCAAGTGCACCACCCAAAATCAGGCTGAGCGCAAATGAAAGTAGCTTGTCATTTTGGTTTTTACGTAGCAGCCAAAGAATATAGAGCGAAGCCGCTAAACCGAGGATAGTGAAAAACCAACGCTGCCACCCAGAACTCTGCGCCAGAAAAGAAAAAGCTGCGCCTGAATTGAACAGGAGCAGCCAATTCATAAAGGGTAGAACTTCCTCTGGGATGCCAAGTTTGAGATTACTTAGTGCCGACCATTTGCTTAGCTGGTCTAGTAATAGCACCACTGTCGCTATCGCTAAAGAGCGCAAGAATGGAAAGTTGTGGGCTTTATTCATATAGGAGTCTATTGATTTTGTTTTCAGGCAAACAAACGATGCTCACCACTACCAAAGAGATTGGTGATGCAGCGACCACATAATTCTGAATGTTCGGTATTGCTACCAACGTCTTCTGTGTGATGCCAGCAACGACTACATTTTTTGTATTGGCTGCCGCGTACCAATACTTCTAGACCGCCATTACTTAATTCGATATTGGCGCTAGAGGTGATGGTCACGAAGCGTAAGTCATCTCCTAGCGAATGAAGGATGGCAAAGTCTACGTCCGCCAATTTGATAGTGAGTTCTGCCTGCAAAGATGAGCCTACGTTACCCGCTACGCGTTCGATCTCGATTGCCTTAGTGACTTCAGAGCGTATTTCACGAATACGACCCCACTTAGCAAGCAATTCAGTTGCTTGGCTTATTTCTGGGAAGGTGCCGAACTCTTCCATAAAGATCGATTCTTGCACTTTCTCATTGGAGCCATGTGGCAATGACTGCCATGCCTCCTCAGCAGTAAAGGAGAGGAAGGGCGCCAACCACTTGAGGAGATTGCGCGTTATGTGGAATAGTGCGTTCTGCGCAGCTCGTCGGTCCGCTGAATCTGGTGCACTGGTATAGAGGCGATCCTTGAGAATATCTAAATAGAACCCACCTAAATCTTCAGAGCAAAAGCTCAACATGCGTGAAACCGCAGGCTGAAACTCGTAGACCTTGTAGTGCGCTTGCACATCGTTTTGCAATTGATTTGCTAGGGCAACGGTATAGCGATCAATTTCCAGCCATTGAGCTGGAGGCAGAGCATGCTTGCTTGGATCAAAATCAGAGAGGTTAGCCAATAAGAAGCGTAAGGTATTCCGAATACGACGATAGCTTTCGGTAACCCGCTTGAGGATCTCATCAGAGATTGTCATTTCGCCCGAGTAATCAGTTGAAGCAACCCACAGGCGAATAATCTCCGCACCGAGTTTATCAGCAACTTGTTGCGGGGCAATCACATTTCCTACGGATTTACTCATCTTGCGACCTTGACCGTCAACGGTAAAGCCGTGCGTTAAAAGTGCTTTGTATGGTGGCTTGCCATCCAGCATGGCACCTGTGAGAAGCGAGGAGTGGAACCAGCCGCGGTGCTGGTCTGACCCCTCAAGGTAAAGGTCTGCCAAGCGACCATTCGGCATTTCTGCTTCAGGCGTCAGCAGCTCAGCACGATGCGAGCCACGAATGACATGCCAGTGAGTAGTGCCAGAGTCAAACCAAACATCTAAAGTGTCACGATTCTTTTCGTATTGAGCTGCTTCATCGCCGAGTAGCTCTGCAACTTCTAATTTTTGCCAGGCTTCAATACCTTCTTTTTCAACGCGCTTCGCAATGTCTTCCAGAAGCTCAACAGTGCGTGGATGTGGTTCACCACTTTCCTTGTGTACAAAGAAAGCCATCGGTACACCCCATTGGCGCTGACGTGACAAGGTCCAGTCTGGACGGTTGGCAATCATGCTGTGTAAACGTTGCTTTCCCCAAGCTGGGTAGAACTCGGTACTCTCAATGCCCGCTAAGGCAGTTTTGCGCAAGCTTGCATTGCCATCTGATGGTTGCTTGTCCATGCTTGCAAACCACTGTGAAGTAGCCCGATAAATGATCGGTGACTTGTGACGCCAGCAATGCATGTACGAGTGGGTGTAAATCTTATCTCTGAGAAGACTACCAGCTTCACGCATGGCTTCGATAATCTTAGGATTGGCTTTCCAAATGTACTCATTGGCAAAGAGTGGTAGCCATGAAGCATAGACGCCATTACCCATTACTGGATTAAGAATATCCTTATCAGCCAGTTGATGCGTCTTGCAGGACTTAAAGTCTTCCTCGCCATAGGCTGGAGCAGAGTGAACAATTCCGGTACCAGTATCCAAGGTCACATACTCAGCTGTATAGATCGGCGACAGGCGACGATAGCCTTCATGCAGTTTTGCTAACGGGTGCCAGAAAGAGATATTTTCTAAGGCACTACCAAGGCATGTCGCAATCACTTTGCCTTCAAGGCCGTAGTCTTGTAAACAAGTCTCAACCCGGTCTTTAGCGAGGATGAGAAGCCTGTCACCCACATCGACTAGCGCGTATGTGAGTTCTGGATGAACGTTCATTGCCTGGTTTGCGGGAATAGTCCAAGGGGTTGTGGTCCAGATCACAATCTGGCCAGGCTGATTGGGAAGTTCCGAGAGTCCGAATGCTTTTGCAAGTTGCGGGCGTTGCGCGTCATCGAATGCAAAGCCAACATCAACCGTTGGATCTGTTTTGTCTTGATATTCGACTTCAGCTTCAGCAAGCGCAGAGCCGCAATCAAAACACCAGTTGACTGGTTTTAATCCACGGAAGACATAACCTTTTTGCCAAATATTGCCTAGCGCACGAATCTCATCGGCTTCATTCCGATAGTTCATGGTGAGATAAGGATTGTTCCAATCACCCAAAACACCTAGGCGCTCAAAGTCTTTCTTTTGCTTATTTACCTGCACTTGCGCATACGCACGGGCCTTAGATTGAACTTCAGCCGTCGGCAAATTTTTCCCAAACTGTTTTTCAATTTGAATCTCAATGGGCATGCCATGACAATCCCAGCCTGGCACATAGACGGAATCAAAGCCCATGAGCCAGCGGGACTTCACGATCATGTCTTTGAGGATTTTGTTTACTGCGTGGCCAATATGAATATCACCATTTGCATAGGGAGGGCCGTCATGCAGAATGAACTTCGGCTGATGGGCGTGTGCTTCCCGAATTTTTTCGTAGAGTTTACTTTTCTGCCATTGAGCAACCCATTGCGGTTCGCGTTTAGCAAGATCCCCCCTCATCGGGAATGCGGTATCTAGAAGATTGACAGGGTAAGAGTTTTCTTTTTCAGACATATGGTTTTTTCTGGAAATAATTTCTGGCATGCTTTGCATCTGTTGCAATGGCTTGTGTAAGTTTCTCGAGGCTATCGTACTTTGCTTCGTCACGAATTTTTTCTAAGAGTTCGACGGTAATAATTTTTCCGTAAACATCCTTTTGGTAATCAAAGATATGTGTTTCTAGTAATACGCGACCTTCATCTTCAACGGTTGGTCTTACCCCAAGACTGGCTACCGCAGGTAGTGGCTTATCAGCTAGGCCGATGACCTGAGCAGTAAAGATGCCACTAGTTGCTGGTTTGCGATGATGCAGATGATTAGCAACAGCTAAGTTCAAGGTTGGAAAACCTAAGGTGCGACCTAGTTGTTGGCCATGGATCACATGCCCTGAAATTGCATAGTGACGTCCCAGCAATTTGCTAGCTTGCGTCATGTCACCATTGGCAAGGGCAGTGCGCAATGCTGAGCTAGAAATTCGCTCACCACTTTCCACAACGGTATGAATGCTCGAAACTTCGAATCCCAATTTTTCGCCGGCGGCTTTGAGGCTAGTAAAATTACCGGCTCGTTTTGCACCATAACAAAAGTCATCGCCAATCAAAATCGATTTTGCATTAAGGCGCTTGACCAGAATCTCAGAAACAAATTCTTCTGGTGTCAGTTTGGCAAATGCAGAGTTGAAATGCTCCACGACGATACGATCGATACCAATATCTGCAAAGGCAGAAAGTTTGTCGCGCAAATTGAGAATGCGGGGTGGTGCTTGTTCTGGGGCGAAGAATTCTTTGGGGTGCGGCTCGAAGGTCATAACGCAGCTGACTAGACCTTTTTCTGTGGCACCCTTTTTGAGCTCTTTGAGCAGGGCGTGATGACCCCTGTGCACGCCATCGAAATTACCAATGGTTAAGGCACAAGCTGGTCCTGCGGAAAACTGGGTAGGGCCACGGAATACGTTCACAAAATCGCTTTCAGGGTCGCTTTCAGGGTAACCATCAATTATATTGTGGGGATGCTATCAATCGTCACCTTAATCTCAGGCCGCGGATCCAATTTCGAGGCCATCGTCAAAATAGCTCAAAAAGAGCGCTGGCCAGTCAAATTTACTGGGGTTATCGCCAATCACTCAGCCGCTCAGGGTCTTGATTTTGCTCGCTCTCAGGGCATTCCAACCTTTGTCATTGAGCATCGTGACCATGTCACTCGAGAATCTTTTGATGCGGCTCTCATCGCTCAGATTGATAAATTAGGCGCTGATTTAGTGGTTTTAGCTGGATTCATGAGAATTCTAACTCCGCACTTTATTCGTCATTTTGAGGGTAGATTGATGAATATCCACCCAGCCCTACTTCCAGCCTTCCCTGGTTTGCACACCCATGAGCGTGCTTTGGAGGCTGGTATTAAGGAGCATGGAGCAACTGTTCATTTCGTCACTGAAGGTGTAGATGAGGGCCCAATCATCTGCCAGGCATCGGTTCCAGTGCTCGAAGGGGATGATGCAGGTAGCTTAGCAGCTCGAGTTTTGGCTGCTGAGCACCAGATTTACCCGCGGGCCGTAAAATGGTTCCTTGATGGACGATTGCGAATAGAAGGTAATCAAGTGAAGCTTCAACCCCCAGAGTCGCAATTATTTAAATTATGAGTAAAGAACGTTCACCCCGCGGAGCAGGAAGTAGCTCCAAGCCCGGCTCTAGGTCTAACGCTAGGTTAGGCCCCCAAAAAAGTTACGCTGCTAAGTCGAACGATCCACAGCGCCGTCCTGAGCGCCGCAATGCCAGTGGTAACTTAATTGCGCCAGTTGGTCAAAAGAATTTTTCGAATGCTAAGGCCTTGCCTCAGCATGCACTTCACTTGGAGCGCTTGCTTCCTGAGTTATTGAGCTTTGAGCAACCGGCTGATCGTGTGGTGAGTCGCTATTTTCGCTCTGAGCCACAGCTTGGTAATCGTGATCGCGCACTGATTGCGGAGAGCGCATTTGCTATTTTGCGGCGTAAAAATGAGTTGTCGCAACTGGCCGTTAGTGGCGAGGGATCACAGGCCAGACGCTTAGCTCTATTAGGTTTGATGTCCGCTCTCTCTGAGGGTGGTCTTGGTTCTGCGAATCGCGCAGAGAGCGCAATTGCCGACTTAGCCCACGTACTGAAGCCTGGTGAGTACGAATGGTTGCAGCACGTCTCTACCGTTGATCCAGCCTCATTAAACCCGCTGGTTCGCAATAACTTGCCAGAATGGCTCTGGGATGCATTTGGCAAATACCCTGGCGAAGAAACACGCGAGGAACTTGCAAAATCCCTGATGCAACCTGCATTACTTGATTTGCGCGCTAACACCATGAAGACGACTCGCGAGCAGTTACTCACCGAAATGAATGCTCTTGGGGGTCGCTATCAAGCGATTCCAACGCCTTACTCGCCTGATGGTGTTCGCATCATGGGTAAACCTGCCTTGCAAAATACGGTTGGCTTTAAGGCTGGAATGTTTGAAGTGCAAGACGAGGGTAGCCAGCTACTCTCCTACTTGCTTGCTCCCAAGCGTGGCGAGATGATTGTTGACTTCTGTGCAGGTGCCGGTGGCAAAACTTTAGCAATTGGGGCACTCATGCGTTCTACAGGGCGTTTGTATGCTCTTGATACATCAGAGCGTCGCTTGGCTAATTTGAAGCCAAGACAGGCCCGTAGCGGCCTCTCAAACGTTCATCCTGTGTGGATTGATAGCGAGAACGATTCCAAAATCAAGCGTTTAGCTGGAAAGATTGATCGAGTCTTGGTTGATGCCCCTTGTAGTGGTATGGGTACCCTAAGGCGTAATCCTGATCTCAAGTGGCGGCAGACTCCTACTGGGATTCTTGAGCTGAATGTAAAGCAGACCAATATCTTGGCTTCTGCTAGCCGCTTATTGAAGCCAGGCGGTCGCTTAGTTTATGCAACTTGCAGCTTATTACCTCAGGAAAATCAAGCTATTGCAGAGGCTTTCCTTGAAAAGCATCCGAATTTTGAAGCAGTTCCAGCAGCGGATGTTCTAAGACCCCTTTTTCCAAAAGACAAGTTGCCTATGGGCTGCAGTCTAGATAACCCTTGGTGGCAGTTATGGCCGCATATTCATGGAACTGACGGCTTTTTTGGGGCAGTTTTCCAAAGGAAGGCAGCCGCTCCAGAGCTCGATGGCGATAAAGAAGGGGTTAAAGAGGAAAAAGTCAAAACTAAAAAGGCTGCAAAGAACTAAAATCGGGGTTTACCTCTCTTTAGGGACCCCCTTTTGAACACAGCTTCAGTTCTTGCTTCAGATGCTTTTAATGGATTTGTGAGTTGGTTGGCCAACGGCTATTTAGATTGGTCTTGGTGGCAAATCATCGTCTTTACTTTGGTTGTCACCCACATCACTATTGCTGCCGTAACCATCTTCTTGCATCGCTGCCAGGCACATCGTGCTTTGGATCTGCATCCGCTTCCAGCTCATTTTTTCCGCTTTTGGCTATGGCTTACAACCGGAATGATTACCAAGGAGTGGGCGGCCATTCATCGTAAGCATCATGCTAAATGCGAGACTGTTGATGATCCGCATAGCCCGCAAATTTTAGGAATTGGCACCGTCTTGTCTCGTGGCGCCGAACTCTATAAAACAGAGTCCACCAATCAAGAGACCTTAAGTAAATTTGGTCATGGAACGCCAGATGACTGGGTTGAACGCAATGTGTATTCCAAGTCTTCGTGGCAAGGCTTGGCTCTTATGCTTATCGTTGATGTATTTTTATTTGGCGCAATTGGCCTTACAGTGTGGGCCGTGCAAATGCTCTGGATTCCAATTACTGCTGCGGGCATTATTAACGGCATTGGGCACTACTGGGGTTATCGGAACTACGACTGTGAAGACGCATCAACCAATATTTTCCCCTGGGGTATTTTGATTGGCGGTGAAGAGCTGCATAACAATCATCACACCTTCGCTACCAGCGCTAAGCTTTCTAATAAGTGGTATGAGTTCGATATTGGCTGGCTCTACATTCAGATGATGAGTGCCGTTGGTTTGGCTAAGGTGAAGAAGACTCAGCCAAAGCCAGTACTAAGTGATTTGCGCCCTGCAGATAAAGGCACCTTAGAGGCAATCATTGCCAACCGTTATGAAATTATGGCTCGCTATAGCAAGACTCTGCGTAGCTTCTTTAATAATGAAGTTCAACATATGCAGGTATTAGCTTCACATCTAAAAGATGCGCGTACTTGGCTGGGTAAAGATGAATCACGCTTAAGTGACAATGAGAAGGCAAAGCTTGAAGAGTTAATTGCCGGGAATGCTCAGTTGCGCAAGATGATAGAAATGCGGCGCGATTTACAGGCAATCTGGAGTCGCTCTAATGCAACCGGAGATCAGTTGCTATCGCAGTTGCACTCATGGTGCCAGCGTGCCGAAGCGAGCGGCCTGGTGAACTTGCGTGATTTCTCTTTAAGGTTGCGTCGCTACATATAAAACGCAATAAGGCGTTTGCCTCAATAGGCATTCTTTTGAGGCAATAAAAAACCCGCTACTACAGCGGGTTTTTTATTTGCTTGCAGCATGCATTCAATAAATGCGTTACTTGAGCTTTGTTTCTTTGTAAGCAACGTGCTTGCGAATGGTTGGATCAAACTTCATGATCTCCATTTTCTCAGGCTTTGTACGCTTGTTTTTTGAAGTTGTATAGAAGTGACCAGTACCAGCTGATGACTCTAATTTAATTTTCTCTCTACCGCCTTTAGCCATTTGTGCGCTCCTTAAATTTCGCCACGTGCACGTAGATCAGACAACACAGCATCAATGCCGTTTTTGTCGATAACGCGCAAACCAGCGTTGGTTAAGCGCAAGCTAATCCAACGATTTTCAGATTCAACCCAGAAACGGCGATTTTGCAAATTCGGCAAAAAGCGACGCTTCGTTTTATTGTTTGCATGGGATACATTGTTGCCAACCATCGGCTTCTTCCCAGTGACTTGGCAAACTTTTGCCATGACATAACTCCATTAATTGCGAAAAAGAAGATTGTATCAGTCCCAGCCCACTTTGGGCTAGCCTTAATTGGCTTTACCGAATGGCGGTAAGGTACAAA
>CAIOIX010000155.1 GCA_903858445.1 uncultured beta proteobacterium
GCTCTCGCGCATCCCGCAATCTTTCAGCAAAGACTACCCTGCTTGATTTTTCCATTGTACATATCTCCAATATTAACTTGACATTATCGACAAGTATGTATAGACTTTAATTGTGTCATGTTCAATTTGTCGTTATCGACAAGGTAGTTTAACACGGGATAAGGCCCGGAAAGAATCATATGCAACCCAATGGAAATAACGCGCAATTAGCTAGCAGTAAGCGACAGATGATTGTTGGACTACTGGACCGGGTTTGTCAACAAGTGGAGATTACTGAGGCTCAATTTCAGACTGCCAAAGGGCGCTATGAAGCAGTCGGCACTTGGTTATCCGAATCAAACTCACCCCACCTTAAAAAAGTTGAAATTTACCCCCAGGGATCCATTGCATTGGGTACAGCAATTAAGCCCATATTAGCCAATGAATTTGATGTTGATCTAGTCTGCCATCTACCCAACATAGGAAATACATCTACCGCACAAGCTGTCAAGGCGCTTATAGGCACTCGCTTGAAGGAGCAAGCCACATACAAGGGAATGCTGGAAGAAAAACAGCGATGCTGGCGAATTAATTATGCCAATGAATTTCACCTCGATATAACCCCATCCATCATCAACCCCAATTGTCGCCAAGGCGGTGAGCTAGTGCCCGACAAGACGATGGGCCAATGGAAACCCACTAATCCTAAAGGCTATATCAATAGGTTTGAGCAATATGCAGCAATTAGCCCGCAATTTCAAATCTTGGAAAAAAAATTTACAACGGTAGCTACCGATAGCATTGAACCACTACCAGAGCCAACTAGAACCAAGCCCATCTTAAAACGCATTGTTCAAATATTAAAACGCCATCGCGATCAAAGATTTTTGGGGTCAAGTCATGCTGAGCTTGCGCCTATCTCAGTGATTATTACCACCCTTGCAGCAAAAGCATACGCAGCATGCGCGAAACAAGCAATCTATGCCGATGAATTTGCCTTAATCACCGCAGTGATTAAGGCTATGCCAATATTTATTCATATAGAAATGCGTTCGGGGAAACCGTATTACACAATCGAGAATGAAACTACTGCCGGAGAGAACTTTGCCGATAAGTGGAATGAAGATACCCAACGCGCAGATGCCTTTCGTACATGGCATGCGGATGCCCTATCCTCGATAGAAGGACTTCTACAGGTAGATGGGGTCGACAAATTTGCCGATAGTCTGTCAAAAAATTTGGCAGCAAAGAATCGCAGGTTCGCGAAATTTTTGCCAAACTCGTCACACCTATCGGGCAGGCACGATCGGCTGGAATTCTAAGTGTTGCACCATCAATTGGCTTGGTTAGCTCGCCAACCTATGGTGCGGTTACCGTACCAAAAAATACCTTCTTTGGCCTCTAAAAATGCGCGGGAGAACAACGAGAAATTTAAGCCCAGAGCAACAGTGCTTTCGATTGAGATTCAACCCAATCAGTCGAGGGCATGGAATGGTGCGTAGAGGCCAGTTAATTTGGGACTTTGATGCGCGACCAAGTGCACTGGGTCGCATGTATCAATTACGCATTCGCCACAAAAAAAATTGCACTCCAGAAGTGTATGTCTTAAGTCCAAATCTTATCGATATCGCCAATGGTCGTGCGTTACCTCACGTGTACTCATCAAAACCAGTCCAGCTGTGTTTGCACTTTCCTAAATATGATGAATGGACACCTGATAAGCCCATCGCAGAAACAATAGTTCCATGGGCCTATCTATGGCTTTATTACTTTGAGCACTGGCTTGCCACAGATGAATGGCAAGGCGGTGGAAAACATCCCGGAGATGATGATGCAAAAGACTAAAAAAAGAATTCTGACTCTTGATGGCGGTGGCATCAAAGGAGCATTTGCAGCTTCTTTTTTACAAACCATTGAAGAAGCAACGGGAAAAAGGATTGCAGATCATTTTGACTTGATAGCTGGAACTTCTACAGGCGGGATCATTGCTTTGGGTCTTGGACTGGGAATGTCAACCAAAGAGATTACTCAGTTCTACGTAAACGAAGGCCCTCGAATTTTTGACCAGAAAAATCCACTCGAAAAACATGGATCGATCGCATATTACGCATCTAAATTTAAAATGGCATTAAATTTTGGGAAACAAATCGCCACCCCAAAATACCATCCCTTTGAACTCAAAAAAGCACTAGAACGAGCCTTTCAAGATAAGTGCCTAGGCGATAGCTCTATTCGACTGCTTATTCCCGCATACCATGCAGACAATGAAGACGTCTATGTATTTAAGACAAGACATCATGAACGATTCCAAATGGACTGGAAAGAGAGTGTGGTTGATGTTGCAATGGCAACGGCTGCTGCACCGACATACTTTCGAGCCCATCCAATGCCAAGTGGATCACCACTAATTGACGGCGGAATATGGGCAAATAACCCAGCAGGTATAGCGGCCGTAGAAGCGCGCAGTGTTCTTGGTTGGAAAAATGATGATTTGTATATCGTGCGCATTGGATGCACCGAAGAGGCCCTAGATATCCCCATTGAACCTGGTTACGCTGACCTACTCCTGAAATCTACGGCTTTATTTATGCAGGGTCAATCACGCGGTTCAGACGGTACGGCAATACTACTTTCCGATCATAAAGAAGAGGCGCCAAGATTTTTCCGCTTTCAGCCAAAAGTATCAACCGGCAAATTCTCGCTGGATGGCGTGAGCATGATTCATCGACTCGTTGGACTTGGGGCAGCTGAAGGTCGCAAAGCATTGCCGCAGTTTGAAAGGTTTTTTCTTGATGGCGGGGCTGAAAAATTCTATCCAACTATTGATAAAAACAATAACCGTTGATTTCCCAATGCAAAAAATCATATTGAGCACCTTCATGGGCTATTTACATCTTTCCATGGAATAAATTTTTACCACTATCAGAATGCATTCGTGAGTACAGCACCACCACTCGATAAACCAGCATCTCCAACAGGGAGAATGACTTTCATCGAGCTGTCTGCCGATCAAATTGTGCTCGACCCCGGGATCATTCGAAAAACGATGCAGGCTCTCAAAGAAGGAAAATCTTCTGTTGGCCTCATTCAGGATGACCGAAAGCAAATCGATGCGCGCATCAATCCTGATGTTGCATTTAGCCAATTGCAAGTTGATCCACCGATAGTCACCCCCATCAATAAAGAACGTACCCACTTCTCATTGATCGCCAAGTACTGGCAGATCGATCTGATTGGGCTTCTCATCAAAATCAATCCCCATGAAAAACTCAACTGCCTGTTACAAGCTAAAAATAGCTCCGAAGCACTTGCCAATACCTATGCGGATGCCCAGTTCTCAGGGCGTCTCGCTTTGTCAAACATGCTCTCCCAGGAGTGGAATGCCGCCCTGCTGCATGACTGCTTTGAGCAGCGCCCCAGCGATGCCCAATTTGCGCAATTTTTAGGCGTCTCCACCAAGGCCTTCCAAGACATGCGCGCTGCGCAGAACCGCAGTAAAGCCAAACATCATGAGTGAAACCTTCTGCCCTAACTATTACATCAGCCCTGAGCTCAAAGTCATTTATGGCCTACTCTATCCCCAACTGAACTTTGAGGAATTTCTCGCTAGATCGCATTCAGTAATTGCCGAGCCTTTTCATGCGGGCTTTTATGACTTGTCGCCAGAAGCTCAAAAGCTAGAGCCTGATCGAGAATTGCGGCAATTGCTTTATTTCTTAAAGCCCGCCGCCGATTTTCGGGCCTATCCCGAATTTGTCAAAGTTTTTCGCCGCATGGTCACAGCGTTGATTGAAAGCGGCATTGACCTTACATCACTCGCCATCCCCTTTGAAAGTCTATTAAAGACGGCGCTAAAGATTGAGCAAGCGGTACAGCGCAATTATGAGACGACCTCCTTAGGTACCCTTTTTCCGCAATTTCACCCTCAAGTAATGAGTGACCCCACGGCAAGAACGGGGGGTCGCTATTACACCTCCAACCCCATGTTCAGAAAAGGATGCTCAACTTTTCCGCTGTACTCGATTACTCTAAACAACATGCGTTGGCCCGAAACCGAATCGGACTCCGAAGTGAAAGAGTATCGCGCTACTGACAAATGCAATGCCCTACTCATCGCCGCGATTTACCTCTGCTCTAATGAACGACGCTTAACGCCCATCAGCGAGGATCGCGATCTCAATACTCTTGAGAAAGAGGGCTTGCACCGCAATCCGTATACTTTTTTATTGCAAGATCCTAAACGCGCTCCTGATTGCTCCAAACTCTGTGATATTGACCGTAAAATTCGCGTGCAAAGTCAGTCATGGCCCGATCTCTCGCAAAAAATACGTCGCCAATTAGAGCGCATCATCAACCGCCCCTATTCCGATTTGGTTCGCGTGAGCGGCTTCTTACTCATCAACCCCATTTTTGATGAGCCGATCATCAATACCGGAGTTGCCAATCTCAAACTCCTATTGCAATTTTTTTCAGAGACTCGAAAGGTCCATGGTAGCTCTGGCAAAGGAGGAGGATCGGGCGGATCTTCCGTCCCTTCAGCCGGAAACCATACCTGGGAAATTCCTCCCCAGTTCATTACTGAGGAAGAGGATCTCTACGGCGATATCGTTGAAGTTTATCGCTTGCCCCAAGCGCCCATTAGCAAAGACCGCCTCAAAGAACTGGAGGATCTGGGCGAAGATCCCTATGAGGATGAGTATGGCGAGCCTCCAATTGAAGTGCTTTTTATGGCAGACGGGAAATCGTCCCAACTCAAGCTCGATAAGCACACCAGCCACACCCAGCTTTTACTAGCCTCCAAGAATCAAAATCTCTGGTGGAATCACATCACCCCCACCCATGAAGAAATGCAGACTTTCCTCACCTTTATTCGTAGTCAACCGGGCATAGCGCC
>CAIOIX010000156.1 GCA_903858445.1 uncultured beta proteobacterium
ACCTCTATTTATATTCGACACCAGTGCAGCAAGTTTTGACTTGAATGATGAAAATAGCAACACCGAGCAATCTAAGATGCTCGCAGCCATTAAAGCAGCGACACAGCAACATAAAGCCTCCGTGTGGATCATCGGGCACGTTTCCAAGGGGTCAGCTCAGTATGATGTCAAAAATCAATCGAGCCGCGGCGCTAGCTCTATTGAGTCCGATGTTCAAACGGCTGTAACTATGGGAAGGGACTTAACAGCCGGTGCCAATGCCCCAACAGTTCTAAGCATTATTAAGAACCGTATTTCCACTGAGTTCGACGAGCTTAATTTCCGCGGTGAGTTAAAAGAAGAGCTTGTGGAAGATGAATTTGGCGATATTCAAACAGTACGGTTGCTAGTGGGTCAAGTCTCTAAATCCTCATACAGCCAACGTAAGGAGATTAAAGATTCAGTTAAGGCTACGAAAAAAGCTGAACTTGATGAACGTAAACAGCTAGACGTTTGTTCAAAGATTATCAAAACAATTGAACAGTCAAATTCAATTCCAAGTAGAGCCTTCGTGAAAAGCATTCTTGGGGGCAATAGTGGATTGTTTAGTTATGCGTTCAATTATTTATCAGATAACGGATATTTAATTGCAAGGTATCTTTACCCCAATGAAAAACCAAACGCTGTTAGTTCTTCCAACAGGAGTGGCTTATTCCTAACGGATAAAAAATTTGGAGACTTTGATGTTATGAGTGAAACCTGAGTAATCCCTGAATGAAACCAAGGATTACTAAGGGAACACAACAGCCCTATGGTAATTGCAGAGAGAGAACTTGTTCTCTCTGCAATAGGAGTAAGTCAAATATTTAATGGAAATTAACAACGAGTGGTCCCAAACCAATAATTTACTAGGAGTTTGGTTTCAGGGATCACTCATAACATCAAGGAAACGAAAAATGGAAAACAATACCGAGCATTTAACCAAGGCCCAAACAACAGAGCTAAGAGAAATTTGGGATCTACAAAAGAACGCTATGAGTACAAAAGATTGGTTATTTGTAAAGGTGAAGCTTGGTAAAGATGCTGCCAACTTTACTAACCGTCAATTATTCCGTCTAACTATGAATCTAGCGGAAAGTGGGTTTGAATCAATACCTACCTGGTTGGTTTCGTTAATAAGTTTGAGGTAGACGCGCGCGCGAGGGGTTGGCTTGAGAATAACCCTAAAAAAAGAGGCTCTGCTAAAAAGCCGTGGTAAATAAATTAAGAAAAGTACTAAAAAAATAATAAACCCGTGTCAAATCAACAACAAGGAGAAAGTATGTTTACAAACGATCCAAGCTATAAGCCAAAAAATGGTGAAAAAAGACCAAAAAATAGGAATAAATACACTACGAATGCTCAAATTGCTGACATGGCACTTACTTTATGGGAATGTGAGACCTACATTAGGAAGGTAATGCTCAAGACTAACCTGAACTCATACTTCCGTGACCGTATTGTTAGGTTGCTCACGAGGCTTTCACATGAGGCAAGGAAACTAGGAGAGGATTTAGATAATCCAGATACATCAGCATTTGAAAGCTTTGTTTCAGCCAAGGAGTCTGCAAAGTTGTTTGGTGTAAGTTAAACGAACTTGCTTACTTAGGGAGCCTCCCCCGATCGCGGCTAATGGGTCCCAAAATCCGGGGTCGACTTTTTAAGAAAGCCCCCCCGAACCTTTCGACAACTTTTCGACACAACGCCCATAAGACCTTGTAAAATGTCTTGTAAACATTGGGCTGAAGCTAGTCTTGGCGCGGGGCTAGCCCCGGCTCTGGGCACCAATTAAATTAATAGCTTACAAATTTGTAAGCTATTTTTTTGTCTAAATTTCTGTTGCACAGCCTTTGCACAAAGTCATTACTAAATACACTGTTATAGTAATTATTAATAAAGCAATGGCAACTTATCTATCAGCCAATCTAAGATTGTAATAAGTTAAGCTATCTGTGCATATAGAGTAATAAACTTCTCAATTTCATCATTTAATTCTGCATGCGCGTTAAGACCATTAATCCAACGTTTTGGAATAGCTTCAACACCTAAAGACGCTCCAAGTATTGCGCCTAAAACGGCTCCTCGATGGCAGTTATCACCGCCAACATTGGTGTTAGCAATCAGTGCGCTTTCAAAATCATCATGATAGCGAGCGGCTAGGTAAAGCACGGAGGGAAATGATTGATCAATATAGCAGGCGGGGCTAAGTAGACCGCCAATAACATCAAGATCGCTAGTGTGATTTTTGCGAACAGTTTGAATCACTTTAGCTGCTGGAAAACCTAGTTTGCCAGCAGCTGCGCAAGCGAGCTGTTCTGTATCAGGATCCACATCATGAAAAATGTGAAACAGTAAGGTGCTGAGTTCAATCGTATGGCGTTCTAGCAACAATGAATTATGGGTTAGACGTTGTTGGGTTAAAGCAGCCGTGGTGGTAGACAACTCTCCATCACATAAAGTAGCCATTATCAGTAATGGTAAGCTGACCAAACCACCTATAGAGGCTGTGTCATGTCCTTCTGCCCCAGCACATTTTTCGGGGGCAATGCCATTTGCATAGTTTGAAAAAAAATCGCGGTGGTAAGATTCTGCGTAGGTATCGTTATGCGAATCTGGCCCCGTCATAAAACGAATGTATTCATGCAAAAAATCGGCTGAGTCGTAATGTCCTTTGGTAACAAGTGAGCGCAATAATACGCGAGCACACAATAAATTAAGTGTGTTATCGCCAGCCTTCATACCTTGATGGTAATGTCGATTGGGTTGACCCCAGTGATGTTTTTTTCCTTTTAGAATCACCTCGCCGACAATG
>CAIOIX010000157.1 GCA_903858445.1 uncultured beta proteobacterium
ACTTAATTAATAAAATTTAAAATTGAGTGCATGTACTTCAGTCGGTCGATGCAACAGGTACAGCAATATTGGGGGGTTTGTCGATAAATTATTCAAGGCCCATCCTTTTTATCGGCATTCTGCTAAACCAAGTCCCCTCACCTAACAATCAGTTCCTTTGTAGCCATTTGGATCAACCCTTTAATTTGGGGTCAAGAGCATGACAAATAACCTCGTGCTATTCTCGAATAGGATTTTATATACCGATAAATAAAATAATCTCTGGAGACAAAAAATGAAAAATATTACTGCACTTAGTTTGGCTGGGATAGCTTCAGCCATTCTTTTGCTACTACCATCCACTTCAATCGCGCAAACTAAAACACTCAATGTGGTGGTCACTCCTTTAAGCGAGAAGGTGTTAAGTGGTCCAACAACGCTTGCCAAGCAAGGAAGCTTTTTTGTTGGAGGGAGAGATATTGAATCAAGCACCTTATCGACACTGCCAGCATACGCACAGTCAGGCACGATTACCGTTGACCAAATGTATGTACGCTATCAAATTCCCTTACAGGCTAAACCTAATTCTGTTGTGATGATTCATGGTTGCTGTTTGACTGGTAAAACTTGGGAGTCAACACCAGATGGTCGCATAGGTTGGGATGAGTATTTTGTTAAGCGAGGCTACCCTACATATGTGATTGATCAATCGGGCAGGGGTCGCTCGGCAGTAAATGCTAGTGCAATGAATGCCGCTAAAATGGGCAAAGAGAGTCCAGAGAACTTACCCGTAGTATTTGCAGCTAGCCATGAGTCAGCCTGGACTATCTTTCGCTTTGGTAGCGAATATCCTAAGGTCTACGATGGGCAAAAGTTTCCTATTGCAGCCCAAAATAGCTTGTGGCAGCAAATGGTTGCCGATTGGTTATTTTCAATGCCAACTCCAAATCCAACGATACCAAACTTGTCGCAACTCTCTAAGCAGCTAAGAAAAACTGTTTTGATTAGCCATTCTCAATCTGGTATCTATCCGTTTCAGACGGCACAACTTAGCAATGAAGGGATCGCTGGAATTATTGCGGTAGAGCCATCTGCTTGTCCTGCAGCCGATGGTGATTTAACACCGTATATTAAGATGCCAATTATGATTATGTACGGCGACTATATGGAGATTTCACCTCGCTGGGCACCTAGATTAAAAGCGTGTCGCGCCTTTGTTGAGAAGGTCAACCAAGCTGGCGGTAAAGTTGAGCTATTGCTCTTGCCGGAGGTGGGGATTACTGGAAATTCGCATATGATTATGCAAGATAGCAATAGCATACAGATTGCTGATATTTTGGGCTCTTGGATTGAGGAGCGCATTAAAAATTAAGTTTTTTTCCTGTAAAAAACTACCTTTTTTGAATTAGTTCATTTTAGGTAGTTTTTACGATGGATGCCGTGTTGCTGATAAAGGTTAAATCTGAACTGACCCACAAAAGTTGGACACCAAATCCAACTAAAAAGGGTCAGTCTCATGTCCAAATACAGCAAAGAGTTCAAGCTAGAAGTTATTAAGCATTACCTCTCCGGTAAGGGTGGTTTTAAAGCAGTCGGAGATCGCT
>CAIOIX010000158.1 GCA_903858445.1 uncultured beta proteobacterium
ACGCATAGCCTGGGCAAAAGAGGGCATCAAGTTAGCCATGCAAAATCCCCTGGGCTACGGGTTGATTGAGCGCTCCTTTGGGCGTCTAACCAAAATCAACTGGCCCGACTCCAAATTGCACCAAAGTCACAGCGGTTGGATCGACTTGGTCTTGGGTCTAGGTATTCCAGGGTTTTTGCTGATTTCTACCGTACTTTTAACTCTCCTCTATCAATTGGCTAAGCTGGCCAACGGCGCAGGCATTGTGGCAAACCCTTATTCCACTATGGTCTGGTGGGCGCTCTTTAGTGCACTCATCATGTGGTGCACCACCGAGATTAGTCAAAAGGTCTTTTTTGACGCCCTCATTTTGTGGCTGACCTTAGGTGCGGGCCTAAGTTTGGGGTTTCAAAATAAGATAGCGGGTAATCCCCATGGTTGAGCAAATAGCTCAAGGCCAGCTTGGCCAATAGATAGCTGTAATATTTATAATGAGATAATCAAAAAGCAAGTATTCGATGGCGCGATTCTGCCAAACGATGTGAGCATTACTTTTTAGAAAAACCAGTTGATGACCGAGCCAAATCACTCCTCCAGAACCCCATCTTCAACAGATGAAAGCGACTCTATTGGGGGCGCTGAAATCTCCCTGCTCGATATCGTTACTTTCGTGCAAAGTGCCTGGAAAAAACTCGCCATTGCCGCGGTAGTCGGTGCAGTGCTAGGGCTCGGTAATTGGTATTTCCTGGGGAGTTACCAGGCGGAGTATGTTTTACTAAATAATAATAATAATAATAGCTACGCCCTGGACCTCGTCTCCTGGAAGATGCTGCAAAAGAGCCTGCCAAACTTGGCCGATCAAATTGTTGAAGACAATAAAGCCCCGCAGGACCAAGCGTTCCTCTATAAAGCTTTGAGCAACGAGCAGTGGTGGCAAAAAAACGTACTACCCACTTATGCGCTCTCCAAAGCTGACACTAAAGACTTAGCAGGAATCAGCAAGGACTTAGACGCGGCTTCGACCACCATCCTCAGTCTCACCTTGACCGCCAGCGGCTCATCTAAAGAGCAATCGATTGTCAATGTCCGAGCAAGCGCAAAATTTTTACGCTCAGGTAGTGCCTACCTGCAGATACGCTCTTTACTCAATGGCTACGAGAGCCAAACGGTTAGCGCCGTGGCGGATGTGCAGCAAAAAATCACCAGCACCCAAATCGAGATGGGCTACCAGCAAGAGCGCGTCAAGTCTTTAGAAGAGCTGCACAAGCGCTTCCCCGGCGGTGCTAATATCAGTGGCCAAGTGGTTGACCCCAAGGACTCAGGAGCCAAGTACCTCCCGCTAGCAACCCAAATTGTGGCCGTCAACAACGACATCAATGGCTCAAAAGAGGTCTTGGCCAGACTACAAAAACGTTTAGAGCAAATTGGCCTCATCAAAGCCTTTATCGATCAGGCCATCCCGCTGCAAGACCAGACCTTTGATGGTTTAGCACTCGATGATCAGCTGCTAGTAATCGAGGGCTCCCTGCGCAGCAAATTAGGCAAGGGTGATGCCAACGGCCAAGAATTACTCGATCAGTTGCATAGCCAGTTGCTCGCCATCCAGGTGCGCTTTACCAAGGGTTTAGAGGCCAACACTGCCCCAACCGCGAGTAAAAAGGGCATGATCAAATCGACAGCCGGCGGATTGGTAGCAGCGTTTTTCTTGATGCTTTTGGCGCTCTTAGGGCAACGCGTGTGGGTTAGCATTAAAAGTGGTGGCGTGAAATCATGAGT
>CAIOIX010000159.1 GCA_903858445.1 uncultured beta proteobacterium
CTCTGCCCTATTTTTAAGCGCTTTACTAAATTCAACCTATCCCCCGTTGGTTTTAATCCAATGAATTACAAATACTCTGCAGAGGTCGATCTTAGATACGACGAAAGGTATTCAAATCGCCAATAAAGCGCCGGAAAAGCTACCAAATCGAACCAATCGACAGTATTAATGGGTTAGAAGGGGGATATTGATAAATGCCGCGATAAATCAACTTAATAGTTCGGGTCATATTGCCACCCCAAACCAACTATCAACGCAAAAGCCGCACGATAAATACTCTTTAAACGTGGAGCTAATTTCATAAATGGACTTTTAGTGTGGATTTAATAAGCCCTTGTATCTAGTCATTACTTTACGATTTTTTTATAATTTATGACCCAAAAATGATTATCAAATCCCCCCCCCGCACGACAAGCCGAACGCCAAATTTACAGGCGTACGATTTTGCGCCGGCCTACTGCAGGCTTTCAAGATGAGTGCGCCCATCTTGAGTAAGCTCCTTTCTAGAGCTAAATCTGACTTTTTTAGTAGTTGGATACCTTTTGCCGCTTTAACGCTGGTGCTTGCCACTTTGGTTGCTTACCAAGGATGGAACTCCTATCAATCGGAAACAGAAGATGCAGCTCGTCATGCCGAAAATCTTACTTATGTTTTAGCCAATGAGTTTTTAAATAAATTTAAAAGCGTAGATAACTCTCTGGCATTTGTTGTCGAACAACTCAAACCAGAGGAAATGGTCTCAAGTACGCGTAGTCATTATCAAATACGGGTTGGACATCTGCTTGAGCAGCAAGTAAGACTAAATCATTTGTCAAATTCAATACGTATTTATGATGCCAACGGTGACCAGCTATACGGCTCCAATATCAACGAAAAACTCACCAATGTATCCGATCATGACTATTTTAGTTATCTACACGATCATCCGGAAGTTAATCAATACTTCTCCGAAAAAGTGGTTATTGGAAAACATTCGCAATTGCCATTATTGTTATTTGTTAGGGTCATTCGATCTCAATCTGGTGAATTTTTGGGTCTTGCTTCATCGTCCATACCCATCAGTAACTTTGAAGATGAACTTAAAAGGATTGCAGTGGGGGAGCATGGGGCAATTGCAGTGCGCACGATTGGAGACGGCAATTTAATCTATCGATTTCCAGAAGTTCTGGGGAAGGAACCTCAAAAGGTTTCTGAAAGCCAATTGGAAAAAGTCATGATCGATCATGACTCTGGAACGCTTAGGGCCGCCTCCCAAGTTGACGGGATTACCCGCATGTTTGCCTATAAAAATCTAAGTCCGTATCCGTATTTTATAAACTTGGGACTTGATGAAAGCAATTATTTATCGAGATGGCGACGCAATATAGCCTTTACCATCTTCGGTGCAGTTATTTTAGATATGCTGATTGGATTCTTTTTCTATAGGCAACGTCGCGCCTATAAAACGTTAAATGAAAACCTCAAAGTCCTTGAACAGAGTCAAGCCGCCCTCAGACTCTCGGATCTAGTGATTACGAATACGAATGACGCGGTGGTGATTACTTTAGCCGAACCTCGGAACCAAGCTGGTGGACCTCCCATTGTGTTTGTCAATGAAGCCTATACGAGAGAAACAGGTTACCTAGCAGAGGAGGTTATCGGAAAGACTCCGTCCATCCTTCAAGGGCCTGGTACAGACCGTGCCGCCTCAGATAGAATTCGCGCAGCGCTTGAGAAGTGGCAACCGGTTCGTGAAGAGGTGCTCAATTACAAAAAGAATGGGGAGCCATTTTGGTTAGAGCTTGACATCATTCCAGTAGCGGATGAAACGGGTTGGTATACCCATTGGATTTCGATTCAGCGTAATATTACTGAACGCAAATTAGCTGAAAAAGCCATTCTTGATAAAAATGCCGAGTTGGCGAAACAAGCGCAAGAACTCAAGGATCTTTATCAGGGCGCGCCAGATGCAATTATCCTAGTAGAAAATCAAGTCTTCATTGACTGCAATCCAGCAACTCTGA